>NZ_JAMYQI010000015.1:0-154437 GCF_040320805.1 Mesorhizobium sp. M0615 | reverse complement strand
CCCCGCGGGGGCCAAAACACAGCCCCCGGGGCTCCCCAAAATCCCCCCCCCATTTGGGCCCGGTGGCTTTCCCCCCCCCGCCCCCCCCCCAAATTGGGGGGGGGGCGGTCCAGTCAAGGATGATTATCAGTCCTTGGAGACGAAGCGGGACGGATGGATGTCCATCACATTGTCATCGAAGCCATGCAGCTTCGAGGAAACGATATCGTGGAAGCTGTAGTAGAGAAGCGGAATGTTGCCGACGTCATCGACAAGGATGCGCTCGGCCTCAGTGAGGTCCTTCATGCGCTCTTCCGGCTTGCCGCCGGCAGCCGCGGCCTTGTCCATGGCCGCCTCATATGCCGGGCTGACGTAGTTCGAATAGTTGTTGCCGCTGGCCTTGCGGGTGATGCCGAGGAAGGTCTCGGGATCCTTGTAGTCGGCGATCCAGGCGGCACGCGCCACGTCGTAGTTGCCCTTCTGCTCGAGGAAGGAATAGTGGGTCTTGGTATCGGTGTTGAGCAGCGTGATCTCGACGCCAAGCGGCTTCAACTGTTCCTGGATGGCAACCGCGGTGTTCTTGTGGTTTTCCGAGGTGTTGTAGCGGATCTCCATCTTCAGCGGATGCTCGGGCGTATAGCCGAGTTTCTCAAGGATCTTCTTGGCGGCGTCCTCGCGGTCGATCTGCGGCATGTCGGCGTATTTGGCCATTGCCGGCGTGTAGCCGGCGATGCCCGGAGGCACCATCGAATAGCCAGGCAGCATGGAATTCTGCCAGACCTTTTCGGCCAGGAAGTCGCGGTCGATAGCCATCGAGATGGCGTTGCGCAGCTCGACATTGTCCCAGGGCGCCTTGTCGGTCTTGATCGCGTAATAATAGGTGCCGAGATACGGTCCGACGCGGACCTGATCGCCGAACTTGGTCTTGAGGTCAGCGAGCTGTTCGGTCGGCAGGTCGCCGTAGCTGTCGAGTTCGCCTGCCTCGAAGCGCTTCATCGCCGAAGAGCGGTCTTCGGTCGGGATGTAGTTGACGACGTCCATCTTGACGGTCGCGGCATCCCAGAATTTCGGATTCTTGACCAGCTTCATGTGGTCGTTGGGAATCCACTCGGCCAATGTATAGGCGCCGTTCGAAACGAGATTGCCCGCCTTGATCCAGTCGGCGCCGAGCTTGTCGATCGAGGCCTTGTTGACCGGGTAGGTAGCCTGGTGGGTCAGCATCTCCAGGAAGTATGGCGTCGGCGCCTTCAGCGTCACTTCCAGGGTGTTGGCGTCGATCGCCTTGACGCCCATGTCCTCGGGCTTGCCTTTCTTGGTGTTGACTTCCTCGGCGTTCTTCACGGGATAGAGCATGGAAGCGTATTCGGCGGCGGTCGCCGGATCCTCCAGCCTACGGAAGGAATAAACGAAGTCGTCCGCCGTCACCGGGCTGCCATCCGACCACAAGCCGTCCTTGCGCAGCTTGAAGGTGTAGACGGTGCCGTCATCCGATACCGTCCAGCTTTCGGCGGCGCCCGGGATGAGGTTCGTCTTCTGATCGTGCATGACCAGTCCCTGGAACAGGTCGCGTATGATATCGGCTTCGTAGACGGTCGAGGTCTTGTGCGGATCGACCGTCTCCGCTTCGGCGGCGCTGCCTCTGTTATAGACGGTCTCGGCAAGGGCCGGCGTCAGGAACGTGCCTGCGGCAAAGGTCATGGTCGCGGCGACAAGCGTCGCCTTCAGCATATTTTTCAGCATGAAGTCTCTCCCTGTGGCGCTGCCCATCGGCTGCGCCTTACGAGTGTTGACGCCCCGGAACCGATTTCTGGCCCCTTCGAGCGCGCCGCCGGTTCCCGTCCCGGCAGCTGGTGGCAGGAGACTAGACAGACGGAAATATTATTTCAACCGAGTCTTGCTTGACGCTAAGTGAGCATCCTCACCCTAAACCAGCCATAGCTAATCTATATTACCAGGTTCAATTGGGTGCAGCTTCCGGTTGTCCTGTAATTTTGCGTTTTGCCCTCATCAGTTGTAATTGGCGCAACCATCTGGAAACATTCCAGGAATGCCGTTCGTGGCCAAGCTCGACGAAAGTACCGAAGAAGCCCGAAATGAAAAACATGGCGCCGGTGGCGTTGCACGGATCACTCGGCACGGTTGCATGCGGACACGATCTTTGTTGACGCCGGACGGCGTCCCTGAAGATCAGCCTACCTTGCCGACAAACCAGCCCAGGGCCGGCAGCAACAGCCCCTCCTCCTGCAGGACGGCACCGCCACCCAGAGCGATCGTCTCGACAGGCTGGAGATCCGGCGGCAGCCGCCAGTCGGCCGGCTTGTCGGCGAAATTGAAGACGCAGAGCAATATCGCGTCCTCGCCCTGCCGGATGAAGGCAAGGACATCGCCGTCGGTATCGAGAAAGCGAATCGGGCCCTTGACCAGCGCCAGATGCGCCTTGCGCAAGGCGAGCATCGTCCGGTAGCCGGCGAGCACGGACTTGTCGTCGGCGTTCTGGATATCGACCGCCCGAGCGCGGTGGCTTTCCGGCACCGGCAGCCAGGGTTTTCCCGAGGAAAAACCGGCATTGTCGGCGCCCGCTTCCCAGACCATCGGTGTGCGGCAGCCGTCCCTGCCCTTTACCCCCGGCCAGAAACGGATGCCGACGGGATCGCGCAGATCCTCGAAGGTCAGCTCCGCCTCCTCCAGCCCAAGCTCTTCGCCTTGGTAGAGACAGATCGAGCCCCGCAGGCAGGAGAGCAAAGCGATAGCGAATGTCGCCACCGCATCTGGATCGCCGCCCGGCCGCGTCCAGCGGCTGACATGGCGCACGACATCGTGGTTGGAGAACGCCCAGCAGACCCAGCCGTCGGCGACGGCTGCCTCGAAGGCCTCGACGCAGCCGCGCACATGGGCGGCTGAGAATTGCGGGCCGAGCAGGTCGAAGGTGTAGCACATGTTGAGCTTGTCGCCGCCGGATGTGTAGGCGGCCAGCGTCTGCAGCGAGCGGCCTTCGTCGCCGACCTCGCCGACACTGGCGCGGCCGTCATATTCGTCGAGCAAAGCGCGGAAGCGCCTGAGGAAATCGAGGTTTTCCGGTTGCGTCTTGTCGAACAGGTGCTCCTGGAAGAGATAGGTGTTGGTTTCGCCGTTGGTGCCGGCGACGCTCGACGCCAGCGGCGGGTTGCTGCGCAGCCAGCGGTCGTGGACATAGTAGTTGACCGTATCCAGGCGGAAGCCGTCGACGCCGCGCTCGAGCCAGAACCGCACCGTCTGCAACAACGCGTCTTGAACCTCAGGATTGTGGAAGTTGAGGTCCGGCTGCGAGGCGAGGAAATTGTGCATGTAGTATTGCCGGCGGGTCGCGTCCCACTCCCAGGCCGGGCCGCCGAAGACCGACAGCCAGTTGTTGGGCGCGTTGCCGTCCGGCCTGGTGTCGGCCCAGACATACCAGTCAGCCTTGGGATTATCCTTGCTGGCACGGCTCTCTACAAACCATTCGTGCTTGTCGGAGGAGTGCGACAACACCTGATCGATGATCACCTTCAGGCCGAGCCTGTGCGCCTCGGCAACCAGCGCGTCAAAGTCGTCGAGCGTGCCGAACATCGGATCGACCGCCTGATAGTCGGAGACGTCGTAGCCCATATCGGCCATTGGCGATTTGAAGAAGGGCGACAGCCAGACGGCGTCGACGCCGAGCGAGGCGACGTGCGCCAGCCGTGAGGTGATGCCTGAGAGGTCGCCGCTGCCGTCGCCGGTGGTGTCCTGGAAGGAGCGAGGATAGATCTGGTAGATGACGCAGCCGCGCCACCAGTCGGCGCTCTGTTCGGCTCCCGGCTGGGCATTGTCGTCGGCCATCACGGACCCTTCCTGGCGCGGGCCTTTGCGGTCCGGCGCTCGATCATGAAACTGACACTGCGGCCGGGCAGCGGCCACGCGAGGTCGACCGCTTGCGCTTCAACAGCCGGCTGCCATTCAAACCCTTGCCGCGCGGGCAGCGTGAAGACGCATTGGCGGCGATCGCCATTGACGATCACAGCCAGGCGGCCTTCCCCGCCATCGCCGAGCAGCATGACGAGGCGATGGCGCGAGCCATCGTTCCAGTCGGCTTCGCCGAGCGGCGCGCCGGTCTCGGTCAGCCACGCGACGTCGGGCACATCAGAACCGGCCGGCGGCTCTCCGGTCAGGAAGCGCGTATCGGAAAGCGCCGGCACCGCGCCGCGCAGAGCTGCGAGCGCCGACACATGGGCTTCCAGCCCGACGTCGCGCCCGGCCCAGTCGAGCCAGGTGATGGCGTTGTCCTGCGCATAGGCGTTGTTGTTGCCCCCTTGCGTGCGGCCGAATTCATCGCCCGCCGTCAGCATGATGGTGCCGCGCGAGGCAAACAGAGTGGCGAGCAGCGCGAAGCGATCATGGGAACGGGCCTCGGCAATCGCCTTGTCCGAGGTTTCGCCCTCGACGCCGTTGTTCCAGGACAAGTTCTCATTGTGGCCGTCGCGGTTCTTCTCGCCATTGGCTTGGTTGTGCTTGGCTTCATAAGCGACGATATCGGCCAGCGTCATGCCATCGTGTGCGGCGATGAAGTTGACCGTGCGGCTGGCGGATTGGCCCTCCCTGCCGAACACATCGGAGGAGCCGGCGAGCCTTGTCGCCAGCGCACCGACCGCGCCGGCATCGCCGCGCCAGAAGCGCCTGACGTCGTCGCGGTAGCGGTCGTTCCATTCGAGGTAAGGCGGCCGGAAATTGCCGAGCTGATAGCCATTCGGGCCGATGTCCCACGGCTCGGCGATCAGCACCCTATCGGCAAGCAGAGGATCGCCAGCGATGGTCTCGAGCAACGGGGCCGCCGGATCGAATACGCCATCGACGCGGCCGAGGACCGGCGTCAGGTCGAAGCGGAAACCGTCGACGCCGGCATGGCGGACGAAATGGCGCAGCGTGTCGAGTACCATGTCGCGAACGACCGGATGGTCGCAGGCAATGGTATTGCCGGTGCCGGTATCGTTGGCCAACCTGCCGTCCGGCTCGCTGCGGTAGTAGGCTTGATTGTCGAGGCCGCGCAGCGACAGCGTCGGCCCGAGCCGGTCACTTTCGCCGGTATGATTGAAGACGAGATCGAGGATGGTGCCAATGCCAGCCCTGCGCAGCACCCCCACAGTATCGCGCAACTCGGCGATGCCGCCGGGCGCCAGGCGCGGGTCGAGCGCCATGAAGGTGACTGGGTTGTAGCCCCAGGCATTGCTGAGGCCCAGCGGCGGCAAATGGCGCTCATCGACCCATGCCGTCACGGGCATTAGCTCAACGGCGGAGACGCCGATCTTCTTGAGATGTTCGACGATAGCCGGATGGGCAAGGGCTGCAATGGTGCCGCGCTGCGCTTCCGGTACGTCCGGATGCAGCCTGGTGAAGGAGCGGACGTTGAGTTCGTAGATCAGGCCGCCCGGCTGGAACAAAGGCGGCTTGGCCGGTAGCGGCTTCGGCAGCGCGCGGGCGACGGTCTTCGGCATCAGCGGCGCGGTATCGGTGCCTTCGTTGCGCCGGACGGCAAGCCGCCAATGATGCTGGTAGGGCCGGTCTATCTCGACGGCGTAGGGATCGGTGAGCAGCTTGTCGGGATCGAACCACAGCCCGCGCTCCGGCGCATATTCGCCGTCGGCGCGAAAGCCGTAGCGCGTACCCGCGGCAAGGCCGGCGACGAACAGCGCATGGACGCTCTCGCCTTCCGGCTGAAGTTCGAGCCGGTCGATTTCACGGGCGCCGGTGTCGTCGAAGATCGACACCCACAGGCGCCGCGCGGATGACGACCAGGCGGCGAAGCGGATGCCTTCGGGAGTGACGGTTGCGCCGAGCTGGATCATCGGCGCATCCTCCACTCTCCCCCTTGTGGGGAGGGTCGCGAACGAAGTGAGCGGGGTGGGGGTCGGCGCGGGGAAAGCGCTTTACGAGCACCCCCAACCCGATCCGCTGCGCGGATCGACCCTCCCCACAAGGGGGAGGGTAAAGACGTCACCACCCTCAAGTAATCACGCTCGGCTTGTTGCGCCCGGTGTGGCTCTTGATCCCGGCGATATCATCGGCAGCCGCGATCAGGTCAGCGAGCGCCTCTTGCGTGTCGAGATCATGCCGCGCTCTGTCCGGCTCGTAGCGCTCGATGTAGACGCGTAGCGTAGCACCCGACGTGCCGGTGCCGGACAAACGAAACACGACACGCGAGCCGCCTTCGAACAGGATGCGGATGCCTTGGTTCTTGCTCACCGAACCGTCGACGGGATCGTGATACGCGAAGTCGTCGGCATTGGCGATCTTCAGTCCGCGCACGCTGGTGCCGGGCAGCGAAGCGAGCTTGGCGCGCAACTCGTCGACCAGGGCGTTGGCGCGCTCGGTTTCGACCTCCTCATAGTCATGACGTGAATAGTAATTGCGGCCGTAGGTCGCCCAATGTTCGGTAACGACGTCCTTGCAGCTTTCGCCGCGCACGGCCAGGATGTTCAGCCACAACAGCACCGCCCACACCCCGTCCTTTTCACGGACATGGTTCGAGCCGGTGCCGGCGCTTTCCTCGCCGCAGATCGTTGCCATGCCGGCATCGAGCAGATTGCCGAAGAACTTCCAACCGGTCGGCGTTTCGTAGATGCCGATGCCGAGCTTTTCGGCGACGCGGTCGGCAGCGCCGCTGGTCGGCATCGAGCGGGCGATGCCTTTGAGGCCGTCCTTGTAGCCCGGCGCCAATTGCGCATTGGCGGCAAGCATGGCCACCGAATCCGACGGGGTGACGAAAATGCCCTTGCCGATGATGAGATTGCGGTCACCGTCGCCGTCGGAAGCGGCGCCGAAATCGGGCGCATCCGGTCCCATCATCTCGTCATAGAGATGCTTGGCGTGGACCAGGTTCGGATCCGGGTGATGGCCGCCAAAATCCGGCAGCGGCTTGTAGTTGCGGCAGGTGCCATTCTCCGCGCCGAGCCGGCGCTCGAGGATTTCCTTGGCATACGGGCCGGTGACCGCATGCATGGCGTCGAAGCGCATGCGGAAGCCGTATTTGAAATTGGCGCGGATGGCGTCGAAGTCGAACAGGCTCTCCATCAATTCGGCATAGTCGGTGACCGGGTCGATAATCTCGACCGCCATGCCGCCGGCGGTCACCGTGCCGATCTTATCGATGTCGATCTGGTCGATGTCGGCGGTCTTGAAGCTCGAAATCGTCTTGGTCTTTTCGAAGATCGCGTCGGTCAGCTTTTCCGGCGCCGGGCCGCCATTGCCGGCATTGTACTTGATGCCGAAATCCTCGTGCGGGCCGCCCGGATTGTGACTGGCCGACAGGATGATGCCGCCGAAGGTCTTGTATTTGCGGATGACATGCGACGCCGCCGGCGTCGACAATATGCCGCCCTGCCCGACCATCACCTTGCCGAAGCCGTTGGCCGCCGCCATGGCGATGGCCTTCTGGATGACCTCGCGGTTGTAGAAGCGGCCGTCGCCGCCGATCACCAGCGTCTTGCGCTCAAAGCCCTCCAGCGCGTCGAAGATCGACTGGATGAAGTTCTCGGCATAGTGCTCCTGCTGAAAGACAGGCACCTTCTTGCGCAGGCCGGACGTGCCGGGTTTCTGGTCGAGATAGGGTTTGGTGGCGACGGTCCGGATCATGCTTCAGGCAACCCTTTTCGAAAGCAGCAGGCGGTAGAGTTCAACGTATTTGTCGGCGCTCTTGTCCCAGGAGACATCGGCCTTCATGCCCTGGCGCTGGATCTGTTCCCAGACGGCCGGGCTCGAATGCGCATCGACCAGCCGGCGGATGGCGTGCAGCATGGCGCCGCCACTATTGGGCGCGAACTGGAAGCCGGTGGCGACACCGGCCGAGATCGCTGCTTCATTGGCGTCGATGATGGTGTCGGCAAGGCCGCCGGTGCGGGCGACGACCGGCACGCAGCCATAGCGTAGGCCGTAAAGCTGGGTCAGCCCGCAAGGCTCGAAGCGCGACGGGATGACGATGGCGTCGCAGCCGCCCTGCATGGTGTGGGAAAGCCCCTCGTCATAGCCGACGACGACGCCGACACGGCCGCGATGGCGGGCGGTGGCAGCCAGCAGCGCGCCTTCCAGGCCGGCGTCGCCTGAGCCGAGGATCGCCAGCCGCGCGCCGGTGGCGACGACGCCGTCGACCACAGCCGCCAGTATGTCCATGCCCTTCTGCCAGGTCAGCCGGCTGACGACGCAGACGATCGGACTGTCGTCGCGCTCGAGGCTGAAACGGTCCTCGACAACCGCCCGGTTGGGAAGCCGAGCCTTGAGCGTCGCGGCGGAGTAGGCCGACACCAGATGCTTGTCGGTCTCCGGGTTCCAGATGTCGGTGTCGATGCCGTTGACGATGCCGTAGAGGTCGGAAAAGCGCATGTTGATCAGGCCGTCGAGGCCCATGCCGAATTCCGGCGAGCGGATTTCCTGGGCATAGGTGGGGCTCACCGTGGTGATCGCCCAGGCCGCCTGCAGGCCGGCCTTGAGGAAGCCGACGCCGCCATAGTATTCTACGCCGTCGAGCGCCATCGCCGCGGCCGGCAAGCCGAGCTCGCCAAAAATGCCGGCGCCGAACTGACCCTGGAAGGCAAGGTTGTGAACCGTGATCAGCGACGGCACGCCGACCGCCTTGCCGTAGCGCATATAGGCCAGCGTCATCGCCGACTGCCAGTCATGGGCGTGGACGAGATCCGGCTGGTAGCCGGAAATGGCGCCGCCGGCGATATCGCCACCGACCTGGCTCAGCGCAGCAAAACGCCGCCAATTGTCGGGCCAATCGGCGCCGGCCGCATTGCCGTAAGGGCCGCCGGGACGGTCGTAGAGATGCGGCGCGTCGAGCACGAACAGGTCGAGCCCGGCGATCTTGACGGCATGGACCGAAGCCTTGCCGCCCTGCAGCAGCGGGTATTGATAGACAGCCTTCTTTTTCTTGAAGGCGTCCATCACCTGGGGAAAGCCGGGGATGAGCGTGCGCATGGTCACGCCCTTGGCGGCCAGCGCGATCGGCAATGCGCCGGTCACGTCGGCAAGTCCGCCGGTCTTGATCAGCGGGAATATCTCGGGCGTGACCGACAGAACCTGCATGCGTTTATGGTACCCCGTCTTACAGCTTCAGCTTGTCGATCATGTCCTGCGTGACCAGGCAGATGCCCTTTTCCGAAACCCGGAAACGCTTGGCGTCGAGAACAGGGTCTTCGCCAACCACCAGCCCTTCCGGTATCCTTACACCGTGGTCGATGACGACGCGCTTCAACTTTGCGTTCCGGCCGACATGAACGTCGGGCAGCATGACGACCTCTTCCAGCGTCGAATAGGAGTTGATGCGCGCGCCGGTGAAGATCAGGCTGCGCTTCAGCGAAGCACCCGAGACGATGCAATCGCCTGAGACCAGCGAGGAGACGGCCGAACCGCGCCGGCCATCCTCGTCATGCACGAACTTTGCCGGCGGCTTCAATTCGGCATAGGTCCAGATCGGCCAGTCGCGGTCGTAGAGGTCGAGTTCGGGAGTGATGTCGGTCAGGTCGATATTGGCTTCCCAGTAGGCGTCGACCGTGCCGACATCGCGCCAATAGGCTTCGTTCTCGGCCGTCGAGCGCACGCAGGACTTGGCGAAACGGTGCGCGATCGCCTTACCGTGCTGTACGATGTAGGGGATGATGTCCTTGCCGAAGTCGCGGCTTGAACCCGGCTCGGCGGCATCGCGGCGCAGCTGCTCCATCAGGAACTTGGTCTTGAAGACATAGATGCCCATCGAAGCCAGCGCGAATTCCGGCTTGTCGGGAATGCCGGGCGGGTCGGCGGGCTTTTCGACGAACGCGATGATGTTGTCCTTGCCGTCGACATGCATGACACCGAAGCCGGTCGCTTCCAAGCGCGGCACTTCCAGGCAACCGACAGTGACGTCGGCATTGGCATCGACGTGCTGGCGCAGCATCAGCTCGTAGTCCATCTTGTAGATATGGTCGCCGGCCAGGATCACCATATATTCAGGGCCATAGGCCTCGATGATGTCGATGTTCTGGTAGACGGCGTCGGCGGTGCCTTCATACCACTGGGTTTCCGAGACACGCTGGGAGGCCGGCAGGATGTCGAAGCTTTCGTTTCGCTCCGGCCGCAGGAAGTTCCAGCCGCGCTGCAGGTGGCGGATCAGCGAATGCGCCTTATACTGGGTGGCGACACCGAGGCGGCGGATGCCGGAATTCAGCGCATTGGACAGCGCGAAATCGATGATGCGCGTCTTGCCGCCGAAATAGACAGCCGGCTTGGCGCGGCGGTCGGTCAATTCCTTGAGCCGGCTGCCGCGGCCGCCGGCCAGCACATAGGCCATGGCATCGCGCGCCAGCGGCTGGGTTCTCTTCAAGTCTGCCATCTTTACCCTCCCAAATTACCAGTCTGGAGCATCGCCCGGTCCGCAACGAGTCGACGGACCTAATCCGTAACGAGTTGACGGACCTAGTCCGCAACGAGTTCAAGCATGATCGTCGACAGCGGCGGCAAAAGCATCGTTGCCGAAATGCCTCCTCCTTCCGCCCTGGCTTCGACCACACCGCCATTGCCCTTGCCCGAACCACCGTAGTCCGAAGCGTCGGTGTTGATGATTTCGCGCCATTTGCCGACCTTGGGCAATGGCACGCGATAATTGTCGCGCGGCACTGGCGTGAAGTTGGAAATGACGGCGATCGGGTTGCCGCCGGGCGCGTTGCGCAGCCAGGCGAAGACCGAATTTTCCTTGTCGTCGACGATCAGCCAGGAGAAGCCGTCCGGCTCGCAGTCGCGTGCATGCAGCGCTGGGCGCGAGCGATAGAGATAGTTGAGGTCGCGCACCGTCTGCCAGACGCCGCGATGCGGGTGGAAGTCGAGCAGGTTCCAGTCGAGCGCGCGCGCCTCGCTCCACTCGCGGCGCTGGGCGAATTCCTGGCCCATGAACAACAGCTTCTTGCCGGGATACCCCCACATGAAGGCGTAAAAGGCGCGCAAAGTCGCGAACTTCTGCCAGTCGTCGCCGGCCATCTTGCCGAGCAGCGTGCCCTTGCCGTGCACGACCTCGTCATGGGACAGCGGCAGCACGAAATTCTCGGAGAAAGCGTAGGTCAATCCGAACGTCAGGTCGTTGTGGTGGTGCTTGCGGAAGATCGGCTCCTTGGCGAAATACTCCAGCGTGTCGTGCATGAAGCCCATGTTCCATTTGAAGCCGAAGCCCAGCCCGCCTTCATGCACCGGCGCCGAGACCTTCGGCCATGAGGTCGATTCCTCGGCGATGGTCATCACGCCGGGATGGTGGCCGTAGACCTCCTTGTTCATCTTCTGCAGGAAGGACACCGCTTCGAGGTTTTCGCGGCCGCCCTTCTCGTTGGGGATCCATTCGCCGGCCTTGCGCGAATAATCGAGGTAGAGCATCGAGGCCACCGCATCGACGCGCAAACCGTCGACATGGTATTTCTCGGCCCAGAACAGCGCGTTGTTGACGAGGAACGACACCACCTCGCGGCGGCCGAAATTATAGATCGCGGTGTTCCAGTCGGGATGAAAACCCTTGCGCGGATCGGCATGCTCGTAGAGTGCGGTGCCGTCGAAATTGGCGAGGCCATGCGCGTCGACCGGGAAATGCGCCGGCACCCAGTCGAGGATGACGCCGACGCCGGCGCGGTGCGCACCGTCGACGAAACGGGCGAAGCCGTCGGGGTCGCCGAAGCGCGCCGAGGGGGCATAAAGTCCGGTTGTCTGATAACCCCATGACGGGTCATAGGGATGTTCGGAGATCGGCAGGAACTCGATGTGGGTGAAGCCAGTCTCGACAGCATAGGGGATGAGCTGGTTGGCGAGTTCGTCCCATGACAGGAAGCTGCCATCATCGTGCTGCTGCCACGAGCCGGCATGGACCTCGTAGATCGATATGGCTTCCCGCCGCGGATCGGCCTTTCGCCAGTAAGCGCGATGCGCTTCGTCCCCCCATTCATGCGCCGGCGGCACCGCCGTCACTGAGGCTGTGGCCGGGCGCAGTTCAGACTTGAAGGCGAACGGATCGGCCTTGAGCGGCAGGCGCACGCCGTCCGGGGCAATGATCTCGTATTTATAGGGGTGGCCGGCGCCGATATCGGGAATGAACAGTTCCCAGATGCCGGTGTCGCGGCGGTCGCGCATCGTATGGCGGCGGCCGTCCCATTCGTTGAAGTCGCCGACTACGGAGACGCGCCTTGCATTGGGCGCCCAGACGGCGAAATGGACGCCCGACGCGCCTTCATGGTCGAGGAGATGGGCGCCGAGCTTGTCGAACAGCCTGAGGTGCGACCCTTGCGCGATATAGTAATCGTCCATCGGGCCGAGCACCGGGCCGAAGGAATAGGGATCGGTCAGCCACCAGTCGCCGCCGGCATTTTTGGCGTGATAGCGCAGCGGCTGACGCTTCTTGATCGACAGTCTGCCTTCGAAGAAACCGGCGTCGTCGCGCCGCGTGAGTTCGCCGGCGTTCTTGCCGGCCAGCGTGTATGCGGTGACGAACTCGGCATTGGGGACGAAGCAGCGGGCAACCAGGCTCTTGCCGGCATCATGCACGCCCAGGATTGCAAAAGGATCGCCATGCGTGCCTGCAACAATTGCGGCGACATCGCCGGCTGACGCCAGCCCGTCCGACCCGCTCGTCGTCGCGGTCGCGCGCGGTTTCTTCATCAGGCGGTGTCCCTCCCTGGGAACCAGTTCTTGTGCACAAGACCCATTGTCGTGGCCTCATGCAATCATATCAGGCGGGCACGTTCCAGATTTCTTTCGCATATTGGCGGATCGTGCGATCGGAAGAGAACCAGCCGACGCGGGCAACGTTGCGGATAGCGCGCGCGTACCAATCGGGGCTGTTGCGCCAGACGGCGTCGACATCGCGCTGGGCGGCGGCGTAGGCGTCGAAATCCGCCGCCACCATGAACCAATCGCTGTTGTAGAGACCGTCGACCAGCTCGCGGTAGCGATCCGGCTGGTCGGGCGAGAACACGCCCGACGATACTGCGGCAACAGCCTGCGCCAATTCAGGGGAGCCCTCGATCACGGCGCGCGGGTTGTAGCCATTGCTGCGCCGCTCGGCGACTTCCGCCGTGCTCAGGCCGAAGATGAAGATGTTGTCGTCGCCGACGCATTCCTTGATCTCGACATTGGCGCCGTCGAGCGTGCCGATGGTCAAGGCGCCGTTCAGCGCGAACTTCATGTTACCGGTGCCCGACGCCTCCATGCCGGCAGTCGAAATCTGCTCGGACAGGTCGGCGGCCGGCATCATCACCTCGGCCAGGCTGACATTGTAGTTCGGCACGAACACCACTTTCAGCAGCCCGCGCACCGACGGGTCGCTGTTGATGACCTTGGCGACGTCGTTGGCCAGTTTGATGATCAGCTTGGCATTGTGGTAGCTGGGCGCCGCCTTGCCACCGAAGAATTTCACACGCGGCATCCAGTCCTGCTCGGGATGCGAGCGGATCTGATCGTAGAGCGCGATCGCTTCCAGGATGTTGAGCAGCTGGCGCTTGTATTCGTGGATGCGCTTGACTTGGATGTCGAACAGCGCCGACGGGTCGAGCTTGATGCCGAGCCGGTCTGCGACCAGATTGGCGAGCTTGACCTTGTTGGAGCGCTTGACGGCGGCGAACTTGTCGCGGAAGGCGGCGTCGCCGGCAAAGGCTTCGAGCCCCTTGATGGCGTCGATGTCGTCGAGGAAACGGTCCCCGATCGCCGCGCGGGCGAGCGCGGTGAGGCCTGGATTGCACTGGATCAGCCAGCGCCGTGGCGTGATGCCGTTGGTCTTGTTGTTGATGCGGTCGGGATAGAGCTTGTGGAGATCGGCAAACACCGTCTCCTTCATCAGCTCGGTGTGCAACGCCGACACGCCATTGATCGAGTGCGAGCCGACAAAGGCCAGGTTACCCATGCGCACGCGGCGGTCGCCATTTTCCTGGATCAGCGAGATGCGGCTGATCTGCTCGTTTGAGAACTGGTTGGTGGCGCGCGCCTCAAGCAGCACCTGCGCATTGATGGCGTAGACGATCTGCATGTGGCGCGGCAAAAGCCGTTCGAACAGCGGCACCGGCCAGCTTTCCAGCGCTTCGGGCAGCAGCGTGTGGTTGGTGTAGCCGAAGGTGCGCTTGGTGATGTCCCAGGCCTGGTCGAAATCCAGGCCATGGACGTCCATCAGCAGGCGCATCAGCTCTGGCACGGCGATCGCCGGATGGGTGTCATTGAGGTGGATCGCCGCCTTGTCGGGCAGCGAGGCCAGATCGCCATACTGGCTGAGATGGCGCTGGACGATGTCCTGCAGCGACGCGGTGGAGAAGAAATATTCCTGCCGCAGCCGCAGTTCCTGGCCGGCCTTGTGGGAATCGGCGGGGTAAAGCACGCGCGACAAGGCATCGGCCTTGTTGCTTTCGGCCAGCGCGCCGATGTGGTCGCCGGCGTTGAACTTGTCGAGCAGGATCGGATCGACCGGCATGCCGGACCAAAGCCGCAGCGTGTTGACGCGGTTGGCGCGCCAGCCGACCACCGGCGTGTCGTAGGCGACGGCCTGGACATGCTCGGTCGGCTTCCAGACGTGACGCTCGAGCCGGCCATCCTTGGAGGTGATCGATTCCACCGAGCCGCCGAAGCCGACCTCGAAGGCACGCTCCCGCCGCTCGAACTCCCAGGGGTTGCCGTGGTCGAGCCAGGTTTCGGGCAGTTCGACCTGCCAGCCGTCATGGATCTCCTGGCGGAACATGCCGTTGGCGTAGCGAATGCCGTAGCCGTGGGCCGGAATGTCGACGGTCGCCATGCTTTCCATGAAGCAGGCGGCGAGCCGGCCAAGACCGCCATTGCCGAGCGCCGCATCCGGTTCGAGCCCGGCGATGAGGTCCAGGTCGACGCCCAGCGACTTGAGCGCTTCTCGCATATTGTCCATCAGGCCGAGATTGGAGAAGGCATCGCGCATAAGCCGGCCGATGAGGAATTCGAGCGACAGGTAATAGACGCGCTTTTCCTGCTGGGCGTAGGCCTCCTGCGTCGCCTGCATCCAGTGATCGACGATGCGGTCGCGCACGACCTTGATCGAGGCGGTCAGCCAATCATATTGCGTAGCAACGGACGTGCCTTTGCCGACCCGGTATTTGAGAGCCAGCAAGACTTCGTCGGCCAGCGTCTTGGGATCGGGTATTTCGAGATCGGGGGCTTTGGCTGTCATTGTTCGCGTCATACTGCCTCTCGTGATCGTGCTGCGATCATACCGGCTTTCGCTCTCAGTCCCAGCCTATCCTAGTGCATCGCAACATACGTTCAATCGATTTAGACCAGCATGCCGCCAGTTCCCCTGCGGCAATTTATCCGTCGAGCGATCAGGCAGCGAGTGCAGCCTCCGGCGGAACCTTCGCTCCCGTCATGAAGGCGACGGCGTCGGACATGGTATATTGCTTGGGATCGATGACGCAGAGGCGGCGGCCGAGCCGATGGATATGGATGCGGTCGGCAACCTCGAAGACATGCGGCATGTTGTGCGAGATCAGCACGATCGGCAGGCCTCGCTTCTTGACGTCGAGGATCAGTTCCAGCACGCGGCGGCTCTCCTTGACGCCGAGTGCCGCGGTCGGCTCATCCATGATCACCACACGGCTGCCGAAAGCGGCGGCGCGCGCCACCGCCACGCCCTGACGCTGGCCACCCGACAGCGTTTCCACCGCCTGGCTGATGTTCTGGATGGTCATCAGCCCAAGCTCGGTCAGCTTGTCGCGGGCGCGCTTTTCCATTGCGGGCCGGTCGAGCATGCGAAGCCAGTCGCCGAGGAAGCCGGGTTTGCGGATCTCGCGGCCGAGGAACATGTTGTCGGCGATCGACAGGGCCGGCGACAAAGCCAGGTTTTGGTAGACCGTCTCGATGCCCGCCTCGCGCGCCTCCATGGGCGATTTGAAAGCGACAGCTTTGCCTTCGAGACGGATCTC
Source organism: Mesorhizobium sp. M0615 (assembly GCF_040320805.1). Classification (NCBI taxonomy): domain Bacteria; kingdom Pseudomonadati; phylum Pseudomonadota; class Alphaproteobacteria; order Hyphomicrobiales; family Phyllobacteriaceae; genus Mesorhizobium; species Mesorhizobium sp. M0615. Next base: position 138,532 of record NZ_JAMYQI010000015.1, on the reverse strand, counting down.
GCCTTCGTCGGGCACGGCGGCGCCGGAAATCGCCTTGATCAGCGATGATTTGCCGGCGCCATTGTCTCCGATGACGGCCAGGATTTCGCCGGGGTAGAGGTCGAAGTCGGCATTGTCGAGGGCGGTGACACGGCCATAGCGCTTGATCAGGCCGCGCGCGGTGAGGATGGGTTCCACGGTCATGCCGAAACCTTTCTGATCCATTGGTCGATCGCCACGGCGCCGATGATCAGCACACCGGTGAGCAGCACCTTCCATTGCGGATCGGCGCCCAGCATGTTGAGGCCCATCGAGACGACGCCGACGATCATCGCGCCGAAAAGCGTGCCCAGAATTGAGCCGCGCCCGCCGAACAGTGAAATGCCGCCGATCACCGTCGCGGTTATCGCCTGCAGGTTGTAGTCGGTGACGGCGGCTGACGGCGAGATCGAGCCGTTGCGGCCGATGGAAACCCAGGCAGCGAAAGCGGCGATCAACCCGGCAAGGGTGTAGACCGTCATCAACACTTTCTTGGTCTGGATACCAGACAGCTTCGCCGCCTCCTGATCATCGCCAACGGCGTAGACATGGCGGCCCCAGGCGGTGTGATTGAGCACGTACCAGAGGATCAAAACGAGCACGACCGTGGCGATGACGCCCAGTGTCAGCACCGCCGTGCCGATCTTGAAACTCAGGGCAAAGAGATGCAGCAGCGGCGCCTGGGCGTCGACGTCGGTATCGCGGATCGTCTCATTGGCCGAATAGATGAAGTTCGTCGCCATGACGATGTTCCAGGTGCCGAGCGTGACGATGAACGGCGGCAGCTTCATGTAGGCGACCAGCAAACCGTTGAGCAGGCCGCAGGCTGCGCCGGCGGCAAGCCCGATGGGCACTGCGAGCACGGCCGGCATGCCGTAGCTGACCGCGCAATTGCCCATGATCACGGCTGAAATCACCATGATCACGCCGATCGACAGGTCGATGCCGGCGGTCAGGATGACCAGTGTCTGCGCGGCACCGAGGATGCCGACGATGGCGATCTGCTGCAGGATCAGCGTCAGCGTATAGGATGAGAAGAAACGCCCGCCAATGGCGATGCCGAAAATTACGATCGACAGGACCAGCACAATCAGCGGCACCGCCGCCGGCGTGGAGTGCAGGAAATGCTGGATGCGCTTGACGGCCGATTTGTGCTCGTCAAAGGCGGCAACGCTTGTGTCGCTGCTCGAGAGAACCTTCTCGAATTCCTGTGCTTGAGCCATGTTTCCTCCCCTGGGCTTCAGCTCCATGCCGAGACCCGCTCGCGCCTGTCCGGTCTGCTGCCGGGATTATTCGCGTGACGCATCGTCCACCCGAAGCGGCCGGGGATCAAGCCCCCGGCCGTCAGCTTGTCGCTGGCTGTCAGACAGCCATCAGCCCCAGCACTTGGCGAGGCCTTCCTTGGTGTCGATCGACTTCACGCCATTGGCCGGCTTGTCGGTGACGAGGTTGACGCCGGTGTCGAAGAAGTTCTTGCCTTCGGTCGGCTTCGGCTTGGCGCCGTCCTTGGCGAAGGCGGCGATCGCCTCGATGCCGAGTGCCGCCATCTGCAGCGGGTATTGCTGCGAGGTGGCGCCAATGACGCCTTCGGTCACCGACTTCACGCCGGGGCAGCCGCCATCGACCGAGACGATCAGCACCTGGCTTTCGAGACCGACCGCCTTGAGCGCCTGGTAGGCGCCGACAGCGGCGGGCTCGTTGATGGTGTGGATGACGGTGATGGAGTTGTCCTTCTGCAGAAGGTTTTCCATCGCCTTGCGGCCGCCTTCTTCATTGCCGTTGGTGACGTCGTGGCCGACGATGCGGGCATCGTCCTCATCGCCGATCTTGTTGGGATCCTTCACGTCGATGCCGAAGCCCATCATGAAGCCCTGGTCGCGCAGCACATCCACGGTCGGCTGCGAGGGGGTCAGGTCGAGGAAGCCGATCTTGGCGTCCTTGGCCTTGTCGCCGAGGGTCGCGGCTGCCCAGGCGCCGATCAGCTTGCCGGCTTCCAGATTGTCCGTCGCGAAGGTCGCGTCGGCGGCATCGATCGGGTCCAGCGGGGTATCGAGCGCGATCACCAGCAGGCCGGCGTCACGCGCCTTCTTCACCGTCGGCACGATGCCCTTGGTGTCGGACGCGGTGATCAGGATGCCCTTGGCGCCGTCGGCGATGCAGCTTTCGATCGCCGCCACCTGGCTCTCGCTGTCGCCGTCGATCTTGCCGGCATAGGTCTTGAGGTCGACGCCAAGTTCCTTGGCCTTGGCGGTCGCGCCCTCCTTCATCTTGACGAAGAAGGGGTTGGTGTCGGTCTTGGTGATCAGGCAGGCGCCGACGCCGGCGGCCGATGCTGTCGAAGCAAACGCCATCAGGCCGAGGCCCGCCGCGGCGAACACGGTGGACTTCAATAAAGCTTTGGTCACGATCTTCCTCCCATGGAACCATGCGGATGCCGCCAACCGGCATCTCGAGCGCATCCACTGAAGTTCTCCCAGTGTGGACGCGCCCTCAAATGACACCAGCGGGAGCCGCCTGTCAATAATTAAATCACTCTTATTTATTATTGACAGCTTTGCGCGGTTCACTCATTCTGCCGCAAAAGCAGTAAGAATAAACCAAGGGAAGGAACAAGGGTGGAGACCGGCATTGCGAGGCACGGTTCGCCCGAGGCGGCCGCCAGCCGTCTCCACCGTGGCACCAACCAGAGCGGTATGCGCGACCACAATGAGCGGCTGGTGCTGTCGTTGGTTCGCCAGCACGGCAGCTTGGCCAAATCAGACATTGCGCGCATGACCGGGCTTTCAGCGCAGACCGTCTCGGTCATCATGCGCGAACTGGAGGAAGACAGCCTGCTGCTGCGCCAGGCGCCGTTGCGCGGCAAGATCGGCCAGCCCTCCATCCCGATGGCGCTGAACCCCGAAGGCGCCTTCTTCATCGGCCTCAAGATCGGCCGCCGCAGCGCCGAACTGGTGCTGATCGATTTCCTCGGAACTGTGCGTTCCATGCTGCAGCACTCCTACCGCTATCCGGCGCCGCGCGAGACGGTTGAGTTCGTCACCGAAGGCATGAAGACGATGCGCGCCGAACTGACACCTGCGCAGGACAAGCGCATTGCCGGGCTCGGCATCGCCATGCCGTTCGAACTGTGGAACTGGGCCGACACCGCCGGCGCGCCGCGCGACATCATGGACGAATGGCGCCATCGCGACATCAGTGCCGACATCCAGGCGCAGTGCGAATTCCCGGTCTATCTGCAGAATGACGCCACCTCCGCCTGCGGCGCCGAACTGGTGTTCGGCCAGACCGGCGGCGCGCGCGACTTCGTCTATTTCTATATCGGCGCCTTTGCCGGCGGCGGCATCGTGCTCAACGGCCGGCTGTTCGGCGGGCCAACCGGAAATGCCGGGGCGCTGGGTTCGATGCCGGTGCCGGGACCAGACGGCAAGCCGACGCAGCTCATCGACGTCGCCTCGATCGCCATGCTGGAAAAGGCGCTTAACGCACGCGGCATTGACGGCTCCTATCTCTGGACCTCGCCGCAGGAATGGGGCGAGATCGGCGCCGATCTGGACGACTGGATTGCCACCGCCTCGCAGGCGCTTGCCTACGCCATTGTCGCGGCGTCCTCGGTGATCGATTTCGAGGCCGCGGTGATCGATGGCTGGATGCCGCTCGCCGTACGCCGCCGGCTCGTCGATGCCGTCAGGCAGGCGATCGGCACCATTGACGGCGAAGGCCTGAAGCTTCCGGTGGTGCGCGAAGGCACCGTCGGCATCCATGCCCGGGCGCTGGGCGGCGCCAGCCTGCCGCTGTCCGAACGCTTCCTCATCGGTTCGACCACCATTTCCCGGAGCACCTGAATGCTGATCGGTATTCCGTCGCTGCTCGGTCCGGAGCTTCTGGCGACATTGCGCGCCATGGGCCATGGCGACGAGATCGCGCTTGTCGACGGCAACTATCCGGCGGAAGAACAGGCAAACCGGCTGATCCGCGCCGACGGTCTTCACCTCATACCGGTGCTTGACGCCATTTTGAGCGTTCTGCCGGTGGATGATTTCGTGCCGGAAGCGCTGTTTCGTGCCTCGGTCAAAGGCGATCCCTCGGTTGCAGATCCGGTCCACCTCGAGATCGAGGCGATCTGCACCAGGCGCGCGCCGGGCCGCAAGGTGGTTGCGCTGGCGGGCGCCGACTTCTATGCACGCGTCCGGTCGGCATATGCGATCGTCGCCACCAGCGAACCGCGGCTCTATGCCAACATCATCATCCGCAAGGGCGTGATCTATCCGCCGGAGAACAAGAAATCATGATCCTCTGCTGCGGCGAAGCCCTGATCGACATGCTGCCGCGCACCACGACACAGGGCGAGCCGGCCTTTGCGCCCTATGTCGGCGGCGCGGTGTTCAACACGGCGATCGCGCTTGGCCGCCTCGGCGCGCCCGCCGGCTTCTTTTCCGGCCTGTCGTCGGATCTGTTCGGCGGCCAGTTCCGCGAGGCGCTCGGCGCAAGCAAGGTCAGCTCCACCTATGCGCACACCTCCCCTCGCCCGACCACGCTCGCCTTCGTGCGGCTCACCAACGGCCAGGCGACCTACACTTTCTACGACGAAAACACCGCCGGGCGCATGCTGACGACAGAGGATCTGCCGAAACTGGGCGCCGAGATCGAAGCCATGCTGTTTGGCGCCATCAGCCTGATTTCGGATCCGGCGGGTGCTGCCTACGAAGAATTCATGAAACGCGAGCACCAACGCCGCATCATGATGCTCGACCCCAACATCCGGCCGAACTTCATCCCCGACAAAGCCAAGCACCTCCGGCGCATCCGCTCGATGATGGCGATGGCCGACATCGTGAAGCTATCGGATGAGGATCTGCACTGGTTCGGCGAGGCCGGCTCGCATGAGGACGTCATCCGCAATTGGCTCGATCGGGGCCCCAAGCTGATCGTCGTCACCCATGGCAGCGAAGGCGCAGTCGGCTACAGCAGGGATCACAAGGTCACGGTGATGCCGCATAAGGTGGAGGTGGTCGACACGGTCGGCGCCGGCGACACTTTCAATGCCGGCATTCTGGCCTCGCTGCACGAGCAAGGCCTGCTCACCAAGGCCGGGATCGGCGGCCTTTCGGAGGACGCCATCCGTCAGGCGCTGGCCCTCGGCGCCAAAGCGGCGGCGGTGACCGTGTCGCGGGCCGGCGCCAACCCGCCCTGGCGGCACGAAATCGCCTGATCCACGCTTAGTCCGCCGCCAGCCGCTGCAAGCAGCCGATCACTTTATGTTTCCGCGAGCCGGAAAGACGCACTGAATTAGCCGGATTAATAGGCGGCGAAGCCCGGATTTCCGGCATCTTGCGGCAATGCAGGAAAGCCTGAAGTAACAGGCTGCGACACCTAGACAACCCGTCCCGCGGCCGGTCCGGCTTTCTAGACCGGCCCAACTCTGGTACCAGCGGCCCGGTTAAGTTGTTGTTTCTGTGCGTGTCATTGTCCCCCGGGGCAGCCCGCACCACACCGTTTTGAGGCCGACATGCAGTTCATCGATCTTGGCGCGCAGCGCGAACGTATCCGCGACCGGCTGAAGGCCGCGATCGACAATGTCGTCGAGGAAGGCCGCTATATCCTAGGGCCGCAAGTCACCGAATTCGAAAACAAGCTCGCAGCCTATATCGGCACCAAGCATGTCGTGGCCTGCGCCAACGGCACCGACGCGCTGCTGTTGCCGCTGTTTGCCGCCGGTATCGGCCCCGGCGACGCGGTGTTCGTGCCGAGCTTCACCTTTGCCGCGACGGCGGAAGTGGTGGCGCTTGCCAAGGCCGAACCGGTTTTCGTCGATGTGGACGCCGAGACCTACAACATCGACATCGCCAGCCTCGAGGCGGCGATCGCCATGATCAAGAAGGAAGGCCGGCTGAAGCCGAAGGCGATTATTCCCGTCGACCTGTTCGGGCTTGCCGCCGACTACGAGGCGATCATGGCGATTGCCAAGCGCGAAGGGCTGCTGGTGATCGAGGATGCGGCGCAGTCGATCGGCGGTTCGGCCGACGGCACAATGTGCGGCGCCTTCGGCCATGTCGGCTCGACCAGCTTTTATCCGGCCAAGCCGCTGGGCTGCTACGGCGATGGCGGCGCGATGTTCACCAATGACGACGCGCTGGCCGACCAGCTGCGCTCGTTTGCGTTCCACGGTAAGGGCGAGACGCAGTATGACAATGTCCGCGTCGGCATCAATTCACGCCTCGACACGATCCAGGCGGCGATCCTGATCGAGAAACTCGCCATCCTCGAAGACGAGATGGTCGCCCGCCAGGTGGTGGCCAAGCGCTACGCCGAAGGTCTCGGCGACATCGTCAAGGCGTCACGCAATCTGGGCGGTGGCCGCTCGGCCTGGGCGCAATACGCCATCGAGACGCCGAAGCGCGACGGGTTGAGGGCGCATCTCGGCGAAAAGGGCATCCCTTCGGTGATCTATTATGTGAAGCCGCTGCACGAGCAGGTCGCCTATCGCGACCATCCGCGCACGCCGACCGGGCTTGCGGTTTCCGAGGAACTGCCGAAGCGCATCCTGTGCCTGCCGATGCATCCCTATCTCAGCGAAGCCGACCAGGACCGCATCATCGAGACGATCCGCAACTACATTGGCTCGAACTCGGCGCATGTAGCGGCGGCGTAAGTTACGCCGCGTCCGCCGCCTTCCCGCTCGCAATAAAATGCGGGTTGGCGAAATCCTCGTCGTCGCTCTGTTTGCGCTTGCCATAGGTGAGCGGCTCGCCGTCCAGCGTGCGCGTCATGCCGCCGGCGGCGCGCAGTACGGCGTCGCCGGCCGCCGTGTCCCATTCCATGGTGCGGCCGAAGCGCGGATAGATGTCGGCTTCGGCTGCGGCGAGCAGGCAGAATTTCAGCGATGAGCCGACCGAGACGATCTCGGCGGCGCCGAGATCCTTGATGAAGGCTTCGGTCTCCGGGGTGTTGTGCGAGCGGCTGGCAACGACCGCCAACGGCGTGACCGCCCTCCTAACCGAAATCCGCCGGCGGCCGACGATACGGAAGTCGTCATCGACCTCGATTGCTTCGGCCCAGCCCGGCCGTCCAGAGAAGAACCGCCCGCTGCACGGTGCGAAGACGACGCCGATCTCCGGCACGCCGTGCCGGACAAGCGCGATGTTGACGGTGAAATCGGTCCGGCGGTTGACGAATTCCTTCGTTCCATCGAGCGGATCGATCAGGAAGAAGGCGCCATCCAGATCGGGCGGCACAATGCCTTCGGCGACCTCTTCCTCGGCCACGCAGGGAATATCGGGATAGGCCGCACGCAGGCCGGCGAGGATGATCGTCTCGCTCTCGCGGTCGGCTTCCGTGACCGGCGAGGAGTCCGACTTGCTGTCGACCGCGCAGCCGGCCTTGAAGACCCGCATCACCTCGCGTCCGGCTTTGAGCGCCAGGCGCTCGAACACGTCGAGCATCACTTCGTCGTCAGATGCCGCCGCCGCTGTCATATTGGTCTTCGGCAATGTCGCGCTCATTCAGCCAGTGTTCCAGAGCCTCTACCATCTCCTCGGCCGTCTTGCCGAGTGTCTTGAGATGGATTTCGGGATTTTCGGGAGCTTCATACGGGGAATCGACGCCGGTAAAGTTCTTGATCTCGCCATTCAGCGCCCGTGCGTAAAGGCCTTTCGGGTCGCGTCGGGCGCATTCCTCGAACGGCGTATCGACGAACACTTCGACGAACTCGCCGTCGGCCATCAACTCCCTGGCCATGCGCCGCTCGGCGCTGAAGGGGGAAATGAAGGAGACGATGACGATCAGCCCGGCATCGGCCATCAGCTTTGCCACTTCGGCGACACGGCGGATGTTTTCGACCCGATCGGCGTCGGTGAAGCCGAGATCGCGGTTGAGGCCGTGGCGGACATTGTCGCCGTCGAGAATGTAGGTGTGACGCCCCGAAGCGAACAGCTTCTTCTCAAGCAGATTGGCGATGGTCGACTTGCCCGAGCCGGAAAGACCGGTGAACCAGAATACGGCGGGGCGCTGGCTCTTGAGGTCGGAGCGGCCGCGCTTGCCGACATCGAGCGACTGCCAATGGATGTTTTCGGCGCGGCGCAAGGAATGCAGGATCATGCCGGCGCCGACCGTGGCATTGGTGATGCGGTCGATCAGGATGAAGGCGCCGGTATCGCGGTTGTCGGCGAAGGTGTCGAAGGCGATCGGCGCCCGGGTCGAGATATTGCAGATGCCGACTTCGTTCATCTCGAGCGACTTCGCCGCCTCGCGAGCGAAGTCGTTGACGTTGACGCGGTATTTCAGGTCGGTGACGGTGGCGCTGGTCTGGTCGGTCTCGGTGCGCAGTATATAGGAGCGTCCCGGCAGCAGCGCTGCCTCGTCGAACCAGACGATGTTGGCGGCGAACTGGTCGGCGACCTGCGGCCGTGCCGCCGGCGACACCAGCATGTTGCCTCTGGAGACCTCGACCTCGTCATCGAGCACAAGGGTGATGGCCTGGCCGGCCACCGCCTGGGCAAGATCGCCGCCTTGCGCGACGATGCGCTTGACCCGCGAGGCCTTGCCGGATTTGGCGACCACCACCTCGTCGCCCTGCGCGACGGAGCCGGACGCGATGGTGCCGGCAAAGCCGCGGAAGTCGAGATTGGGCCGGTTGACATACTGCACCGGAAACCGGAACGGCAGTTCGACCGCGGCCTCGTCGACCGATATGGTTTCGAGATGCTCGATCAGCGACGGGCCGGAATACCACGCCGTCTTGCCGGAGCGGCTGGTGACATTGTCCCCATAGCGGGCCGACATCGGGATCGGCACGATCGTCTGGAAGCCGAGCTCGTGCGAGAACTGCCGGTAATCCTCGACGATACGGTCGAACACCGCCTGGTCGAAATCGACGAGGTCGATCTTGTTGACGGCAAGCACGATATGGCGGATGCCGAGCAGCGAAGCGATGATCGAGTGGCGCCGGGTCTGGCGCAGCACACCCTGGCGCGCATCGATCAGCACGATGGCGAGATCGGCAGTCGATGCGCCGGTCGCCATGTTGCGGGTGTACTGTTCATGGCCGGGGGTGTCGGCGACGATGAACTTGCGCTTGGGCGTGGCGAAGAAGCGGTAGGCGACGTCGATGGTGATGCCTTGCTCGCGCTCGGCCTCGAGGCCGTCGACCAGAAGCGCGAAGTCGATGTCGTCGCCAGTGGTGCCGTGCTTGCGGGAATCGCGCTCGAGTGCGGCGAGTTGGTCCTCGAATATCTGCTTTGTGTCGGACAGAAGACGGCCGATCAGCGTCGACTTGCCGTCATCGACCGAGCCGCAGGTGAGAAAGCGGAGCAGCGACTTCTTCTCCTGCGCCGCCATGTATTCGCGCACGCCGTCGGTGGGAGCGAGGCTCTTGGCCAGGATATGGCGCATGCTCAGAAATACCCCTCGCGCTTCTTCTTTTCCATCGAGCCGGCTTCATCGCGGTCGATGAGGCGGCCCTGGCGCTCGGAGGTGCGCGCCGTCAGCATCTCGCCGACGATGGCTTCGAGCGTGTCGGCGTCGGATTCGATGGCGCCGGTCAGCGGATAACAGCCGAGCGTGCGGAAACGCACCAGACGGTTCTCCATCGTCTCACCGGGGCGCAATTGCATGCGATCGTCATCCTTCATGATCAGCATGCCGTCGCGTTCGACCACCGGCCGCTCCTTGGCGAAATAGAGCGGCACGATCGGGATGTTTTCCTGCAGAATGTACTGCCAGATATCGAGCTCGGTCCAATTCGACAGCGGAAACACGCGGATCGATTCGCCCGGCGCGATGCGGGTGTTGAAGATCTTCCACATCTCCGGCCGCTGGTTCTTCGGGTCCCAGACATGCTGGGCGTTGCGGAAGGAAAAGATGCGCTCCTTGGCGCGCGACTTCTCCTCGTCGCGCCGCGCCCCGCCGAAGGCAGCGTCAAAGCCGTATTTGTCGAGCGCCTGGCGCAACGCCACCGTCTTCATCACATGGGTGTGGGTGTTCGAGCCATGGTCAAAGGGGTTGATACCGTCGCGCACGCCGTCTTCATTGACGTGGACCAGCAGGTCGAAGCCGAGCTTCTGCGCCATCTGGTCGCGAAAGGCGATCATCTCGCGGAACTTCCAGGTGGTGTCGACATGCAGGAAGGGGAAAGGCGGCTTGGCCGGATAGAAGGCCTTCATCGCCAGATGCATCAGCACGGAGGAATCCTTGCCGACGGAATAGAGCATCACCGGCTTGGAGAAGGAGGCCGCAACCTCACGGAAGATGTGGATGGACTCGGCCTCGAGCCGCTGCAGATGCGTAAGCGCGATGTTCATGGACTGTGAGCGTTCTCTCGTGCAATCCAGACCTTGCATCAGATGGATCGGGCGTCCTTTTCAGCCGCCCGGTTCAAGCTTCACTGCTGGACACTATCGGTTCGTGCCGGCGTTCTAGCAGATCGCCACCTGATATAACAACGCTGGAAAGGCCGGCGGCCACACCGATCGGCAACGAATTTTCCATGAAAAGCCCAGAATCCGAAAATTCCTGCCCGACGGAGCGATAGCCTTCAAAGGCCGGGAAAAATCTTGCCTGGACCGAAAGAAACGCCGGCCCGACCTCGTCGCACTTTCGAAAACCGCACCCAGCCGCTATACCGGCTCCTGAACCTGCGCCGGGCGGCATGCCGCAAATGCCGCGCCAAACATTGTCCGTCGCCACGCGACCCAGCGCATTGTGAACCAGAGCATTGACCCCGATCTCCGCCATCAAGCAGCACGTTTCGCCGTCACGGATCAACATCACCTTCTCCATTCTGTGCTTCTTTTTCCCGCCGGTGCTGGGATCGGCGGTCAGCTTTTTATTCAATGGTGGCGGCCTGTGGTCGGTGCTTCTGCTTGCGTTGAAAAGACGGCGTTTCAACATTGACCGGCCGATGACCGCGATGACGGTGGCCATCTATGCCTATTGCGCAGCAAGCGTGCTCGCCTCCATCGTCAACAATTCGATCGCCAGGGATGCGCCGCATCTGGCAGGGCTGATCACCTTCCTGTTTTTCCCTGTCTCATACGCGACCTGGAGCATTACCGAGAAAACCACGCTGACGCGCATCGTCGTGCTGGCGAGCGCCGCCGCCTGTTTTGGCGCCGTGCTGCTGGCGGTCGTGCAATATTACTGGCTGGGCATACGGGCCGAAGGCGGCGCCGGCAATCCGATCGTGTTCGCGACCGTCGCCTGCCTCAGCATGATGATGTGCCTGACAGGCGCCTTATCGGGTGTCGAAAAGAACAGGGCTTTGCTGGCCTGCGCGACACTGGCCGGCGCGGTCGCCATTGTCTATTCGGGATCGCGGATCATCTGGCTGGCGATGCTGGTGGCCGGCATCGCGGTCCTGCTGATCAACCGTCGCAAGCTCAACAACAGAAACGCCATTCGGCTTTTGCTGATCGCGGGCGCGATCGGCATCGTCATCGCTGTCATCGGTCTCCCCATCATTTCCGAGCGCGCGGCCTTCCTGTTCAGCGATTGGGATGGGCTCGCCACGAAGGGCGACCACACGACCGCGCTCGGCTTGCGCGCAGCACTTTGGCAGATTGGGCTGAGCGCCTTCCACGACATGCCGATTTTCGGTCACGGCATTGCTGCAAGCCGCGAGCTGATAAAGGATGGATTCCACAATCAGTTCCACATGCCGTCCACGGGCTTCAGCCATTTTCACAATGGCTTCCTGACTGCATTGGTGGAGGCCGGGCTGCTTGGAGCCGTAACGCTCGCGGCTGTGTTCTTCGTTGCCGCGAGAAACGCGGCCATCGTGCTGCGCACCAGCACGGACGCGATCGAGCGGTTCGGCGCCACGATGATTGTCGTCACTGCGATCACCTACCTCATCGGCGGCCTGACCGGCATCCTGGTCGGCCACGACATCCTCGATGCCACACTGATGGTGTTCCTGGTGTCCGGGACATATCTTGCATCGGGCCGGCAACAAATGCTGCCGGAACAACAGGCACCGGCCCCGGCCCCCCAGGCAAGCCGGCCGTGAAAGTGCTGGTCACAGGCGCGACGGGTTTCATCGGCAGGCAGGTCGTCAACCAGCTGCGCGAAGCCGGGTTCGGGGTGCGCATGGCATCGCGCCACCCGGAACGGCTCGATCCCGTGAGCGATGCGGTTTTGTTGCCGGACTTCGACGCACCGGCTCAGGCATACCAGGCGCTGATGCGAGATATCACCCATGTCGTCCACTGTGCGGCGCTCAACAATGACCGCAAGGCGAGCGAAGCCGACTTCATGGCAGCCAACGCGACACTGACCGCGCAGCTGGCGCGCGCGGCCGCCTCGCGGACAAGCGGGCGCTTCATCTATCTGTCGTCGATCCGGGCAGTAGCCGGTCCTGGTTTCAGCGGAACGATCAGCGAGGCGACGCTCCCTGCCCCGCAATGCGCCTACGGGCGCTCGAAACGCGAAGGCGAGATCAAGACACTGGAAGCCTATGCGTCCAGGCCCTCCGATGCCACGGCGCTGCGCCTGCCGCCGGTCTATGGCGAAGGCATGAAGGGAAACCTGCGTGGAATGATGCGGGCTGCCGCCATTGCCTTACCATTGCCCTTAGGCGCTTTCACCGCAGTTCGTTCGCTGATATCGCGCGACGCGGTGGCTGGCGCCGTGGCGCATCTTTTGACTCGTCCCACGCCACCGCGCCCGACCTATGTCCTGGGCGATGCTTCCCCCGTTGCGATGTTCGAAATCTTGACTGCATTCAGGCACGGATACGACGTTCCGACCCGGCTCGTTCCTGTGCCGGCCTGGCCATTCAGGCTGTTCGCCACACTGCTTGGCAGAAAAGCAGCGTACGACGCTTCCATGGCGACACAGATTTGCGACCCGTCACTGCTGATCTCGGAAGGCTGGATGCCGGAAACCGACACGCTCGGCCGGATTGAGGAACTTGCACGACAGGCCCGTCAGGTCCGGTAGATTGTGCCAAGCAGGATTTTGACGTCGAGTCCGATCGAGGCCCCCCTGAGATATTCGGCATCCGTTTCGGCGCAGAGTTTCGGATCCGACATGTCGATGCCTTTCATCTGTGCCAGCCCGGTAATGCCCGGAAGTGCGGCAAGCACACCCAATTGCCTGCGGCGGTCGACCAACTCGGTTTGCGTGGGCAGGCATGGACGCGGCCCAACCAGGCTCATCTCGCCCTTGAGCACGTTCCAGAGCTGCGGCAGCTCGTCGATCTTGAATTTCCGCAGCACCTTGCCGACGGCAGTGACGGAAATTGCCGGCGCCTGATGCGAGGGCAGAGACGGCGTTCCCACAACCATCGTGCGCAGCTTGTGGCAGGCAAACGGCACCCCGTGCTGGCCGACACGGGTTTGAGAGAAGAGTGCCGGTCCAGGCGACGTCGTCCTGATTGCCAGCATGGCAAGCAGGACGAAAGGCGAGGCCAGTGGCAGCAGCAGCGCCGCCACCGCCAGGTCGAAAGCTCGCTTGGGTTCCCTCATGGCCGTGTCTGCATGCTCTAGATCCGCCGCCAGATGAAGGCCAGATAGAGCCCAAGCGTCCCAGCCAGCGTCTGCCGGTAGACGCCGCTTTTCCTGAGAAGGCGCAGGCGTCGCAGGATACCGCCCTTTCGTGCCCTGGTGAACAGGCCGAGACAGGCGGCGGCATCCCTCGAGAGGATGTCGCGATTGACCGCCAGGCCGCTCAGATTGTGATCGGTCCAGACGGCGAACTCGCCCCTGAACAGGCGCCCCAGCCGCGACAGCCTCGCCTTCCACGACACGTTGGCGCCGACCAGGTTTGCCTCATGCTGGCGGTAGCGCACCAGCGGTCGCGGGTCATAGCGGACAATGCCGCCGGCAGCCGTGACGATCAGATAGGTCCACCAGTCATGGCTGACGAACTCGGTCCTTGCCGATGCCTTTGCCAGCAACTTTCGCGCGGCGCGGTTGATCATCATCGTGTTGCCGCCGGCAATGCTTTGCACAAGCGCATTGCGAAATGCGGGTGGATGCTGGAACAGCGGCGAATACCCTTGCGCTGCTCCGGTTTCGGACATGGTTGCGGTTCTGGAGCAAAACAGCAGCGGCGTTCCGGCGTCGTGCCCTTGCATCCAGGCAATGGCGCTCTCCAGCCTGTCCGGCTCCCAGATGTCGTCCTGGTCGCAGAAGGCGTAGTAGTCGGCCTCGATGCGCGGATCGATGATCATCGCGCGGAAATTGGCGGCAAAGCCTTGGCGAGGACCATTCGACAGGGTCAACCGGCCCTTGGACCAGCGGCTCTGCCAGGCGCCGATAATGGCCGAAGTGCCGTCTGTCGAACCGTCGTCGGAAACCCAGAGGTCGACAACAGGATGCGATTGCGCAGCCAGCGACGCGAGCTGCTCGTCAAGGAAAGCCGCGCCATCTTTGGTGCCCAGCAGCACGGCCACGCGCTGATCTTGTCTGCTCACTGGTTCAAAATCATCTGCAAACGCCTGGGAACGGCCATCGGATCGGTTTCAATAGCCAATCCCGGTCGATCAGGACAGGCTCTTTGTTTTGACGCAATCCCGGACGGAAAACCGCTCCACACTTTTTCTGGAACTTGCTCTAACCAGCTTGCCCGACTGTTTTCGCAACGGTTTCCCGGCGTGCGTCACTTGGAGGCTCTTCCGCCTGATAGAGGCCGGCCATGACGGCGAGCGCCGAGGCCTTGTCCTGATCGCGCATGGCCGCCTGCAGCAATGTCAGCGCCGCCTGGACCTTGGGCCATCCCACGACATCGGTCCTGAGGCCGAAGATCTTGGGGATATCCAGCGCGACGATCTCCTCATTGCCGCCATGCAGCACCTCGTGAAGCTTCTCGCCCGGCCTGATCCCGGTGAAACGGATCGGAATGTCGGTGTAGGGGCTTTTGCCGGCCATGCGGATCATGGTTTCAGCGACTTCGAGGATCGGCACCGGCTTGCCCATGTCGAGCATGTAGATGGCGTAGTCGTCCTTGCCCTGGCGCCGCTCGGCGTCGGCCGCCGACATGATGACGAGGTCGACGGCTTCGGCCACCGTCATGAAGTAGCGGGTCATGCGGCGATCGGTGATGGTGACCGGACCGCCGGCCTCGATCTGCGCCTGGAAGATGGTGGCGACCGAGCCATTGGAGCCGAAGACATTGCCGAACCGCACGGCGATGAACTTGGTGCCGGAGCGACGGCCGCTGGGCCCGGTGGCGTGCGTTTCGTGCAGCGAAGAGACGATCTGCTCGGCGGCGCGTTTCGTCATACCGAGCACCGAGGTCGGATCGACCGCCTTATCGCTGGAAATCAGCAGGAACTGCGGCACCCCGCATTTAGCGGCAACCTCGGCGCAGACGAGGGTGCCCAAAATGTTGGTCTGGATCGCCGATTCCCAATTTTCTTCGAGCAGCGGCACATGTTTGAGCGCGGCGGCATGGAAGATGATGTCGGGCTTGAAATCGCTGACGACGCGGGTGATCTGGCGCCGGTCTGTGACATCGACGATGCGGCTCTTGAGCCGGACATGGTCCTTTTCGTCAACCTGCTGGTCGAGCTGGAAAATACCGAACTCCGAGATATCGGCGACCAGAACCGCCTGCGCGCCAAGTTCCAGCGACCGCTTGACCAGGATGCGACCGATTGAGCCGGCGCCGCCGGTGACCAGGACGCGCTTGCCACCGATAAAGCCGCCGATCCGCTCCATATCGGAAGCAACTGTGGAGCGGCGCAGGATGGTTTCCATCTCGACAGCGTCGAGTACCAGCTTTCCGCCTTGGCCGAGCTCCGAAACGCCGGAGAATTGGACGACGGCGATACCGCTGTGACGGGCGACACGGACCAGTTCCGAATATTCCTCGATCTCGCGTTCGGTGCCATTGCCGAAAATCAGCATGTCGAGGCTTTTGGTGCCTCTTGCATATTCTTCGAGGACCTCGACCAGGCGGGGCCGCACGGCCACCACCGGAACGCCCTGTATCTGCGTGCCCAACGGCGCGCCGTTCTCGATGGCCATGATGCCGGCGATGGAATATTCGGCCGGCTCGGCCGTGCGTGTGAAGCGGATGATGACGTCTGCTTCGCCAAGCCTGCCGACGAACAGCGCTTGTTTGATCGCCGCATTGTTTGCGTTGCGGCTCAGGATTCGCCAGCTCGCCCCGTCGCGCAGGAACCGGTAATAGAGCCGAGGCGCCGATATGATGGTGAAGGAGACGAGGAAAAAGACGATGAACTGGCGCTCGTTGAGGCCGGTCACCGGCTGAAACGATCGAACCGCCAGCGAGACGACATAGAGCGTGACGGTCAGGATGGCGCAGCTCTTCAGGATGTTGAAGAAGTCCGGCGTGGAGGCGAAACGCCACACGGTGTTGTAGAGGCCGCAATAGCGAAACAGCATATGGCTGAGAAAAACAATACTTGCCCAGCACGCCAGGCCGGCCGTGGAGAGCGCGTCGAATGAAAGTCTCGACTGAGAAAGCCCCAGACTCAGCGCCACCGCGACCAGGACCATGACCAGATCCTGGATCATTATAATGGCGCGCCGCATCTTCGGCCGAAGTCCGGACACGACCTCTACATAGGATGTCATTGGGTAGTACTGAACTCCAGGCGCAAGGACTTGGACACTAACGTAGTGCGAGAGCGACGGAAACCCGTCACCGATCACCTGTTTAGAGTGCCAATCCCCAGCCCCGCCGCTTTGTATCGCATAGCGTGGAGTTGTAGTCATCGCCAGATATTTTTTTGGAAATTCCCTTGGCTGACCTTCAATCCAGACGATCGGGCGGGAGGCGCGCACCGAGATCCATGCGCATTTGCTCAAAGCGGGCGCCGCCGGCCAGATTGTTCCACCTCATAGGGGTCGGCGCTCAAATCATAGAGTTCTTCCGACAAGTCGGAGTAGCGCGTGTAGCGCCAGCGGCTTGACCGCACAGAATGATTGCCGCGCAACCATGTCATGATCGCACAATGGTCTTCCATTTTGCCACCCCGCGCCAAAGGCATGAGTGAACGGACGTCTATGTCCGCCGGTGGCTCGAACCCGCAAAGATCAAGAAGCGTAGGAAACAAGTTGACCAGACTGACTGGCTGGTCGACGCGAGCCGATGTCGCCATACCTCGTGGCGGCACCAGAATGAAGGGCAATCGCGTTGCTTCCTCCCACAGCACGAATTTCCGCCAGTGCAGCTTGTCGCCCAGGTGGAACCCGTTGTGCGTCAAGCACACGTCCAATCTGAGTGTCGCAGTAGGAGATGGCCCCGAGATAGGCCTTGGACGGCGTTGCGCCATTGCCCGTGGTTCAGGACGGTCTCGTGGTCAGGCGGCGACAGAGCCCAAGCCTTTGCGATGGCGGGAACGTCGTCAAGGTCGTCATTCTTGACAAAGGGCAGGCTGACCTTGTCGAGAGGATAAAGATCAAGGAATGGTTGCGGTACGTACCAGGGCAAATGCGGCTTGTAGAAACCCGTCGCGCAAAGGAATGGCTGCTCGTGCGGTTTTTGCAGGAAGGCGCAAACCGCGTCCGCAGTCTTGAAATCGGGCATCTCCGGCTCGCGAGCGGATTCGATGGCGCCCCAATCGAAGTGATGATTTATCGACGCTACGTTCGGGAAATCATCAAAATCAAACATGCGGTTGAGCGGCCGATGCAACGGCATCGGCTCGGCGGCGGTCGTATGGAATTCGTCCCACAAGGCTGGGCGGTTCTCGATGTCGCTCCATCTTGCCGACGGCGTCCTGTTGCGCCCTGCATCGGCGTAGTCGAAACTGCCATGGAACACTTTCCCCGCACCCATGCAGAAATACCCGGCCTCGCGCAGGCGCTCGAGCAGTGTGACCCTGCGCAGCGGCGCCTCCCAGAATGGCTCGTTCTGATAGACACCCGTTGTCGTCGGCAGGCATCCGGTAAACACGGACATCCGGCTGGCATTGCAATAGGGCGCCGTGCAGTAGGCGCGCAGAAACGTCGTTCCACGCGACGCGTGTCAGGCGTCTTGACGTCCGGATGGCGGCCCAACGGCGCAATCCAGGAATTGAGGTCGTCAGCCACGATGAAGAGGATGTTGGGTCGCTCCATCAGCCTTCTACCGCCAAGCCCGAATCAATAGTCGGCCAGTCGGAAACCGACAGCCCCGAAAGTCGGGAGAATTCGACGATGTCATCGTAAAAAATCTCGCGCAAATAGGTTACGCCTCCGGTCGAAGCTCGTTCTCACATCGTCTCCCAAGATGATCTGTTCGCGGAGCAAGGGGGAGAAACGGTTGGATGGAAAGGAACCCAGCAACGGCATCCAGCGTAGGTTGGTGATCCCTCAACAAATCCAGTGAACGCAGGAGCAGAACGTTCTCCCTCGGGAACAAGGCAAATAGCCGGCGTAGTTGGCGTGCGTAAAAGCCCCGTTCGACACAGCTATACACACGCCATGCCGGATCGGTCTGATCCAACCCCTTTAGTCGCCAGCGGCCTTGCCGGATCGCCAGGTGAAAAGGCAGATGCTCCGACCGGTTACCGGTCTCCATACGCCATTGCGACCACGCTCGCTCGATCGGATCGCGAAAAATGAAGACAAGCTTCATTGCGGGATTGTATCGCTTTATCCGTTCCAGCGATGGCGGCCAGAAGAGATAGATCGGGGTCACGTCAAATCCGATGCCTCTCCCAGCATCGTCGGAAAAAAAGCTTCCCAATTTGCGATAGTCCGGCTCCGTCCAGTTCTGCGTCTCGTCGTCAAAGAAATGCATCTCCTTAACGGACGGCGTCGCCAGCTGTGGGTGTTGCCTGAGATAGCCGAACAGGCTGGTCGTGCCGGACTTCTGCACCCCACCAACGATGAAACCCAACACAGGCTGGTCCAATGCATGCGCCCCCATGCCAAGGTTACGTCCTTGTCACCACTGTCTCTCGCCCCCCGACGAAAGTGCCCGGCAAGCCATCAAGGAAGCCTAGACAGCGGCGTTTGCCAAGTCCAGTTGCTGATAATCCCGCCCGGAAGCGAACTGCTTGATGAAATCACGCTGTCTTTCGCTGGGGGGGTCAAGTCCAATAAAATCTGCGATCTCGCACAACAGTAACTCCGGGTTCAACAGCGAACGCTCATAGCTTACAAGGAGCGTCGGCCACTGCAATCGCTGCAGCAATTCCCAATATCTGCTGTACCTGATCAGCGCCAGGTCATAGGCTTGCTCGATCGAGGACTGCATCTGCTTGACTTCGGACTGGGCGACCGCAGCCATGTCGCGGTTGACGAACACGATGAACGGGTTCCTCACGACCTCCGCTATCGCCCCGAGGTAAAGATCGGCAGACGGATCTTTCCAACCCCATAGATCATTGGCATCATTTCTCGCCTCGATGATCTCTTCCAGCTTCTTCAAGCCATTATCTGCCGAACCATCGATCAGGCGGCCATCGATGTCCCGACCCTGGGCCGCATAAACGAGCTCCATATCCTCATGGATGATGGAAGCGGGTGACGATCCCATGGGCACACCCAGGATTATGGCCGCACCGGCGACGAGGCTTGTGCCGCCCCGGCCACATCCGACCACTATCAGGGTTCGTGGCCCCCGCGGCAACGCGAGTCTGACCGCCTTGTGTGATGTAGCCATCGCCACCGTCTTACGCTCCTAGTGTCCCAATGTTCGCAGTCGCCCCGATCGCGGCGCCGGCAATCGAAAAAATTCATGACGGTTATTGTTTGCCGGTTGCTGCTTTTTCCGCGCGAACCTGCAGGCGACGCTTGAAGAAATTCAGATGTTTGGCAGTGAGCGACTGGTCCCAATCCCGCGGATACTTCATTGCCTTGGCAAATCTGTACCTCTGCTCCAGGTCGCCGCTCCTCGACTTTGCCAGCTCCAAAGCTGAAACGATTTCATTCAATTCCGAAGCAGCCGGGATGATATTTCCGCTGAGGCCCTTCAAATAATCATCAGTTTTTGTCTTGAAGGTATTTGTCACAACGACACAGCCGGATCCGGCCAGATCCATCGGGATCATGCTCGGATGCGGAGAAGCCATCAGCGTGAGACAGATATCAAAACCCGAGACCTCCTCGATGTATTTGCTGAGGTCCATCCTTGGCAACGAAACCGATCGAACCCCGGGCTGCAACTCGACAACACCTTCTCCCAAGCCCATGCCCACGCAATCCCATTCCTCGGGGTCGAAAATGCCCCGCCTGAAGGCCGTCGTAAGAGCTAACGCTGTAAGTTCGAACATATTCCGATCCACCACCGGCCGAGAATAGAAGACGATCGTCCTCTTTTTCTTTGCAAGATTGCGTTGGATGAACATGTCCTTGGGCAGGAGATTGGACGAGCAGGCGTTGTTGAAAAACGTATGCGACATGCCGCGAGACCTTATGCCGCCGACATCATTCGAAATGAAGAACTTCATAAGGCTTTCGCTTGAAAATATCGCGTCGTAGTCCATCGCGTATGTACGATCTGCAACGGCATATAGACTATTTGCTGGATAAAATACAGCCTCATAGTCCTGTATCAGGTATATAAACTTCTTGCTCTCTGTGCGCGCTGTAATCTTCTCTGCAAAATAGGCTGAATACCAAACGGTCGCCACGGCATAGTCGAAGCGCGATATAGCAAGCGGTTTCCGCCTCTCGCCGATATACTCGACTTCGAGTTCGTCGAAGACACCCTCCATACCGGGGTATTTCAAAACCTTTTCTCTGAAGTCGGCGATATTGAAATAGAAATTATCAAATAGGACGAGGCGAACATTGATACCCGTCTTGCGCAAGAACAGCGCCATCTGGAAGACGCCGAAGAACCCGGCCGAGATCGATTTGAAGTCGAAAGCAGGAACCAGGACATTGATCGTCTGCGGCCGGCGCTCATCTATCTCGACGTCCGGCATGTCGTAGATTCGATTCAGCCGCAGGTTCAAGAACTCGTGATCATAGACATGGTTTGGCGGAGCGACCGCCGGGACGAGCGGCAGCTGCGACAGGTAGGACAGTTGCAGGTCGGAGAGGAAGCCAAGGCGGTGCGCCGCCGACATGCACCAATAGGCAAGCCTGCCCCTATAGCTTTGCAGGGGAACGTCGGGGTCGAAGACCTTATGGTAGGATTGTTTCAAATCCTGGTGCCCGAAGATTCGGGCGCCGGCGCCGGCGAGCGTTGCAGTCAGCTGACGACGCATTAGCCAAAGGTCTCCTCTCTCACGACGCGACCTTTCTCGAGAAACACCGCGGAACTGCACATCGACCGGATCAGGGCATCGGAATGCGATGCCAGCACGACGATGGCGGCATTGTTGAGCCAATGCTCCATTCTCTCTCTGGCCTTCTTTTGAAATGACGCGTCGCCCGTGCCCAGCCCTTCGTCAAGAAGCACGATATCGGTCGGATATGCGGTGACAACCGAAAACGACAGCCGTGTCTGCATGCCGGACGAGTAGGTGCGTACCGGCAAATTTATGAAATCGCCCAGTTCCGAGAACTCGATAATCGATTCGGTCTGGCGCTCGATTTCACGGGGGGCGATACCGGTCATGAGGCTCTGAAGCCGGATGAACTCTCGGCCCGTGAGTTCGGGAGATAAACCCATGGAGGGCGTTATCAGAACGGCCGAGTCCCCGTTGATGACAGCTGTCCCGCTGGTGGGTTTGAGAATGCCTGCCAAGACGCGCAACAGTGTCGTCTTGCCAGCACCGTTGTGCCCGCTCAGCCCCAGCCGGGTGCCGGGTTTAAGATCGAGCGACACGCCATCGAGAGCCGCGACTTCGAAACGGCCGGAGTCACCGGCCAGCAAACGCCCGCCCGTGGTGAAACGGAGCGCGGCTTGCTTGAGAGAACGATTTGCCGGAGCGGACCAGACCGGAATTCGGACGGTGACGTCGCTCAGATGAATGGATGGCGGTGACATGGGGCTTCCAATACAATTGTGTGACGGCGTCAGAATTCAAAGCCAGTACGGAATTCGGTGCTCCGTCCTTCGATAGAGAAGATAGGCGGCGATGCTCCCCACGCCGGCAATAATGGCGGACACGAGCACGCTCATGTAGTCGGTGCCGTCGCTCATCAGTGGAGTTCGCGCTGCATCGATGATGTAGGCGACAGGATTGTAGACCAGGAACGGAGAGCTGGTAGGGAGAACCTTTGCCGTCCAGATAATCGGCGAAAGCATGAACAGAAGCTGCATAACGGCAGCGGTGATCAGCGGAACGTCTCTGTATCGCACAGAAACAATCGCTACGATGGTCGATATCCAGGCGGCATGGGCAGCCAACAGCGCGGTTCCGACGATGAACATTGGTATGTTCAAGCCGGAGTTCGGATAGGCAATAATTAGAGTTATGAGTATAATTAGCACATTGTGCATCAATATTATTATGTTCTTAGAGACACAACGAAATATGCATGAGGCCGGCGAGATCTTCGTATTTAGAAGAAGATCGTGAGATCCAATTAAAGTTTCCGAACCTTCAATTATTGCTCCAGATAGGAATTGCCACAAGACTACACTCGTAGCCAAGTGATGTATGAACTCCCTGATAGGCTGCTTAAACAAGACAGCATATAGAAGCCCAACTGAAAGGGCAAATATTGCCGTGTTCAGCGTAATCCAGAAAGGCCCGAAAGTCGAATTTCGGTAACGAAGCCGTATGTCAAACTGCGCGAGCCGAAGCCAAACCATTGATACACCCGACATTATGATACTTCCTTCAGTGTAACTTGCTCAGGCTTGGTAATTTCCGCGACAGGCATGAAGGCGCCGCGATATGGCGACTCGGCCGACATAAAGATAGCGACAAGCTGTTTCATCGCTTAACAGACACAATCGCTACGTCTTTCCATGCTGCCGGCTGGGCTTGCAAGATGCGGCGCACCACAAGCCCCGTCGATTGCTGCCACCCCTGTGCCTCCGATCCGAATGCGGCTGTGAATTTTTGCGTCGAAAGACGCGAATTAGCCGGGCGACGCGCTTTGGTCGGGTAGTCGCGCGCCGTAATATCCCGTACCGCAGCATACGGCCCGCCATGTGACAGGCTTGCCTCCAGAATGTGGCGTGCAAAGCCGCTCCAGTTGACGTCTCCGGCTCCGGCGAGATGGTAGATCCCATAGCCGTCGAAGCTGTCGTCGCCGCGCAACACCGCCGCCGCATGCAGGATCGCGTCGGCAATATCAAGTGCGGATGTCGGATTTCCCCATTGGTCGGCGACCACGGCGATCTCGCCGCGGTCGCCGGCCAGCCGCAGCATGGTTTTCACGAAATTCTTGCCGAACGGGCTGTAGACCCAGGCGGTGCGCAGGATCAGATGGCGCGGATTGACGGCGGCCACGGCCAGCTCGCCGGCAAGCTTGGAGGCGCCGTAGACGCCGAGCGGTGCGGTGGCGTCGGTCTCGACATAGGCGCCGTCCTTGGTGCCATCGAAGACGTAGTCGGTCGACAGATGGATTACGGGCACGCCGAGCTTCGCGGCCGCCTCGGCGACCTTGCCGGCGCCGACGGCGTTCACAGCGAAGGCAAGATCGGGCTCGTCCTCGGCCTGGTCGACGGCGGTGTAGGCGGCAGCCGACACCACGATATCCGGCCGCGCTGCCGCGAGTGCGTCGAAGACCGTATCGGGCCGCGCCAGATCGAGCACTGGGCGGCCGAGGGTGACGACCTCGATGCCATCGCGCCTCTGCCCGGCCTCCAGCAGGCTGCTGGCGACCTGACCGTCGCGTCCGGTGACAACTAGTCTCACGCCGCGCCCTTCCTGCCTTCGACATGGCCCCGGGGCTGGACTTGCCCCAGCCGTTCGCCGGCA
Organism: Mesorhizobium sp. M0615; assembly: GCF_040320805.1. Classification (NCBI taxonomy): domain Bacteria; kingdom Pseudomonadati; phylum Pseudomonadota; class Alphaproteobacteria; order Hyphomicrobiales; family Phyllobacteriaceae; genus Mesorhizobium; species Mesorhizobium sp. M0615. The sequence continues at coordinate 114,792 of NZ_JAMYQI010000015.1, read as the reverse complement.
TAGCGCTGCTCGCGGATCGGCCCCCACCACCATTTGTTGTCGAGGAACCAGTCGACGGTTCTTGCAAGGCCGCTGTCGAAACTCTCCGCCGGCGCCCAGCCGAGATCCCGGCTGATCTTGGAGGCGTCGATGGCATAGCGGCGGTCATGGCCGGGCCGATCGGTGACGAAGCTGATAAGATCGCGGTAGCTCCGGCCCCCGCTGCGCGGACGCCTGATATCGAGCAGGCCGCAGATCGTCTCGACGACGCCAAGGTTGGTACGCTCGGAATTGCCGCCGACATTGTAACTTTCGCCTGGCTGGCCCTTTGTGGCGACCAGTTCCAGAGCGCGCGCATGATCCTCGACGAACAGCCAGTCGCGCACGTTGGCGCCGACGCCGTAGACCGGCAGCGACTTTTCATCGAGCGCGTTGAGGATCACCAGAGGGATCAGCTTTTCGGGAAAGTGATACGGGCCGTAATTGTTCGAGCAGTTGGAGAGCACCACCGGCAGGCCGTACGTCTCGTGCCAGGCCCGCACCAGATGGTCCGACGCCGCCTTGGTGGCAGAATAGGGCGAGGACGGCGCGTAAGGCGTTTCCTCGACGAACATGCCGCCGTCGAAAGGCAGATCGCCGAACACCTCATCGGTCGACACATGGTGGAAGCGGAAGCGGGCTTTCCTGTCGTCGCCAAGGCCACGCCAATATTCGAGCGCCGAATTCAGCACCCGGTAGGTGCCGACGATGTTGGTCTCGATGAAGGCGCCCGGTCCGTCGATCGAGCGGTCGACATGGCTTTCGGCGGCGAGGTTCATGACGACGTCGATCTCGTCGCGGTGGAGGATGTCGAGAACCGCCCGCTCGTCACAGATGTCGGCCTGCGCAAATTTGTAGTTGTGCGCATTCTCGATGGTGCGCAGCGAGGCGAGATTGCCGGCATAGGTAAGCTTGTCGAGATTGGTCACATGGTAGGCCGGATTGGCGCACAAATGCCGGCACACGGCCGAGCCGATGAAGCCGGCACCGCCTGTCACCAGAAAATTCATGGCGCTCTCCTCACATCGTCGCGCGTCATGCGAACACCTCGGCCTCAGCAAGCGCCGACGCCTTGAGGTCCTTGGCCGAGAGCTCGAAGGCGCCGGCCGGCGACGGCCAATCGATGCCGATATCAGGATCGTCGAAACGGATCGATCGATCATGCGCCGGCGAATAGGTGTCGGTGACCTTATACAGAACCTCGGTGTCCGGCACGAGCGTGACGAAACCGTGCGCGAAACCCTTCGGCACGAGGATCTGGTTGCCTCTCTCGGCCGATATTTCGAGCGCGACCCATTTTCCGAAGGTTTTCGAGCTGCGGCGGACGTCGACCGCCACGTCGAGAATCTTGCCTCGGATCACACGCAGCAACTTGTCCTGCGCGCGTGGAGGCAGTTGATAGTGAAGCCCCCGCACGACACCTGCGGCAGCCGAATAGGAATGATTGTCCTGGACGAAACGCAGATCGATGCCGGCCTCGGCAAAGGCCTCGGCATTCCAGGTTTCGATGAAATAACCGCGCGCATCGCCGTGCCGCTTCGGCACGATTTCCAGCACGCCGTCCAAACCGAGCTGCCTGACTTCCAGCACTCTATGTCTCCGTCAGCTCGGCGACACGCCGGCGCAGATAGGCGGCGTATTCGTTCTTGCCCAGGCGCGTGGCGCGCTCAAGCACCTTGTCGGCGGTCAGCCAGCCCTGCTCGAAAGCGATTTCTTCAGGACAGGCGACCTTGATCCCCTGGCGGTGCTCGATCGTGCGCACGAAGGAAGAGGCTTCATGCAGGCTGTCATGCGTGCCGGTGTCGAGCCAGGCATAGCCGCGGCCGAGTTGATGCACGTGCAATTTCCCGCGCTCGAGATAGACGTTGTTGACCGCCGTGATCTCGAGTTCGCCACGCGCCGAGGGCTTGATCGTCGACGCGATGTCGACGACCTCATTGTCGTAGAAATAGAGGCCGGTGACCGCCCAGTTGGACTTCGGCTCCCGCGGCTTCTCCTCGATCGTCAAAGCCGTGCCGCTGAGCTTGTCGAACGACACCACGCCGTAGCGCTGCGGGTCCTCGACATGGTAGGCGAACACCGACGCGCCGCTTTGGCGCTGCGCAGCAGTGCGGCAGAGCTGCGACAGGCCCTCGCCGAAATAGATGTTGTCGCCGAGAATCATCGACACATTATCCTTGCCGATGAAGTCGCGGCCGATGATGAAGGCCTCGGCAAGCCCGTTGGGCTGCGCCTGCTCGGCATAGGAGAATTCGACCCCGAATTCCGAACCGTCGCCCAGCAACTCCCGAAACACCGGCAAGTCGCGAGGTGTCGAAATGATCAAAATCTGGCGGATACCGGCGAGCATCAAGACGCTCAGCGGATAAAAAATCATCGGCTTGTCGTATATCGGCAGAATCTGCTTAGAGATCGCTAATGTAAGGGGATACAGACGCGTCCCGCTGCCTCCTGCAAGGATTATTCCCTTCAACAAGCTCTCCTTGAATTACCGGCCCCCGCCTCGAAATCAAGTTGCCCGTGCTTAGGTTTCGCGCAATGGCTTGTCAATTCAATCTCGGCCGTGGATCGGCGCCAGAATTGCTCCGCATCTGCAGCCTCGCGGCAATTTGACCGACCAGGCACAAGCTGACGATGCAAATGGGCGTGGCGATTTGGCAACCGGCTTGCACCATCGGCTGGCGGACGCGTGACAACAAAAAGCCGGCGGGCCCCGGGCCCGCCGGCTCATTCATTTGTCCGGTTTCAGGGCTGCTTGGGCAGCAGCGACCATACCGCCGGCACCAGGCTGGCGGCGAGCGCAACCTTGATCAGGTCGCCGAGGACGAACGGCAAAACGCCGAACTGCCACGCCTTTTCCGCGCCGATGAGGGTGGCCAGCCAGGCAAAGCCCATGGCCATCATGACGATTTCGGCGACCAGCATGGCGTTGAACAACTTGATCGGGTGGCGGTCCCAGCCGCGGTCGGCGGCCCAGCCGACAATGGCCGCCATCACGACGAAGCCGGCGAGATAACCGCCGGTGCCGCCGATCATGTAGGCGATGCCGATGCCCTTTTCAGGCGTGCTTTGGAAGACCGGGAAGCCCATGGCGCCTTCGGCCATGTAGAGAAGCAGGGTAGCGACGCCAAGCCGCAGGCCAAATGCGGTGGCGATCAGCAGGACGGCCAGCGTCTGCATCGAGATGTCGACCGGCCCGAGCACGACTTTCGTCTTGGCCGACAGGGTCAAAAGCAGCGTTCCGGCGATCGCCAGCAAAAGCTGGGTTGCCAGGCGCTGCGCGCCCTCCTGGGGCAAAGCGAGAGAAACAAGCGGGCGCATCGTCGTTGCAAGTGCCATGGTCTTCCCCAATCCGGATTGCCGCAGATCGCGGCCTTGCGTTTTTCTATATTGGCTTCCGTGTTATGCGGCAATCAGTTTTGCCGTCCTCCTGAACAGAGGTTCAACGACACCGCCATGGCGCTCAAATTCGACACCAGCTTCGATCCCGCCTATGGCCGGGGCGTCACCGTCGCGCTCGAGGTCTTGCGCGTCACCGCCAAAAACCCCAGCCCATTCACCTTTCACGGCACAAACAGCTACATTGTCGGCCGCGATACGCTGGCGGTGATCGATCCCGGCCCCGATGACGAGGCGCATTTCCAGACGCTGCTCAACGTGATCGCAAACCGGCCGGTGAGCCATATTTTCGTCAGCCACACGCATCGCGACCATTCTCCGCTGGCCGCCTGGCTGAAAGCGCACACCGGTGCCGCCGTGCTGGCCGAAGGCCCGCACCGCCCGGCAAGGCCGCTGCGGATCGGCGAGATCAATCCGCTCGACGCCAGCGCCGACACCGGTTTCGTGCCGGATGTCACTTTGCCCGACGATACGCTGGTCGAGGGCGATGGCTGGACGATCCGGACGGTGCTGACGCCGGGCCACACCGCCAATCACGCGGCATTTGCGCTCGAAGGCACCGGCATCCTGTTTTCGGCCGACCATGTGATGGCGTGGGCGACGTCGATCGTGGCGCCGCCGGACGGCGCGATGGCCGACTACATGGCCTCGCTGGATAAATTGATCGCGCGCGGCGACCGCCTGCTGCTGCCCGGCCATGGCGGCCCGGTGAATGCGCCGCGCAGCTTCATGCGCGGGCTGAAGACTCACCGCAAGATGCGCGAACGGGCGATCCTCGAACGGATCCGGGGCGGCGACCGGACAATCCCGGACATGGTCAAGGCGATCTACCGGGACACCGACCCACGCCTGCATGGCGCCGCCGGTCTGTCGGTGCTTGCCCATCTCGAAGACCTGGTGGCGCGCGGCCTGATTGCCACCCAGGGTGACCCGGCCATCGACGGCGTCTTTGTGCCGGTGGGGTAGAGAACTACTCGGCCGGAGCCGCACCCACCTGGCCCGCAACCTCCCGGTCGAGTTCGGCGAGGAACCCGACGATGCGCGCCGCATTGTCGCCGAGGTCGTAGCGGCCGTAGCGGGAGGCCGAGCGCATGTCGACGACGATCGTGTCGCCGTCATTGCTGACCCGGATGGCGACGTCGGCGGGCAGGCCGACGACGAAGCTCCTGGCCACCGCCGATATCGTCACCTCGTCCTGACCGTCCGTCACCGGGTATGGCGCGGTGAGTTGCCAGTCGCGGCGGTCGAGCACGGTTTCGACGGCGTCGACGACGGTCTCGAACGGCAGATTGTAGCTGTGCCCGGTGACCAGCGAATAGGCGTCGGCCTGCAGGCGCGCCTCGCCGGGCGTAGGCGGCGAAAGCACGTTCATGTCCTTGGTGCGGTCGCTGGTGTCGAGCACCGGCGGATTGTCGAGGTCCGTCGAAATGTCCCTCAGGGGCGGCGTGGTCGCCGCCAAATAGGTGGCAAAGCCGTAGGGCGTCAGCACCAGCAGCGCCAGCAAGGCGCCGACCGAGAGGTCGCGGCCGCCACGGTCGCCGAAATGCCACAGCCTGGACAAAGCGAGGCCCGCAAACAGCAAAGCGAATGCAGCCAGCAAGGCGACGATCGCCAGCACCCATAGAAAGGCAGGCGTTTCGACCAGTTCGAAATGATGGCCGGCCAGCACGGTCAGCAGCAGGACCAGGGCAAAAGCGCCCGTGCGCCGCGACCAGCCGGCCGCCTTCGATGTCTGCCGCTCGTCAATTTCCATTGTCTTCAGCACCGCCCCAACCCGCACAGACGCTTAGAGCAAAGGATGCTCAAATTGAACATCCCCTGCCCTAACGTTTTTGCCGCCGGTAGCTTGAAGGTCAAGGAATCGCACGGTCCCGATCAATCCGTCGGCAGGCGGTAGTCGCTGAACTGTTTGCGCAAGGTGATCTTCTGGATCTTGCCGGTGGCGGTGTGCGGGATTTCGCTGATGAAAGCGACGTCGTCGGGCATCCACCATTTCGGCACCTTGCCGTCCATGAACGCCAATATATCGGCCTTGCTCGGCTCCTTGCCGGGTTTGGCGACCACGACCAGCAAGGGCCGTTCGCCCCATTTCGAATGATGGACGCCGATCGCCGCGGCCTCGGCCACATCGGGATGGCCGACGGCGAGGTTTTCCAGGTCGATGGTCGATATCCACTCGCCGCCCGACTTGATGACGTCCTTGGCGCGATCGGTGATCTGCATGTAGCCGCCGGAATCGATATGGGCGACATCGCCAGTGTCGAACCAGCCGTCCTTGTCGAACTGCTCGGCTCCGACGCCGCCATAATAGGCGCTGGCGACGGCTGGACCGCGCACCTTCAGCCGGCCGAAGGTCTTGCCGTCCCAAGGCAGTTCCTTGTCGTCGTCATCCGTCACCTTCATCTCGACCCCGAAGGGCGGGTAGCCCTGCTTGCCCTGGATATCGAGCCGGTCCTCGCCCTCGAGCGCTTGATACTGCGGCTTCATGGTGCACAGCGTGCCGAGCGGCGACATTTCGGTCATGCCCCAGGCATGGATGACTTCGACACCATAATTGTCCTGGAATTTCCTGATGATGGCGCGCGGGCAGGACGAGCCGCCGATGACGACTTTGCTGAGAAAGGGAAGGTTCTTGCCGGTCTCTTCCAGATGCTGCAGCAGCATCATCCAGACGGTCGGCACGGCGGCGCTGAAGGTCACCTTCTCGGTGTCGAGCAGCTCGTAGATCGAGGCGCCGTCCATCTTGCAACCGGGCATGACCAGCTTGGCGCCGATCATCGGCGCGCTCTGGCCAAGGCCCCAGGCATTGGCATGAAACATCGGCACGACGGGGAGGATCGTGTCCCGCGCGGAGAGGCCCATGGCGTCGGGCATGGCGGCGATCATGGCATGCAGCACATTCGAGCGGTGGCTGTAGAGCACGCCTTTGGGATCGCCCGTCGTGCCGGAGGTGTAGCACATGCCGGCTGCGGTGTTTTCGCCGAAAACCTTCCAGGCGAAGTCGCCATCGGCCTCGTTCAACCAGTCCTCATAGGCAACCACATTCGGCAGCGTCGTTTCAGGCAGATGCGCCTTGTCGGTCAGGACGATCACCTTTTTCAGCGATTTGACGGCGCCGGCGATCTTTTCCAGCAGCGGCATGAAGGTCAGGTCGACGAAGATCCCTCTATCCTGCGCATTGTTCATGATCCAGACGATCTGCTCGGGGAACAAACGCGGGTTAAGCGTATGGTAGATGGCGCCGATGCCCATGATGCCGTACCAGGCCTCTATGTGGCGCGCCGTGTTCCAGGCCAGGGTCGCGATGCGGTCGCCGAGCACAAAGCCATCGCGCTCCAACCGTTGAGCGACCTGGAGCGCGCGGCGATGAACTTCAGCATAGGTGGTGCGAACGACAGGACCTTCGATCGAGCGCGAGACGATCTCGCGCGTCCCGTGCTGCCGCTCGGCATTGTCGATCAGCTTGTGGCAGAGCAGCGGCCATTCCTGCATCAGTCCGAGCATCTGGTTCCTCCCATTGCTTCCTCGTTTTTCCCGTCTTTTGTTCCATTGTGGGACGAACGGACGGATTGTCCAGCCATGACGTCTCCAACCGTTAACGGCTGAAGCAAGCAGTGATCGAAAGGCGGGGAAAACCGCCACAATCCGGCCATCGTCGACGTTAAGGTTCGTTAACGGGGTAGGGTGCGGATTGGCGACTGAAAGAGGTTCGCATGGACACGCAGCTCGACGACAAGCAGATCGACGGCAAGCAGATCGACGACAGGCAGATCGACGACAGGCAGCTGGATGACAGCGGGGCCGAAGACGTGCAGTTGGACGATATTCAACTCGACGACAAAGAGCTTGAAGACACGCTTGCCGCAAGTCTGGCCGATCTCGTGCCGGAGGCCAAAAAGGTTTCCGAAGACGAATTTGTCGAGGTGGTCGGCGGCGCCCTTGAGGCGGTCGGCGGCACGCTGCTGTTCAAAATGTGCGTCCAGAACGAAGGCGAAGGCCAGCATGTCGCCGCCGCATCGATCGGCGACGGCGGCAATCGCCAGTTTCTGCTGCTCACCTTGCCGACAGGCGGCGGCCCACTGAAGGTCGAGACGACGTTAAGAAGCACCAACCCGGTAGCCGGTATTGCCGCGGCCTATGCCGGCCTCATGGACGTGTTCAAGACCGCAGCCTGAGCATTCCACGCGGGATCGTTTTTAGTGATCGGAAGGCCAGCTCTGGCCTACTGGCGAAGGCTTGCGCAACGAGTTCTCCAGACACATTTTAGGGACATGGGAAGCAACCCCGCACTCTCTCAATCGGACTGTGCTCCCAATCGAACAAGGAGAACCCCGCATGGACCAGATCGCCAACCCCGCCCCCGGCTTTCAGAGCAATCCCGGCAAGGTCATCACCGTCGAACCCTATCGCGGTACCGTGGTCGTGCGTGCCGGCGATACGGTGATCGCCTCCTCGACGCGAGCGAAGCTTCTGTCCGAACCGCCCTACCCCCAGGCATTCTACATCCCCTTCGAAGACATCGACTTCACCCAGCTCGGCAAAACCACCCTGTCGACCCACTGCCCCTACAAGGGCGACGCCAGCTACTGGAGCGTGCTGCCGGCCGGCGAGACCGGCAAGGACGCAATGTGGGGCTATGAGCAGCCCTTCGACGAAATGGCTGAGATTCGCGACCACGGCGCCTTCTATCCCAACAGGGTGACGATCGAAGCAGCACCGGCCTGAGCAAGCGAATCAAGCCGCCGTTGCTCGCTTCATCATCCCAGGGTCTTCGCGACGGAGCTTCGCTCCTGTTTCATCCTGGGATGCCGAAGTTTAGAGGCCTCGGCTAATCTCAAACGTCGGCGACGTCAGTCCAAAGGCGATGAAACTGCCTGCCGCCGCCCAATCCTAATCAGTCGTCCCGTCGTTGCCGACACCGTCGGCGTCATCCAGCCGCACGAACATCAGCCCCTTGGCCTTCAGCGCGAGCAGACCTTGCACGACGCCCTCGCCGGCGGCGTGGGTCGGCTGGTTGATGTGGGCGATGATGACATCGCCATCCTTGGCGGCGGCGATGCGCCGGGCGGTTTCTTTTGCACCAAGCAACGAGCCGCCATCGCCGTTGATCGAAAAGCCGGCGATCTTGAAGCCGAGCCTGCGGATCATGGCGATGGCCGACGGACTGTATTCGGCGGTCGCGCCGCGAAACCATTTCGGCGCCGGCTCGCCGGTGCCAGCGAGAGCGGCGGCGCCCGATTCGACTTCGGCCCGCACCGCTTCTGGGCTGCCGGCGCTGCGGATGCCATAGATCTTGCGCGGCGTGTCGACGGCCGGGATGTGATGGCCGCCATGGTTTTCAAGTTCGAACAGGTCCGGATGCGCGCGCATGATCTCGACGGCGGCGGCGTTGCGCTTCAGCCAGATGCCGGTGACGAAGATCGTCGCCGGAATCCGGTTCTCCACCAGCGCCGACAGGATCCTCGTATCGGTCTGGCCGCCGCAGGCGTCGAGCGTAAGCGCGACGCGGCCGACATTGCCACTGCCACCATCCTCAGCCTTCAGATGCAGCGTCGGCTCGACAAGCGGCGCGGCCTGGGCCGAGGACACGGCCAGGATAGATAGCGCCAAGGCGCAAAACAGCTTTTGCAAGGGATGCCTGTCTTGTCTGAGAATCAGCGCTGTCATAGCCGCATCCCAGGACCCGCAACAAGGCGGAAATTGGGATAGTGGCCGTGAGAAAGCTGATATCCCGACAATGTGACCGCCGCGCACCGTCAGACGGCGTGTTCCAGTTCCACATGCGTGCGTGAGAGGACTTCGCGCACGGCCGCGACGACCGGTTCGACCTCGAGGCGCCAGACGCAGCAGGCCTTGCTGGGATCGAGCGGATTGCACAGGCTGCCCGCCACGCAATTGCACGGCATGGATGGCTGCAAGGCGAGGCTGGGCACGCCGACCGGTCCCCAGACGGCCGGGCTGGTCAGGCCGAAAAGGCCGACAACCGGCGTTCCGGCCGCTGCTGCCATGTGCATGGGGCCGCTCTCATTGCCGACAAACAGCCGCGCCTGCTGCAACACCGCTAGCAGCGTTTCCAGCGACAGCGCGCCGACGAGGTTGACGATTGACGCGGCACTGGCGAGGATCTGCTCGGCCGGCTTGCGCTCGTCAGGGCCGCCGACGAGTACGAAATCCAGTCCCGTTTCGCGCGAAATCGTGTCGATCACGGCGGCAAAGCGTTCATGCTGCCAGCGCCGGCCGTGAAAACTGGCGCCGGCATGCACCGCGACAAAGCCGTTTGGCCGCAAATGGTGTTTGTCCAGCAATGCCTGGGCCCTCGCCGTCTCCATCGGCAATGGCCGAATCGACGGCACCCGCACGCGCAGGCCGACGCCGAGCGGCTCGAGCGGCGAAAGGTAGCGGTAGAGATAGTGACGTTCGCCAAAACCGAACGGCTCGGCAAAGACATTGGCGGGCTGGCGCTCATGCCAGCGCAGCGGCCTTTCCGGAGGATTGTAGCCGATGCGGGTGCTGGCGTTGAGGAACCTGACGATGAGCCGCGATGTCTTTGAATCGGTGAGGTCGATGGTCAGGTCGAAACGGAATTGGCGCAGCTTGCTGATCATAGAATAGAGCTCGCGCCCACGCTCCAGCGGGGTGCCGCGCATGGCGGCGCGGCGGAAGGTCACGACCTCGGCGGCGATGCCGTGCGCGGTGACGAAACTGGCGAGGCGGGCCTCGCAGAGAAAAACGATCCTGACGCCGGGATATTCGAGCTGCAGGTTCCTGGCGAGCGTGGAGGAGAGCACGATATCGCCGATGAACTTGGTCTGGATAATCAGGATCGAGCGGAAGGGTCTGGGCGAAATCTGTAACATCTTTTTCTCGGCACCGGGCGGGTTGGGGGGCCGTGAAATTGGGAAGAAACGATGTCGGGATTGCGTGTTGGGGCGCGCACATCAGCGTGAATTTGCTTACAAAATCGTAAGCTTAGCGCCAAACGGCCACCCAGGGGTGGCCGTTTCATCGATACCGAAAGGACTGTGTCGAAATCAGGATGCCGCGGCGCTCTTTTTGGGGCGCGGCACTGCTGTTTTGGCAATCTGCACCGCGGCTTGGGCTGCGGCCAATCTTGCGATCGGCACGCGGTAGGGAGAGCACGAGACATAGTCGAGGCCGACCTCTTCGCAGAAGCGGATCGAGGCCGGATCGCCGCCATGTTCACCGCATATGCCGAGCTTGATGTCGGGCCGTGTCGCCCTGCCCTTTTGCGCAGCCATGCGCACCAGTTCGCCGACGCCCTCGATGTCGAGCGAGACGAACGGGTCCTGCTCGATGATGCCTTTCTGCCGATAGGTCTCGAGGAATGACGCCGCATCGTCGCGCGAGATGCCGAAAGTGGTCTGGGTGAGGTCGTTGGTGCCGAAGGAGAAGAACTCGGCCGTAGCAGCGATGACGTGGGCGCGGATCGCCGCGCGCGGAAGCTCGATCATCGTGCCGGTGAGATAGTCGATCTTGACGCCGGTCTCGTCCATGACAGCCTTGGCGACCGCATCGATGCGCGCCTTGACGTAGTCGAGCTCCTTCACCAGGCCGACCAGCGGCACCATGATCTCGGGAACGACCAGCGCGCCGGCTTTCTTGCCGGCCTCGACGGCTGCCTCGAAAATGGCGCGCGCCTGCATCTCGGCAATCTCGGGATAGGAGACGGCGAGGCGGCAGCCGCGATGGCCGAGCATCGGGTTGAACTCGTGCAGGGCTTCGGTGCGCTGCCTGAGCTTGTCGAGCGAGACGTTCATGGCGGCGGCGACCTCCGCCACCTCCGCTTCCGTCTTGGGCAGGAATTCGTGCAGCGGCGGATCGAGCAGCCGGATCGTCACCGGCAGGCCGGCCATGATCTCGAACAGTTCGAGGAAATCCGAGCGCTGCATCGGCAACAGCTTGGCAAGCGCGGTGCGGCGGCCCTTCTCGGTATCGGCCAGGATCATCTCGCGCATGGCGACGATACGCTCGCCGTCGAAGAACATGTGCTCGGTGCGGCAGAGGCCGATGCCTTCGGCGCCGAAGGAGCGCGCCATGCGCGCATCGAGCGGCGTCTCGGCATTGGTGCGCACCTTCATGCGGCGCACCGCATCGGCCCATTCCATGATGGCGGCGAAATCGCCCGACAGTTCCGGCTGCAGCATCGACACGGCGCCCTTCAGCACCTGGCCGTTGCTACCATCGATGGTGATGATGTCGCCCTTGCGGAAGGTCTGGCCCATCGACATCAGCGTGCCGGCCTTGTAGTCGACACGCAGCGAGCCGGCGCCCGAAACGCAAGGCTTGCCCATGCCGCGCGCGACCACGGCGGCGTGGCTGGTCATGCCGCCGCGCGTGGTCAGGATGCCTTCTGAAGCATGCATGCCGTGAATGTCTTCGGGGCTGGTTTCGATGCGCACCAGGATTGCCTTGCGACCTTGCGTCTTCAGATCCTCGGCATCGGCGGACGAGAAGACGATCTCGCCGGTCGCGGCGCCCGGAGAAGCCGGCAGGCCGACGCCGATGACATCGCGCGCGGCCTTGGGGTCGATGGTAGGATGCAACAGCTGATCGAGCGAGGCGGGATCGATGCGGGCGACCGCCTCCTCCGTCGTGATCAGCTTGTCGCGCGCCATTTCGACGGCAATCTTCAGCGCCGCCTTGGCGGTGCGCTTGCCGGAACGCGTCTGCAGCATCCACAATTTGCCGCGCTCGATGGTGAATTCGAGATCCTGCATGTCGCGGTAGTGCTGTTCCAGGCGGTCGGAGATGTCGACGAAGGACCGGAACGCGTCCGGCATCAGTTTCTGCAGCGACGGCTTGTCGGAGCCGGCGGCGATGCGCGCCGCCTCGGTGATGTTTTGCGGCGTGCGGATGCCGGCTACGACATCCTCGCCCTGCGCGTTCACCAGGAATTCGCCATAGAGCATCTTTTCGCCGGTCGAGGGGTTGCGCGTGAAGGCGACGCCGGTGGCCGACGTCTCGCCCATGTTGCCGAATACCATGGCCTGGACATTGACCGCCGTGCCCCAGCTTTCCGGGATGTCGTGTAGGCGCCGGTAGGTGATGGCGCGGTTGTTCATCCAGCTGGAAAACACCGCGCCGATCGCCCCCCACAGCTGCTCGTGCGGGTCCTGCGGAAACGGCTTGTCGAGTTCCTCCTCGACCTTGGCCTTGTAAAGGGCGATGACGCTCTGCCATTCCTGCGCTGTCAGTTCGGTGTCGAGCTCGTGGCCGAGGCTCGCCTTCTGGTCCTCCAGGATTTCCTCGAACACTTCGTGGTCGAGACCCATGACGACATCGGAATACATCTGAATGAAGCGGCGGTAGCTGTCATAGGCAAAGCGGGCATCGCCGGAATCGGCTGCCAACGCCTCGACCGTCTCGTCATTGAGGCCGAGATTGAGCACGGTGTCCATCATGCCCGGCATCGAGGCCCTGGCCCCGGAGCGGACCGAGACCAGAAGCAGCTTCGACGGATCGCCGAAACGGCGCCCCGTCAGCTGCCCGATATGGTCCAGCGCCTTGACGACATCGGCCTGCAACGCGGCCGGATAGCTGTTGCCGTTGGCGTAATAGGCGTTGCAGACTTCGGTGGTGAGGGTGAAGCCCGGCGGCACGGGCAGGCCAAGACTGCACATCTCGGCCAGATTGGCGCCTTTGCCGCCGAGAAGGTTGCGGTCGCCCGCACGTCCCTCCGCGGCGCCATCGCCGAAGGTGTAGACCCATTTGGTCATGCTCGCCCTCCAAGTCCTCGGAAGATAGAACACCGGGGCCAAGACCCGGTTCCCCCGCGTTCCGACCCGAGCGTTATTATGCTGCAGTGCGAAAGGCAAGGTGTGGCAGCGAAGCCCGGCGACTACAATCGATTAAGCAAAAGCTGCGTCGAAAAGACTTGCCGGATCGCTGCCCAGGATATAGAACATATAGGGAACAAGTTGGGAGCAGCGTGATGAAACTCAACGGAAAACTCGACTATCTCGAACTGCCCGCGACCGGCGCGACGCTGGACAGCGTCAAGGCTTTCTACAGCGCCGCCTTCTCGTGGTCGTTCACCGATTACGGGCCGACCTATTCGGCCTTCGGCGAAGGGCTCGATGGCGGCTTCCAGGCCGATGCAGCGGAGGCGCCGGCGAAACCATTGCCGGTGCTCTATTCCCAGGATCTGGAAGCAACGCTCGACGTTGTCGAAAGCGCCGGCGGCACGATCGTCAAGCCGATATTCTCGTTCCCGGGCGGCAGGCGGTTCCATTTCACCGATCCCGCTGGCAACGAGTTGGCGGTCTGGGGCGAATAGCGCGTCCCCGCGCCAAGCGGTGGATCAGTTTTGCACAGTGGCCAACTCGGCATTGAGCTTTCGTGCCGCTCGTCCTATAAGGCCGCGCGCAACGGGCAAAGCTCGCTTGCTGGGGCGTCGCCAAGTGGTAAGGCATCGGTTTTTGGTACCGACATTCCCAGGTTCGAATCCTGGCGCCCCAGCCAAATCACATGCCTTTGGAATCAATGATTTACCGACCTTATCGATGGCTGCCGTCAGGAGCTATCTGACTCCCACGCGACCCCGACTCCGTTGACAGAGCCGGGGCCGTGCGGAGAGGATCAGTAATCGTTGTCGTCCTGGATGACGACGGGATGATGCCGATGATGTCGATAATAGCGATGATGGCTGCGCTCGATCGAGCCGGTCACGATGACCGTATCCCGGCGATGATGTCTGCGGCCGTGGTCGTAGAAGGCAACCGTGCCGTGTCTGCGGTGATGAAGGCGTTGACCCTGGTCATTGATGACCTTTACGCTCCTGTGATGATGTCGATGGTGGGTCGTGATGACCACGTCAGCTTCGGCTGCTGGAGCTATCGTCGGCATGGCAATGAACAGCGCCAAGGCGCTCACGATCATTGTTTTCATTGTAATATCTCCACCTGCTAATTATCCCTTCGCGGGGATAACCGCGTCCCATCCCTTTGGTTCCGAGTAGCGTCGTCGGTCCACGGGCGCGATCAGTGACGGCTGCTCCCGTGCAACACGGCGTATCGAAAGAAGAAGTTGCGACAGCAGCTCCTGTTGGCAACTTCTGGTAAAGGCGCTCTTTCAAGCCGACCACCAGGGTTACGCCACTCGACAAAGGAGCGCTGCACAGGACCCTTCTATGTCGTCGCGTTCGATCTCCTGATCTGTGACGGGAAACACCCGTCTTGCGAGGAAGACCGTCGGCACAATTTGTGAGATTTACGAGACCAATCAGGCCATTTCAGATCCCATAGGTCGGGCCGTCTCAGATCCCGTAAGAAAGTGCAAGGTAAACCACCGGCGCCAAGATCAGCAGAACCGCGATTCCGATAACCACTGCGATTGCCAGGCGCTCTGTTCGCCTGACAAGCTCAGCGACCTTGTCGTCGTCAGCCGATGGTATGAGGTCAAGAACGGAAGAAACTTCCGCAGGACTGTCGTTGTCGTTTGCGGGTCGGGTTGCGCCGTCACGCACTGATCTCTGGACAAAGGTCACTGTCAGCCTCTCTATTGAACGAACACCGCTTGGCGGTGTCACGACGATCGGGTGCCCGCTAACCTCTCAGGAATGGCGGGCACCCGATTGACCACCGATGAAGGGACTCATGCTCGGCAGCCCGGTTCCAATGTATCGGGAGGGCATAGGTTGCCCGCCTTCGGGCCTATGGCTCCGACGTCAGGACTTCAGTCATACCCTGTTCGGACCTTGGTCTGGCAATCGACGAAGCGATGGCCGCCATTTTGTTTCGACGCAGAAAATGCGGGAACATTAGTAGGCTCTTACGAGTTCACTCCCAGCAACTAGTTCGGGAGAGATACGGTGAACAACATAATCTGGCTCATCGGAGCAGTCGTTATCGTGATTGCGATACTGAGCTTCCTGGGCTTCCGATAAACGTGGCAGCTGAATTGCTGTCGGAGCCAATTGCCATCTGCGCCTTGTAGGCATCGCTTTCGCGTTGGCCGGCGCTTTGCATGTGGGCTTTGGCGTTCGCTCTCAGGTGGCGCTTAAATTCCTTCTCTTCGAACCTTACAGAATGCGCGTCGCAAGCAGGTCGCAAGGGCGACGGTCCTGTTGCAACAGTCGGATCGACGCCATCGCCGACGAAATCAACAAAGCATGCTGCGTCAGCTCGCCTCCCGCATCGCCTCGGCGGCCTGCAGATCGACCGAGACCAGTTGGCTGACGCCCTGCTCGGCCATGGTCACCCCGAACAGGCGGTTCATGCGCGCCATCGTGATCGGGTTGTGGGTGATGATGACGAAGCGCGTCTCGGTGGTCGCGGCCATTTCGTCCATAAGGTTGCAGAAGCGTTCGACATTGTGATCGTCGAGCGGCGCGTCGACTTCGTCGAGCACGCAGATCGGCGCCGGATTGGTCAGGAACACGGCAAAGATAAGCGACATCGCCGTCAGCGCCTGCTCGCCGCCGGACAGCAGCGTCATGGTCTGCGGCTTCTTGCCGGGCGGACGGGCCAGGATTTCGAGCCCGGCTTCGAGCGGGTCGTCGGATTCGATCAGCTGCAATTCGGCCGTGCCGCCACCGAACAGATGCGAGAACAGCCGCTGGAAATGGCCGTTGACCACCTCGAAAGCGGCAAGCAGCCGTTCGCGGCCTTCGCGGTTCAGGCTCTGGATCGCTTGCCTCAGTTTGCGGATTGCCTCGATGATGTCCTCGCGCTCGGAAACGATGGCCTCCAGCCGGTCCGACAGTTCCTTCTGCTCTTCCTCGGCGCGCAGATTGACGGCGCCGAGCCGCTCGCGCTCAACCTTCAGCCGGTCGAGCTGGCGCTCGATCTCGGCCATTTCGGGCATCGGGCTGTCGGCTTCCAGGCCAGTATGGCGAATGACCAGATGCGGCGGCGTGTTCAGCGTTTCCTGGATGCGCGCCTCGACCTCGAGCCGGCGCTCGTCGGCGGCGGTCAATCGCTCTTCGGCGCGGACGCGGGTTTCGCGGGAATCGGCCAGCGACTGGATCGCCGCGGTGGCGGCCTTGTCCAGCTCGGCCTGGTTGTTCTCGGCCTCCTGCAAACGGTCGGCGGCCGCCTTGCGCAAGGTCTCGGCCTCGGTCAGCTGCGACAGCAGCGCGCGCCGCCTGGCGTCGATCTCGTCGGGGGCGTCGGCCAGCGTTTCGCGCTCGGCCTCGGCCTCGGCCCTGCGCTCGCCCAGCGAGGCAATCTGCGTCGAGGCGTTTTCGGCCCGCTGCAACCAGTTGCTGCGCTCGGCGCCGATGGCGTCGAGCCGGCGCGTGCGCGCCTCGGCTTCGCGGCGCAGGCCTTCATGGACGGCGCGCGCGTCGGCCAAGGTTGCGCGATCGCGGCTGACATTGGCGGCGGATTGTCCAAGCTGCAATTGCAGGTCGCCGAGATCGGGGGCGTCCTGCAGCAGCACTTCGGCCTCGGCGAAGGCGGCGGCCGTTTCTTCATGGCTGTCGACGATTCGCGCGCGCGCCTCGTCCAGGGCGGCGCGGCGGCTTGCCAGCTCGCCACCGGCCTTTTCGGCCTCGGCCAGCGCGCTGCGGGCGGCGTCCAGGCCGTGCTGGGCATCGCGCCCGGCCTGGCGCGCATTGCGTTCGGCCTCGCTCGCCTGGCGGAGTGCCTGTTCGGCCTGGGCAAGGGCGGCTTCGGCCTCGCGCACGATCTGCGTCGCCTGTACCGCCTCGGCATCGAGCTCGGCCAGCCGGTTCTTCTGCGCCAGCCTTTGCGCGGCCGCGGTCGGTGCATCGGCGCTGGCGGTCAGCCCGTCCCAGCGCCACAGCGCGCCGTCACGGCTGACCAGCCGCTGGCCGGGGGCAAGCAGCGTCTGCAGGCGTTTGCCGTCGGCGGCATCGACGATGCCGATCTGCGCCAACCGGCGGGCAAGCTGCGAAGGCGCGCGCACCACGCTGGCGAGGCTCTTGATGCCTTCCGGCAAGGCCGCATCGCCTGGTTGAACCTGGCTTTCGCCCCAATGCACCGGCGCGCTGTGGTCGAGCGGCACGTCGAGGTCCTCACCAAGCGCAGCACCAAGGGCCGTCTCATAGCCACGTTCGACGCTGAGCTGCTCAAGCACCGACGGGAAAAGATCGCCGCTGGCGGCATTGAGGATCTTGGCCAGCGTGCGCGCTTCGGTCTCGATGCCGGCGAGCTCCGACCTGGCGTCCTGCAGCGGCGGACGAGCGGCACTCTCGGTGGCGCGCGCCTCGGCGACCGCCTGTTCGGCAGCAATGGCGCCGGCCTCCGCTTCCTCCAACCGGGCGAGCGCGTCCTCGACCAGAGCACGTTTTTCGGCCGGGTCAGGCAAACCCGCAACCTTCGACACAATCTCGGACAATTCGCGGTCGACGTCGGCCAGCTGGCGGGCAAAGCGGTCGCGGCGTTCGGCGTTTTCGCGCAGCGTGCGTTCGATCTGATTGCGCGCGGCGGCGGCCTCCGCTCGTTCTGCGGTCAGCGCAGCGAGCTTGGCTTCGCTCTGCGACAGCGTTGCGCCGGCCTGCTCGAAAGCGGCCCGCGTCGTGGCCTCGCGCTCGGCGGCGCCGGCATTTTCGGAGTTGAGCGTGGCTTCTTCCTCGCGCAGGCGCTCAAGAATATCCGCATTGTCGCGGACCATGCGCTCCTCGCGGGCGATGTCGCCGTCGAGCTGCTGCAGCCGGCGCTCGAGTTCGGCCTGGCGGGCGCGGATGCGGCCTGCCTCCTCCTCGATCTGCGCCTTGGCGATCGACAGCCGCTGGAAGGCGGCGGCAGCCGCGGCCTCGGCATCGCGCAGATCGGGCAGCCGGTGGGCGCCGATGCCTTGCTCACGGGCGGCAGCCATCTGGGCGGCGGCGCGGTCGCCGACCAGAGCTGTGGCAACCGCCAATGCCGAACGCGCATCGCCCTCCTGGGTTTTGGCCAAAGTCCAGCGCAGATGCAAGAGCGTGGCTTCCGCCTTGCGGATATCGGCCGACAGGTTCTTGAAGCGCGATGCCTGGCGCGCCTGGCGCTTAAGGCTTTCGATCTGGCTCTCCAGTTCGCCGACGACATCGTCCAGCCGTTCCAGATTTTGTTCGGCCGCCTTCAGCCGAAGCTCGGCCTCGTGACGGCGCGTGTGCAGGCCGGAAATGCCGGCGGCCTCTTCGAGCAGCGCGCGGCGCGCCTGCGGCTTGGCCTGGATCAGTTCGCCGATACGGCCCTGTCCGACCATGGAAGGCGAGCGCGCGCCGGTCGACTGGTCGGCGAACAGAAGCTGCACGTCCTTGGCGCGGGCTTCCTTGCCGTTGATGCGGTAGAGCGAGCCGGCTTCGCGCTCGATGCGGCGCGACACCTGCAATTCATCGGCGTCGTTGAAGGCCGCGGGCGCGGTCCGGTCGCTATTGTCGAGGAACAGCGTGACTTCGGCGGTGTTGCGGGCCGGGCGCGTTCCCGAGCCGGAAAAGATCACGTCGTCCATGCCGGACGCGCGCATGTTCTTGTATGAGCTTTCGCCCATCACCCAGCGCATCGCCTCGACAAGGTTCGACTTGCCGCAGCCATTCGGCCCGACAATGCCGGTCAGGCCACGTTCGATGACGAACTCGCCGGGTTCGACGAAGGACTTGAAGCCGAGGAGGCGAAGGCGCGAAAACTTCATTCGCGCCTGCCTGGAAGGCACAAAGGTGCGCTGACGCCGAAGCGCAGTCGCTCCGGCGCCGCCTGGACGTCAGAGCAGAGGGTCGATGATGGCCGATATTTCCTCAATCGACATCGCACCTTTGTAGGTTTTCCCGTTGATGAAGAAGGTCGGCGTCGAGTCGACCTTGAATTCATCGGCGCCGCGCTTCTGGACCGATCTCACATCGTCCAGAAGTTTCTGGTCCGTCAAGCAGGCCTCGAAGGACTCCTGTGTAAAACCGGCGAGCTTGGAGATCTGCAGCAGCGCATCCTTGGTATTGTTGACGCCGACCCAGTTGGCCTGCTGCTTGAACAGCACGTCGACCATCGGGAAATAATTGTCCTTCGAACAGCGCGCCAGCATGAAACCGGCCTCGGCGCTCGGATCGAACGGGAATTCGCGCAGGATGTAACGCGCCTTGCCGGTGTCGATGTACTTGGTCTTCAACTCAGGGAAGGTGGTCGCGGCGAAATGCGCACAATGCGGGCAGGTCATCGAGGCATATTCGACGATGGTGACCTTGGCGTCATCCTTGCCGAGCTGCTTGTCGGGCAAAGCGCCGGGCTTCAGCAGTTCGGCCATGTCGACATTGCCGGAAGACTCCGGGACCTTGACGGCGGCCGGAGTGGCAGGGGTCGAAGCAGGCGCGGGAGCCGCAGGCTTCACATCCGCTGCTTTGGCATCCTCGCCTGAATCGCTGCATGCGGCGAGCATAGCCACTGCCGGAATGACGGCCAGCGAAGACAGGAGGTTTCTGCGGGACAAGCTACGGTTCATGCGAATCACCTGACTGTGGTTTGATTTTGCAACGCAAAGGCTAGAAAAGGCGAGAGTTGGCGGGAATTAAGGCATCGCCGTCCCCATTCCAATCGCCAAACTCTACATGCAGGATCACGAATGCGCGAGATAGATGACGCGTTCATGACCGACTGATTACCGGTTGATTACCTTGGCCGCTTCCTTTGGCCAAGAATTGTGGCGCCAAGACGCTCCAGCGAGGCGCGCAAGCCTTCATCCTCGATCTTGCCGACGGTATCCGACAATTTGGCCTTTTCGACAGAAGTCAGTGCTCTCGGCGTCGGTTTCGGCCGGGCTTTGTCCCTCAGCACCGGCTTTTGCACGATCCGGATCCTGCCGATCGCGTTGAAGCCGAGAAAGGCATTGACGCGGTTGATGATCTCGCCGGTCTCGTGCTGTAGGTGCAGCGCGGCCATGCCCTCGCAGGCGATGACCAGCACCGCCGGCTCGAACGGATCGTCCTCATGCATGCGGCGCGGCCACTGGATTTTTTCGGGGCGCGAATGGCCGGCGAGCCTGGGGCCGGCGATCTCTTCCCATGACTGCACCAGCCCGATCGAAATGCCGGCCCGCTTGCGCAGCACGGGGTCGAGGATCGCGGTCGCGAGATCGCTCACCGGAACGGGATTGCCGTAAGGCGTTCTCCCTGCCATGTACGTTCTCCAGCCACGCTCCTCACCAGCCTAGAGCCAGCCCGCGATCAATGGCACTGCACGAACAGACCCGCAAGGCCGCATCCGAACCAACTCTATCAGGAGAGATCGCCGCGCGTCTGCTTGCCTGGTACGACGCGCACCATCGCGAACTGCCGTGGCGGATCACGCCGCACGCGGCGGCCGGCGGTGCACGGCCGGACCCCTATCGCATCTGGCTGTCGGAAGTGATGCTGCAGCAGACCACGGTCGAAGCGGTAAAATCCTATTTTCGCGCCTTTGTCGAGAAATGGCCTGATGTGAAGGAGCTGGCGGCTGCGCCGGCCGAGGATGTGATGAAGGCCTGGGCCGGGCTCGGCTATTATTCACGGGCGCGCAACCTCAAGGCCTGCGCCGATCTGGTTGCGAGCCAGGGCGGCCGTTTTCCCGACAAAGAAACGGGATTGAGGGAATTGCCGGGGATCGGCGCCTATACGGCGGCGGCGATCGCGGCGATCGCCTTCGACCGTCCGGCGGCGGTCGTCGACGGCAATGTCGAACGTGTCATCTCGCGGCTCTATTCGATCGCAACGCCGCTCAGCGAGGCAAAGCCCGAGATCCGCGCGCTCGTCGAAAGACTGGTTCCGCAGACAAGGCCGGGCGACTTCGCCCAGGCAATGATGGACCTTGGCGCCACGATCTGCACGCCAAGACGGCCGCGCTGCATGCTGTGCCCGGTGCGCGAGGATTGCAGCGCCATCCTGTCCGGCGACCCCGAGCGCTTTCCGGTCCGCCTGCCCAAGGTCGACAAACCACTCAGGCGGGGTGCCGCCTTCGTCGTCGAGCGAGGCGACGGCGCCATCCTGCTGCGCAAGCGGCCTGACAAGGGCCTGCTCGGCGGCATGACCGAGGTGCCGACCACAGGTTGGACAGCCCGGATAGACGGCGCAACCACTTCGGAGGCAGCGCCCTTCGCTGCGGACTGGCGGCGCGCTGGAGAGATCGCGCATGTCTTCACCCATTTCGCGCTCGAGCTCGAAGTTTTTCACGCTCAAGTGAAAAGTGATGCGCCGGAAGGGCATTTCTGGTCGCTGGCCCATGACATTTCCGGTGAAGCGCTGCCGACGGTCATGAAAAAGGTCATCGAAGCAGCGATACCGCGCGCAACCAAAAAACACCGCCCAATTGACTAGCATTCGCTTTGAAAGGCCAGAAATGACTGAAATCCGCCATATCGTGTTCGACATCGGCCGCGTCTTGCTCCACTACGATCCAAACATTCCGTTCAGCCGCCTCATTCCCGATGCCGAAGAGCGCAAGTGGTTCTTCGACAATGTCTGCACGCATGACTGGAACATCGAGCAGGACCGTGGCCGGACGTGGGAAGAGGCGGAAGCGCTGCTGATCGCGGATTACCCGGATCATGCTGAAAATATTCGCAATTTCCGTCGCTATTGGAATGACATGGTGCCGCATGCCTATGACGACAGCGTCGCCATCATGCTCGGTCTGATCGAGAGCGGCCGCGACGTGACCATGCTGACGAATTTCGCCGCCGACACGCTTGCCGAGGCGAGGCTGCGCTTCGATTTCCTCAGCCGCCCGCGCGGCGTGACCGTGTCGGCCGATATCCGTGAGATCAAGCCCGACCGCGCCATCTACGACCATCACGTCGCCGCGTTCGGTCTCGAACCGTCAGCCACGCTGTTCATCGACGACAGCCCCAGGAATGTCGATGGAGCCAGGGCGGCTGGCTGGAATGCTGTGCTGTTCACAGATGCAAAAACGCTCAAGGCGGACCTTGAGCGGTATGGCATCGCGACCTGAGCTACGCAGAGGGGTCGAAGGTAGCGCTTTATGGCGCCCCCCTCTGCCCTGCCGGGCATCTCCCCCCAAGGGGAAGATCAGCAGCCGCTGCGGCCGTTCTCACCTTGCAAGATCAAAAATTGGCGAAAGCGTTGATGACAGCAATCTCCCCCCTTGAGGGGAGATGCCCGGCAGGGCAGAGGGGGGCCGTCGTAGAGCGCCGAATTTAAACCTTGAATCTCAGGCCCCTGCGCGCTCCATACCGAGCCTGGCGATGCGGCGCAGTTCGTCGATCGGGGTCAGGCCGCCCGAGCGCTCATAGTGCCAGAAGGTCCAGCCATTGCAGGCGTCCAGGCCCTGCACTTCGGCGCCGATCTTGTGGATCGAGCCGGCGCTGTCACCGATGGCAACCGTGCCGTCGGCGCGTACCTTGGCCGACCAGCGCTTCTTGGCATCGTAAAGCGTGGCGCCGGGCTGCATAAGCCCGGTATCGATGAGGCTGACAAAGGCGACGCGCGGCTCGGCGCGCTTGCCGGTGAGCACGGCGAGATCGGCGCTTTCCAGCGGCCGCACGGCATCGATGCGCTCATTGGCGGCGTCGATATAGGCCTGTTCGCGCTCGATGCCGACGAAATGGCGGCCGAGGCGCTTGGCCACGGCACCGGTGGTGCCGGAACCGAAAAACGGGTCGAGCACGATGTCGCCCGGCTTGGTCGAGGCCATCATGATGCGGGCGAGCAGCGCTTCCGGCTTCTGCGTCGGATGCAGCTTGTCGCCATTGTCGTTCTTCAGCCGCTCGCCGCCAGTGCAGATCGGGAACAGCCAGTCGGAGCGCATCTGGATGTCGTCGTTCGATGCCTTCATCGCTTCGTAATTGAAGGTATAGCCCTTGCCCTTCTGGTCGCGCGAGGCCCAGATCATGGTCTCATGCGCGTTCTGGAAGCGGCGACCGCGGAAATTCGGCATAGGGTTGGTCTTGCGCCAGACGACATCGTTGAGAATCCAGAAGCCGAGATCCTGCATCTTGGCGCCGACGCGGAAGATGTTGTGGTAGGAGCCGATGACCCAGATGGTGCCATTCGGCTTCAGCACGCGGCGTGCCGCCAGGAGCCAGGCGCGGGTGAAGGCGTCATAGGCCTCGAAGCTCTCGAACTGGTCCCAGTCATCGTCGACGGCGTCGACCTTGGACTGGTCGGGCCGGTGCAAATCGCCGTCGAGTTGCAGATTGTAAGGCGGATCGGCGAAGATGACGTCGATGGATTTTTCCGGCAGCCGGTCGAGCGCGGCGACACAATCGCCCTTGAGGATCGTGTCCAGCCACTCGGATTGCTGGGGGGCGTGGGAGAGGTCGGCGACAAGACGCACGGCAGACATTTTTACACCCAAGGCACGCGTTACTGTTTACTCCCCGTTATGGTTACCGATCAGCGTAAATATTCGGTGAAGGACGCAACGGTCCAGGCAGCCCTGACGTCGTCAATTTGCGCAGCCCGGCCCGTTGGTGTATGTCGCGCCGCTTGAGCCTTGCCGGGCCTCCATCACCCTCCCTCGTTCGGATTGCCATGCCCCAGCCAGATCTTGTCATCTTCGATTGCGACGGCGTGCTCGTCGATTCCGAAATCATCGCAGCCCGCGTCGAGGCCGAATTGCTGACCTTGGCCGGATATGAAATCTCGGCTGAGGAATACGCCGAAACCTATGCCGGACTGACCTTCAAGGACATCATGATGCGGGTCGAGCAAAAATCCGCCATCCCGTTCCAGGCCTCGATGATCGACCGGGCCGAAGAGCTGGTCGACCGCAAACTGCGCAGCGACGTGCGCGCCATCGACGGCGTGCGCGAGGCGGTCGCCGCAGTCACCGCGCCGCGCTGCGTCTGCTCGAACTCACGCTTGGAGCGGATCGAGTTCATGCTCGAGAAAGTGGGCCTGCTGCCGTTCTTCGCCGGCCGGATTTTTTCAGCGCTGGAAATACCAAGCAAGAAAACCAAGCCCGCGCCGGATGTGTTCCTGATCGCGGCGCAGCAACTCAACGCCAATCCGGCAAACACCTTCGTCATCGAGGATTCGGTGCACGGCGTCACCGGCGCCAGGGCCGCTGGCATGCGCGTGATCGGCTTCACCGGCGCCGCGCACAGCTATCCCGGCCATGCCGATGTGCTGACCGAAGCCGGCGCCGAAACCGTCATCCGCCGATGGGCCGAACTGAAAAGTGTGATTGCCGCTCTGTCGGAGTGGTCGGACGCCTGAACCGATCAGTCCTTGGCTTTGGCCGACCTGGCCGGTTTCTTCTTAGCCATGTTGTAGGCAATCGCGGCGCGGACGAGCGCTTTCAGCGCATCCGCATCGATCTCGTCGCCCTCCGACACATCGATGGCGCGCCACACCTTGCCGTTGAGCCCGTTGTTGAACAGCCTGTAGGGATCCGGCAGGCTGGCACCGTGACAAAAGGTCAGCTTCACCTTGTCCTTGTGAGCGTTGCCGACGGCGATCATGCCGTCGCGTGACCATACCGGGCTGCCCATCCACTTCCACTCCTCGATGATTTCCGGGTCGGCGTCGAGGATGGTCTTGCGCAGGCTGGCCAACGTCTTGCCCCGCCAATCGTCCAGCTCCCGGATTCGGGCATCTATCCGCTCGGAGGCAGAGGCGCCTCCCTCGTCCTTGCTCGACATGCTGACCTTCATGGTCTGCCTCCGTTCACATCTTCTCGCCGGGCAATCGGCTGGCCTGGCTCACCCAGGAGGCGAAGCGGGCTTCGTCGATCTCTTCGCCTTCATGGATGTCGAGATAGCGCACTTCCTTTTGCCTGGAACCGCCGGGAGGCACAGGATCGAGCGACGTGCCGCGAAAGAAGGCGACTTTGACGTATCTGGTGAAGCAATGCAGGCTGAGGAACCAACCCTCGCCCTCGATGCCATAGAACGGTGAGTTCCACTTCACCGCCTTGCAGACGCTGGGGACGGCGCTGACGATAAGTGCGTCGATCCAGCGCCCGACATCGCTTTTCCAGCCCGGCATGGCAGCAATATAGGCCTGCACCGGAGCGTCCCCATAGGCCTTCGGGATCTGCGGGTTGCCGCCCGAAAGCAGGACCGGCTTTTCCGGCTTGTCTGGGGCCGGTTTTGCGACCTTCGATTTTCCCGGCGCCTTGGCCATGTCCTACCCTTGCGCGCCCTGCTCGCCACGCGATCTCGCGACGTAAGGCAGCACGAACATGTAGAGGCCGCTGAACAGCAGCAGGAATAGCGGCAGCAGCGGCGAATAGACCACCCAGGCCGGAGGTTGCCCGAACGCCATGGTGATGAAATTGGCTGCCACGGTCAGCGTGAAGATGATCGACAGCCAACGATGGGTTTGACGTATCCATTTGCTCAAGTTCATTGCAACTTCCTCTTGAAACCAGCGCCTACCAACGCGCCAGTTGGGTGATCTGGATGAGATTGCCGCAGCTGTCGTTGAGCTGGGCGATAGTCGAGCCGGTCACTTCTGTCGGCGCCATGGCGAACGCACCGCCGCGTCCCTTGATGCGCTCGTAATCACCCTTGACGTCGTCGGTGAACAGCATGAGCGCGGGCTGCCCCTGCTTGAAGATGGCCTGCTGGTAGGCCTTGGCGGCCGGGTTGTCGTTGAGCGCCAGCTGTAGCTCGGCTCCCTCGGGCTCATCGGGTGAGATGACGGTCAGCCAACGAAAAGGCCCATTGCTGAAGTCGGCCTTCACGGCAAAGCCCAGCACGTCGGTGTAGAAGCGCAGTGCGTTGTCCTGGTTGTCCACATAGACGCTGGTCAGCTTGATCTTCATCGATTTCCTCCTTTTTGCATTCGGTGCCTCGCGATCAGGGCATGGTACCGACAGGCTTCAATCCGGCTTCGCCAGAAGCTGTTCCAGCTTGGTGAGGAATTGCTGCCACCCGGCCCTGGCTCCGCCATAGGCCTGCTTCTGGCTCGGATGGAAACCCGACTGCTCGACGCGCAGATGGGTACCCTTGCTGGTGGGCGTGAGCGTGAACGTCACCACGCTCTTCAGATTGTAGGCGGCATCCTCATGCGCAAAATCCCAGCTGTAGGACAGCGTCCTGCCTTGCTCGACGGCGAGGACCTCGCAATCGAGCACGCCGCCCCAGTCGCCGCGAAGATTGAAGCTGTGGCCGACGACAGGCTTGAAATCGTTCTTCATGAGCCATTCCTCCATCAGATGCGGCTGCGTCAACGCGCGCCAGATCTTCTCCGCCGGCCAGGATATTTCACGTTCGACGACGACGGTGCGCAGCTCGGGATTGCTCACTGGTCCATCCTTTTCAGCAGGTTCTCGAGATCATCGAAGCGGCTCTCCCAGAATCCAGTCATTTGAACTGTCCAGTCGGTCAGCGGGCCAAGTGCCGCGGGCTGGGCGCTGTAGTGGGTCTGGCGTCCGGCGTGGCGGTCACGCACCAGGCCGGCCAGCTTCAGGACGCCGAGATGCTTCGACACCGCCGGTTGCGAGACCCCGGACTGCGCCGTCAGCGCCCCCACGGTCTGCTCACCCTGGCGGCACAAGCGCTCGAAGATGGCCCGCCGGGTCGGGTCGGCAAGCGTTCTGAACAAAGTATCGTGGGCGTCCGGCATCGGGATCAATAACCTGCGAGCTATTGATTGACGTATAACCGCCGGGATATGGATGAGTCAAGTGCGCTGGCGAAATGGATCGAGATTAAAGCGCAGACGCGACATGACGCAGGCGCACGCCTGCAGGATTACGATCGGATCGTTTGGATCTTTCAAAGAGTTGACCGGCACCGTCGCAGCAGCGACGGTGCCCAGGCGCTTAGTTCGTCGCGGGAGCGCGCTTCTTTTTCTTGCCGGACTTCTTGTCCGCCGCCGCCGGCGCGGTGTCGTCATAGCCGGCATAGACAGTGTAATCCCGGGCGGAGGGTTCGGGCACGACGACGTTGGGATCGGTGAACACGAACTGGGTGGCGGTCGAGGGATCGCTGACCTGGATCTGATAGGGGTGGATCTGCGAATAAAGTACGTCGGGGCCGTGCATGACGGCAATGCGGATCGGCATGGTGATGGTGCCGGGGGCGAACAGCGGTCCCGGCACGATCTTGCCGGCAACGCCAACCTTCATCGTCAACTGGCCGTTGGCACGGCTGCAATCGCGGCTCACATCGCTGATCGAGGCCTGGTAGATGATCTTGGCCGGATCCTTGTTCGGATCGACGATGGAGCCGTCAGGCGCCGTCTGCGCGGCGGCAGCGGCCTCGGCATCCTGTGTTGGATCAGCCTTTTTCTTTTTCGGCTGCGGCGCTCCCTTGGCGTAGGTATTGAAGTATGCGGTGCCGTCACGCACCGTCACTTTCGGGCAGTAGGCCTGCAACTGGCTGGCGAGAACCTTGGGATCCTGAGGCGGTATTGGCGCATTCGGGTCGGTCTTCTTGCCGAAACCGAGATTGAGGATGCCATTGTCGCTCGATTGGCAACCGGCGGCGGCAAGCATAAAGCCGGTTAGCGCCAGACCCGCGACAAAGCGACGGTTGAACTTATGAAACGCCATGAAACTGCACTTCCCTCTCGCAAAGTTGGTGACGTATAGCAACGCCACGGCAAAAATGCGACTGAGCCGGCTCGGAAAATTAACCAATTGCCGTGGATGAAACCGGCGGCAGCAATGGACCTTTGACGATGCGCTATGTGAGTACCCGCGGGGATGTGCCCGTGCTTGGATTTGCCGATGCGGTGCTGGCGGGGCTGGCCCGCGACGGCGGGCTTTATGTGCCGCAGACATGGCCGCAGTTTTCGGCAGCCGAGATCCGCGCCATGCGCGGCCTGCCCTATGCGGACCTCGCCATCCGCGTGCTGACGCCCTTCCTCGGCGGCGAGATCGCCGCACCCGTCTTCGAGCGCCTGGTGCGAGAAGCCTATGCCACCTTCCGCCACCGGGCCGTCTGCCCGCTGGTGCAGACCGGCGCCAACACGTTCATCCTCGAGCTCTTCCACGGTCCGACGCTGGCCTTCAAGGACGTTGCCATGCAGCTGCTTGCCCGGCTGATGGACCATGTACTGACTGAGCGTGGCCAGCGCGCCACCATCGTCGGCGCGACCTCGGGTGACACTGGCGGCGCCGCCATCGATGCCTTCGCCGGCCGCGACCGAACTGACATTTTCGTGATGTTCCCGCATGGCCGCGTCTCGCCGGTACAGCAGCGGCAGATGACGACATCGACGGCCGCCAACGTCCAGGCGCTGGCGATCGAAGGCAATTTCGACGATTGCCAGGGCCTGCTGAAGGATATGTTCAACGATCATCGTTTTCGTGATCGCGTGTCGCTGTCGGGCGTCAATTCGATCAACTGGGCCCGCATCATGGCCCAGATCGTCTATTATTTTTCCTCGGCGCTTTCGCTCGGCGCGCCGGACAGGCCGGTCTCCTTTACCGTGCCGACCGGCAATTTCGGCGATATTTTCGCCGGTTACGCCGCCAAGAAGATGGGCCTGCCGGTCGAGCGGCTGATCGTCGCCACCAACGACAACGACATATTGGCGCGCACTTTCGCGACCGGTGAATACCGCACCAAGGGTGTGTTTGCGACGACGTCGCCATCGATGGACATCCAGGTATCGTCGAACTTCGAGCGACTGCTGTTCGAGGCCTGCGACCGTAACGCAGAGACGGTGCGGCGTTACATGGCCGGCCTCAAGCAATCCGGCGCCTTCACCATCGAAACCGCAGAAATCGACCGGATGCGGTCCGAATTCGACGCCGGACGCGCTGATATGGACGAGGTTGCCGCCACCATCCGTTCAACGCTCGAATCCAGCAATTATCTGCTCGATCCGCACACGGCCGCGGCCGTGCATGTCGCCGCCGGCAAGGCTGACGGTGCAGTGCCGATGGTGGTGCTGGGCACGGCGCACCCGGCCAAGTTCCCGGCCGCGGTCGAAGCCGCCTGCGGCGTGTCGCCGGCCCTGCCCGCATGGCTGGGGTCCTTGATGTCAGCCGACGAAAAGTACACGGTACTTCCATCCGACCTGAAAATGGTGGAAGATTACGTGAGCCGCCACTCAAGGGCAGCGCGTTAGGGAGTACTTGCCATATGGGTGTTGAGGTAAGCCGTCTGTCGAACGGCCTGACAGTCGCCACCGAAACCCTTCCAAGCCTCGAATCCGTTGCCCTTGGCGCCTGGGTCAAGTCCGGCGCCCGCAATGAGCGTGACGACGAGCACGGAATGGCCCATCTGCTCGAGCATATGGCCTTCAAGGGTACGAAAAGGCGGACGGCCTTCGAGATCGCCTCGGAAATCGAGGATGTCGGCGGCGAGATCAATGCCGCAACATCAGTCGAGACGACGTCCTATTACGCCAGGGTGCTGTCCGACGATGTGCCGCTGGCGGTGGATATCCTTGCCGATATCCTGCAGGAGTCCGAATTCGACCCAGAGGAACTGGAGCGCGAGCAGCATGTGATCCTGCAGGAGATCGGCGCCGCGCACGACACGCCCGACGACATCGTCTTCGACCGTTTCACCGAGACCGCCTTCCGCCACCAGACGATCGGCCGCTCGATCCTCGGCACGCCGGAAACCGTCAAATCCTTCACCTCCAAACAGCTGCATGATTTCATAGAGCGCCAGTATGGCGCCGAGAAGATGGTGATCGTGGCGGCAGGCGACATCAAGCACGACAATTTCGTGCGCGAGGTCGAAAAGCAGCTTGGCGGTTTCCGCAGCAAGTCCGACAGCACGATGCCGCAATATGCGCAGTATGTCGGCGGCGATTTCCGCGAGGATCGCGACCTGATGGACGCGCAGATCGTGCTCGGCTTCGAAGGCCGAGCCTATCATGTGCGCGATTTCTACGCTTCGCAGGTGCTGTCGATGATCCTCGGCGGCGGCATGTCGTCCCGGCTGTTCCAGGAGGTCCGCGAAAAGCGTGGCCTGTGCTATTCGGTCTATGCCTTCCACTGGGGTTTT
Source organism: Mesorhizobium sp. M0615 (assembly GCF_040320805.1). NCBI lineage: Bacteria > Pseudomonadati > Pseudomonadota > Alphaproteobacteria > Hyphomicrobiales > Phyllobacteriaceae > Mesorhizobium > Mesorhizobium sp. M0615. Next base: position 84,570 of record NZ_JAMYQI010000015.1, on the reverse strand, counting down.
TCCGATACCGGCATCTTCGGCGTTCATGCCGCGACCGGGCAGAGCGACATTGCCGAACTGGTGCCGGTCATTATCGACGAGCTGCAGAAGGCCGGCGAGAATATCCTTCAGGAAGAGCTCGACCGCGCCCGCGCGCAATATCGCGCCGGCCTGATCATGTCGGCTGAAAGCCCGGCCAGCCGCGCCTCGCAGATCGCCAGGCAGCTGCTTCTGTTCGGTCGGCCGATCGCCAAGGAGGAATTGATGGAACGGCTGTCGGCGCTGACCGTCGAGCGGCTGACCGACCTTTCGTCCCGGCTGTTTTCGACCAAGCCGACGCTGACCGCGGTTGGACCGGTGGGTACGCTCGCGCCCTATGAGGCGATTCTCGATTCGCTTGCGGGCACGCACACCACGGCCCGCAAGCTCGCCGTCTAAGCCTTCAAGCGCCGGTGTTCGCGCTCCCTTTCTTTCGCCGTGACCTGCCGGCACTGAAAGGCGACCGGGTCATGCTGCGCGTGCCCTACACCAACGACTATCGCGAATGGTCAGCGGTGCGCGGCGAAAGCCGTGCCTTCCTCGAACCGTGGGAGCCGCGCTGGACGCCCGATGAACTCGACCGCACCGCCTGGCGGCTGCGCATCGGCCGCTACCGCGAAGACTATGCGCAGGGGACAGCCATCGCCTTCTTCATCTTCGAGAAGGCGAGCGGCAAGCTTGCCGGCGGCATTACGCTCGGCAATATCCGCCACGGCGTCTCGCAAAGCGGCCATGTCGGGTACTGGATCGGGGAGCGGTTTGGCGGCCGCGGCCTGATGACCGACGCGGTCAAGGTGGTCTGCCGCTTCGCCTTCGATACGCTGAGGTTGCACCGGATCGAAGCTGCCTGTATTCCCGACAATGTCCGGTCGATCCGCGTGCTTGAAAAAGCCGGATTCCGGCGCGAAGGACTTCTGCGATCCTACCTCAGGATCAACGGCATCTGGCAGGACCACTACCTCTACGCCCGGATCGCGGACGATCCGCCGGGCGCTGGAACGAAGGACTGATTTTTGACGAATTTCCTGCGAAACGGGTCGCTGTTGGCCTTTGTTCTGGCGGTTGTCGTCACGCTTTGCGCGGCGCTCCCGGCCTTCGCCGTCGAACCGATCAAGATTGCCCGCGACGATGTCGCGCTCGACCTGTCGCGCGCCGTCCAGATCTACGTCAATCAGGGCGAAAACTTCCAGGTGTCGACCGCGCCCGGTCCCGACGGCATCGTCCGGCGCATCGAGGTCGAGGCCAATGACGCGCGCTCGAGCGGCGACTGGGCGGTGTTCGCGCTCGCCAACACCACCGACCAGCAGCTCGACCGGCTGATCGTGGCGCCGCATTTCCGGCTGGTGAATTCCGGCATCTTCTGGCCCGATCTCGGCGCCACCCGCATCGCCGCGATCACCCCCAGCGAGGGCTTCGCGCTCGACCGCCAGTCAAGCTCCGACGCCGACGTGTTCCGGGTGACGCTGAACCCGGGAACGGTGATCACCTTCATCGCCGAACTCGCCTCGCCGAAGCTGCCGCAGGTCTATCTATGGGAGCCGGAAGCCTACAAGGACTCGGTCAATTCCTATACGCTGTTCCGCGGCATCGTCATCGGCATCGCCGGGCTGCTGGCGCTCTTCCTGACCATCCTTTTCGTCGTCAAGGGAACCTCGATGTTTCCGGCGACAGCCGCACTTGCGTGGGCGGTACTTGCCTATATCTGCGTCGATTTCGGCTTTCTAAACAAGATCATAGAGATATCGCCCGGGAACGAGCAGATGTGGCGGGCGGGAACGGAGGTGGCGCTTGCGGCGACCTTCGTGGTGTTCCTGTTCGCCTATCTCAACCTCAACCGGTGGCACGGCCATTTCAGCTATGGCGCGCTGGTCTGGATCCTCGGCCTGGTGCTGATTGCCGGTGTGGCCATCATCGATCCGGCAGTCGCCGCCGGTATTGCCCGGCTGTCCTTTGCCGCCACCGCGCTGACCGGGCTCGGCCTCATCATCCTGCTCGGTCTTCGTGGTTACGACCGTGCGATCATGCTGGTGCCCAGTTGGGTGATGGTGCTGCTATGGCTGTGCGGGTCGTGGATGGCGATCACTGGCATGCTCGACAACGACATCGCCCAGCCGGCATTGGGCGGCGGGCTGATCCTGATCATCCTTTTGATCGGCTTCACCGTCATGCAGCATGCCTTTGCCGGCGGCGCGCTGCATCAGGGCCTGTTCTCCGATCTCGAGCGCCAGGCGCTGGCCGTCGCCGGCTCCGGCGACACGGTGTGGGACTGGGACGTGCTGCGCGACCGCGTCGTCACCAAGCCCGACGTCAGCATCCAGCTTGGCCTGGCGCCCAACAGCCTGGGGGGTGCGGCCCGCAACTGGCTGCCGGTGCTGCATGCCGACGACCGCGACACGTTCCGCACCACGCTCGACGTGGTGCTCGAACATCGGCGCGGCCGGGTCTCGCAGAATTTCCGCCTGCGCGGCGCCGACGGGCACTACCACTGGTTCTTGCTTCGGGCGCGGCCGGTGATCGGCTCGGACGGCGAAGTGATTCGCTGCGTCGGCACCATGGTCGACGTCACCGAGCAGAAAAAGTCCGAGGAAAGGCTGCTGCACGATGCCGTTCACGACAATCTGACCGGCCTGCCCAACCGCGAACTTCTGATGAACCGGCTGGAAGCCATCATCTCGATCGCGCGCACCGAAGAGAAGGTGCGCCCGACCGTCTTCGTCATCGACATCGACCGTTTCAAGCAGGTCAATGACGGGCTTGGCATCTCGGCCGGCGACACCATCCTGCTCACCATTGCGCGCCGCTTGCACCGGCTGTTGAAACCGAAGGATTCGCTGTCGCGCTTTGCCGGTGACCAGTTCGCCCTGATGCTGCTCTCCGAACAGGAACCCTCCCGCATCGCGGCGGTGGCAGACGCCATCAAGCACGCCATCAACAACCCGATCACCTTCGCCAAGCGCGAGATCGTGCTGACTGCCTCGATCGGCCTGATCACCTGGACCTCGGCGCAGACTTCGGCAGAAGACATGGTCAAGGACGCCGAGCTTGCCATGCACCAGGCCAAGCGCTTCGGCGGCGACAGGATCGAGCCGTTCCGGCCGGCCTTCCGCACCGTCGGCACCGACCGGCTGCAATTCGAATCCGATCTGCGCCGCGCCATCGAGCGGCGCGAGTTCACCCTTGCCTACCAGCCGATCGTGCGGCTGGAGGACGGCAGCATTGCCGGCTTCGAGGCGCTGCTGAGGTGGGACCATCCGCGCCGCGGCATGATCCCGCCCGGCGATTTCATCCCGGTCGCCGAAAGCTGTGGTCTGATCGTGCAGCTTGGCCTGTTTGCCATGCAGCAGGCGGCCGAGGACCTCGCCGGTTGGCAAAAGCAGATCGGCGACACGCCGCTGTCGGTGTCGGTCAATCTGTCCAGTCGCCAGCTGATCCGCCGCGACCTGGTCAGCGATGTCCGCTCGGTCATCGCGCGCGCCAATCTGAAGCCGCGCTGCTTCCGGCTCGAACTTACCGAATCGCTGGTCATGGACAATCCAGAGCAGACCTCGCATGTGCTGACCAAGCTGAAGCAGCTCGGCATCGGCCTGTCGCTGGACGATTTCGGCACCGGCTATTCCTCGCTCGCCTATCTGACCCGCTTCCCCTTCGACACCATCAAGATCGACAAGAGTTTTGTGGACGACGCGACGCCGAAGCGCGCGGTGCTGCTCAAATCCATGGTCAACATGGCGCATGAGCTCGGCCTGTCGGTGGTGGCCGAGGGCATTTCCGACGAAAGCGATGCGCTGGAACTGCGCCAGATGGGCTGCGAATATGTGCAAAGCTTCATGTTCGGCGCGCCGATGCCAGGCGACCAGGTGCTGAAGGCGTTGAAAGAGCAGTACCCGATGACGCAGGCGTGACGGGTGAGGCATGCGTCGTGCAGGCGCGTGGTTACATTGGAATGAACCCCTGAAGCGACCGCGCCTTCGTCATCCTAGGGCGAAGCAAGGAGCGCAGAGACGCGGCGCAGACCCTAGGATGGCGAAAGTGGCGGGCGGCTTCGGCTAGTCGCGAAGGTTCGGCGGAACGTCGGCGAAGGCGAGGCCTCAGGCGTGCCCCGCGGCCAGGCTCAAATGCGCCAGATCAATCCCGATCGATGCCAGGATGCGGTCGTACTTCCGCTCGATGTCGGCGTCGAACAGCAGCTCCGGCGTGGCCGGACAGGTCAGCCAGCCATTCTCGGCGATCTCGGTTTCCAGCTGGCCGGCGCCCCAGCCGGAATAGCCGAGCGCCATCAACGCGCGCCGCGGGCCGCGGCCGGACGAGATGGCGCGCAATATGTCGACCGTCGCGGTCAGGCAGATATCGTCGGAGACGGTGAGCGAGGATTCCACCCGGTAGTCGCCCGAGTGCAGGACGAAGCCGCGGCTGCGGTCCACCGGGCCGCCATTGCGCACGACGAAGTCGCGGGCCTGCGCCGGCAGCCTGATCGCCTCCTGCTCGTTCATGATGCCGAGCTGCACCAGAAGATCGGGAAACAGCATCTGTTGCGTCTGGTTGATGATCAGGCCCATGGCGCCTTCATCGCTGTGCGCACAGATGTAGATGACCGAGCGCGTGAAGCGATCGTCCTTCATGCCGGGCATGGCAATCAGAAACTGGTCGTCAAGAAAGCCGCGTCCACCGGCCGTCTTTTTGTGGCGCAACAAGTCCATGGACGGGAGCGTAACGCGTTTCCGGGACGCCGAAAAGATGCGCCGCGTGCGATTCGGCCAAAGCCCAACGGTTGGAACAACGGAATCTTGACTGCGAACTTCACTCGGCCGATTGCTTGAAGCCAACTGTTCCTTGCCCGAAGGTCACGCAAATATGATACGCAGAGCGCCATGAAAACATTGCGCGGCCATGAACTGACGATCAAATCAACGCCATGCAAAGCTTGAAAATCCTGCTGCTCGGTATTGCTATCGGATGCGGAGCAGTCCTGCCCGCCGCCGCCTCCTCGTCGGAATGGTACAACAGCGAAGGCGGCAAGGTGCGGCTGGTGACAACAGGCAAGGCCGACGAGGCCGGTCGCATACAGGGCGTGCTCGACATCGCGCTCAAGCCCGGCTGGAAAACTTATTGGCGCGATCCGGGCGACGCCGGCGTGCCGCCGCAGATCGACGTTTCGGCCAGCACCAACATCACCGATGCGGCGTTTTCCTTCCCGCCGCCGCAGCGCCATGACGACGGCTACGGCAAATGGGCCGGCTACAACCATCCGGTCTCGCTGCCGGTGACATTCACTTTGTCGTCGCCTGGGGATGCGGCCGTCATCGATGCCGACATCTTTCTCGGCATCTGCGAGACGATCTGTATTCCGGTGCAGACGCGGCTGAGCGTCGATCCCGCCGCCGATCCCGACAATGCCGAGGATGCGGCGCTGGTGAAGGCTGCACTCGCCACCTTGCCCGCGCCTGCCAAGCCCGATTTCGGGATCAAGGTGCTGCCGGGCGACCATGAGACGCTGATGGTCGAGGCGACTTTTCCCGGAGATCCGGAGGCGGCGGATTTATTCGTCGCCGGGGGACGCGATTATATGTTCGGGGCGCCTGCACGCAGCGAAAAGGACGGCCGGCTGGTATTTACCATTCCGATCCTCGACCGGCCGTCGACGACACCGACCGATGGCGGGTTGTATTACACCCTGACAAGTGCCGAAGGCGCGGTCGAGGGCGTTCTGCCGTTCCCCTGATACCGAACCCGATCAGGGCTTTCCCTTGATCCAGGCCTTGTCGGCGGTTGCGGGAGATGCCCGATTTCGCTATCGCAAGAAACCTTCCCTGCTTTTCACACGAGGACCATCATGACGATTGCCGTTGGCGACAAACTGCCCGATGCGACCTTCAAGGAAATGACCGCCGACGGCGCCAAGGTGATCACCTCGGCCGAGATTTTCGCGGGCAAGAAGGTCGTGCTGTTCGGCGTTCCAGGCGCCTTCACGCCGACCTGCAGCAACAATCATCTGCCGGGCTATCTCGAGAACCACGATGCCATCCTGGCCCGCGGCGTCGACACCATCGCCGTCGTCTCCGTCAACGATGTCCATGTCATGGGCGCCTGGGCCAATTTCACCGGCGGTCAAGGCAAGATCCTCTATCTCGCCGACGGCAATGGCGACTTCGCCAGGTCGATCGGCCTCGACTCCGACTATTCCAGCGGCGGCATGGGATTGCGCTCGAAGCGCTTCTCGATGATCGTCGACAACGGCAAGGTCACGGCGCTCAATGTCGAGACCAAGCCAGGAGTCGACACATCGGGTGCCGCTCACATTCTGAGCCAGCTCTAAACCGCGGCGGCCGCGTCGGCTCATGAGCGCCATGGCCTGACGACGACGCGCTTCCAGCCGGATTGCCTGCTTTGGGGGACATCGACGATGTTTGACATCATCTGGCGCAGCGTTGCGATCGGCATCGGCGCCACGGTGCTGATGGATCTTTGGGCGCTGTTCCTGCATCTGGCGCTCAGCCAGCCGCGGCCGAACTGGGGGCCGCCCGGCCGCTGGGTCTGGCACCTTAGGGAAGGCAAGGTTTTCCACGACGATATCGCCCATGCCGCACCCTATGCGCATGAGCAGGCGCTGGGCTGGGCCTTCCATTATGTCACCGGCATCGTCTACGGCTTCATCCTGGTGGCGCTGGCGGGCACGGCATGGCTGGACGCGCCGACCTTCCTGCCGGCCTTCATCCTCGGCATGGTCACCATCGGCGCCGGCTGGTTCCTGCTGGCGCCCGGCATGGGCGCCGGCTGGGCTGCGTCAAAGCGCCCCAACGCGATGCAGATCCGCGCCTTCAACGTGATCTCGCACACGGTGTTCGCGCTCGGCCTCTACGGCACGGCCCTGCTGATCCGCTGAGGACAGGTTCTATCCGCTGGTCGCCAGCGGCTTCATCGCGGCTACGGTATCGATGATCTCCTGACATCCGCTTTAGCGCGGCGCCAGACTGTCTATCGGCCGCCATCCGTGGACGACGCGGCGCGTGCCGACATCATAGGCGAAGTAATTGCCGCCGCCGGCCGGCTGATCCGCCGCGCGGCTGATTGCGCGGCCGCTGAGCGAGAGCAGCAAGAGCGTTCCGACGCCGCCATGGCCGACGAAGGCAATGTCGCCGCCGTCGGCAGCACCCAGCACCGTTTCGACCTCGCTGACAATGCGTTGCTGGGCGTCGATGGCCCGTTCCCAGCCGCGGATGCTTTTGTGCGGGTCGGCGAAGAACTGGTCGGCGACCACCTCGAACTCCGGCGGCGGCAGGAAGCCGGTTGCCGACCGATCGTTCTCATGCATGCGCTCCCTCACCTCGACCGCGAGGCCGAGGTGTTTGCCAAGGATCTCGGCGGTTTCGATCGCCTTGCGCTCGGCCGACGAGACGACACGGCGAATCGACCCGACCCATGGCTGATCGAGCATGGCTGATGCTGTCGCTCGTCCGATCTCGGACAGCCCCCAGTGCGGCACGGGAACGTTGGCATCGATCTGAACCTGGGGATGGGTGATGTAGTATACGATCGGCATGAGTGAGATCCCCTTGCCCATAGCTTGAGCTCAATAGCTCTGGGTCGAGCGCCGTGCCCGCGGCGCCGGCTGCTTCTCGGATGCCGCCGGCTTCAGCGCCACTTTCGGCGCCGCAGGTTTGGCTGAGCCCCTCTTGAACGGCGCCATGCCTTCCCTTGCGAGTTCGTCGGCGCGTTCGTTCTCGGTGTGGCCGGCATGGCCCTTGACCCAGTTCCAGGTCACGTTGTGGCGCCGATTGGCCTCATCCAGCGCCTGCCACAGTTCACCGTTCTTGACCGGCTTCTTGTCGGCGGTCTTCCAGCCGTTTTTCTTCCAGCCGTGGATCCATTTGGAGATACCGTCCATGACATATTTGCTGTCGGTGTGAAGCTCGACGGCGCACGGCTCCTTCAGCGCATTCAGCGCCGAGATGGCGGCCAGCAGTTCCATACGGTTATTGGTCGTCTCGGCCTCGCCGCCCGACAATTCCTTGGTCTTGCCGTTGAAGCGCAGGATGGCGCCCCAGCCGCCGGGACCGGGATTGCCCGAGCAGGCACCGTCGGTGAAGATTTCGACCTGCTTGGTCATGTCAGTCCGTATTCCGAAGGCGACTTGATCGCGCGGTGGAAGCGCATGCGGCGGATATATTCGGTCGGATCGCGCTTCATGACCAGCCCGCCGTCGGGAACGGTCAGCCAGTCATAGAGCCGGGTCAGCATAAAGCGCAGCGCCGAGCCACGCGAAAGCATCGGCAGCGCTGCTTTCTCGCCCTCGCTCAAAGGCCGCACGCTCTGATAGCCGGCCAGCAGCGCCGTGCCTTTGGTCAGGTTGAAGGAGAAATCCTTCTCGAAACACCAGGCGTTGAGACAGGTGGCGACGTCATAGGCGTAGAGGTCGTGGCAGGCGAAATAGAAGTCGATGAGGCCGGACAGTTTCTCGCCGAGGAAGAAGACATTGTCGGGAAACAGATCGGCATGGATGATGCCTGCCGGCAGGCCCTGCGGCCAATGGCGTTCGAAATCCGCGAAATCCGCGTCGACCTCGGCCGCCAGTCCCGGCTCGACCTCGTCGGCTCGGTCGCGCGAGGCATTCCAGAGTTTGCGCCAGCCCTCGATGGCGAGCGCGTTGTCACGCGTCATCGCAAAATCCTGGCCGGCGAGATGCAGGGCGGCGAGCGCCTTGCCGACCTCCGCGCAATGCGCCGCTGTCGGCCGCCGCAGCGACAGGCCTTCGAGGAAGGTGATGATGACCGCGGGGCGGCCGGCCAGCGTGCCGATGACGGTGCCGTCATGCGCGGTCACCGGCAACGGGCAGGAAATGCCTTTGCGGGCGAGATGGCCCATCAGGCCGAGGAAGAACGGCAGGTCGGCCTTGTCGACGCGCTTCTCGTAAAGCGTCAGTATGTAAGAGCCGCTTGAGGTGTGCAGCAAAAAGTTCGAATTCTCGGTGCCTTCGGCGATCCCCTTGTAGGACAAGAGTTCGCCGACCGGATATGCCCTCAGGAACGCGCCGAGTTCGCCCTCATTGACGTCGGTGTAGACCGCCATGGGCTGTTCACGCGGCTCCGTTGACGAAGGCCATGTCGGCCCGCGTCAGTTCGACATCGCGCAGAACCCGCATGACTGGAAAATCCTCCGTTTCGGTGGCGGTGATCGCCAGGTCGATGGTCACCTCGAAGCGCTGGCGGAATGCATCGATGATCTCGTCGACGATGATCTCCGGCGCCGACGCGCCGGCAGACAGGCCGAGCGTCGAGATGTTTGTGATGTCATTCCACGGAATTTCGGCGGCGCGCTGTACGAGAAGCGACATGGTGGCGCCGGCGCGCTCCGCCACTTCGACAAGACGGCGCGAATTGGAGGAATTGGGCGCACCGACGATCAGATAGAGATCGGCGCCGGCGGCGGTTTCCTTGACCGCTTCCTGGCGGTTGGTGGTGGCGTAGCAGATCGATTCGGCGGCCGGTGCATGCAGTTGCGGGAAGCGCTCCTGCAGCACCCGCAATATGCCGGCAGTGTCTTCGACCGACAACGTTGTCTGGCTTACGAAGCCGAGCGCTTCCGGGTCGGCGGGGGCAAAGGTCCCAGCGTCGGCTTCGGTCTCGATCAGCGTGACGGCGCCTTCAGCCAGTTGGCCCATGGTGCCGATCACTTCGGGATGGCCGGCATGGCCGATCAGAAGCACATGGCGGCCGAGCCGCTGATGGCGCATCGCCTGCTTGTGCACCTTGGACACCAGCGGGCAGGTGGCGTCGAGATAGAAGAGCTCGCGTGCCTTGGCGTCGGCCGGCACCGATTTCGGCACGCCGTGGGCTGAGAAGACAACCGGCGACTTGCGGTGCTCGGCCGGGATTTCCGAGAGTTCCTCGATGAAAACCGCGCCAAGGCTTTGCAGGCCCTCGACGACATAGCGGTTGTGCACGATCTCGTGGCGGACATAGACCGGCGCGCCGTATTTCTTCAACGCCAGCACGACGATCTGGATCGCGCGGTCGACACCGGCGCAAAAGCCGCGCGGCTGGCAGAGCCGGATCGTCAGCGGTGGTTTTGTGGCGGTCTGCAGCATGATTCCAGATCGGTTGATCGTATCGTTTGGCGAAATGAGGTGTGCACCCCTGCCCTGTCAAGGGCAGTTGGATCAGGTTGAATGGTCAACCTGATCTAACTCTTTGTTGGAGCATGATCTTGTCCGAAACCGGTTCCCACTTTTCGGGATCATGCTCTGGATCATTCAGTCTTTGCCGGACGGCGCAGCCTGATGATCAGAACCGCGGCAAGAGCCGCCGCCAGGCCATACCAGGTGAAGGCATATTGCAGATGAGAATTCGGCAGGTCGATGATGGTGACGCCGCCGACCGGCAGCCCGCCCGGGTTCGGCGTCTTGTCGGCGTCGATGAAGATCGGCACCAGCACGGCACCGGCCGGCAGGCCGGCACTCGCCGCCATGACGTCACGATCCTTCCAGTAGAAGATGTTCTTGGCCACGTCATTGTCGGGCAGCATCATCGACGGCTTGGCCGGCAGCGGGTTGCGCGCCAGGCCGGTGACCGTGACCTTGCCGGTCACCTGCCCTTGCGGGCGCTTGGCGGCATCCTTGACATCATAGGGAACGAAGCCGCGGTTGATCAGGACATAGCGGCCATCGTCGAGGGCCAGCGGGGTATAGACGTTGAAGCCGGCGTCGCCGTCCCATGTGGCGTAGAAATGCCGCTCGCCGGAGTGCAGGAACGTCCCGCTGACGGTGACCGGCGTGTAGTCGACATCACCGGTGGCGGCGAATTCCTTCTCGACGTCCGCCAGCGGCTGCGGCGCTGAATGGGTGCGCTGGTCGATGGTCTGCAGAAGGGCTTCCTTCCAGTACAGGCGCTGCACCTGCCATGTGCCAAGCCCGAGCAGGATGACGAACACCACCAGGCCGAGGCCGAGCAGCAATGCCGTCTTCGGCCGCGAGCGGCCGGCGGGCTTGGTCAGCGCCTCGTTCATTGCCCCTGGTCCAGGCGGCCTTCGGCCGCCTTGTTGGCGTATTGAAGCGTCAGCAGCACCCCCTTGATCAACCTCAGCGCCGTCAGGCACAGTCCCACGGCCAGCGGTATCCAGATGATGAAATGCAGCCAGAGCGGCGGGCTCAGCGTCACCTCCACCCACAGCGCCAGCCCCACGACGATGAAGCCGATGATCAGGATGACGAACACCGCCGGGCCGTCGCCGGCATCGGCGTAGGAATAGTCGAGGCCGCAATTGTTGCAGCGCTTGCCGACGGTGAGGAAGCCGGAAAACAGCCGTCCTTCGCCGCAGCGCGGGCAGCGTCCGTGCAGGCCGGCCGAGATCGGCTCGATGGGTGGCCAGATCGCCCTATCTTCACTCATGGATAGTCATGCTTTACGGCTCGATTTCGATCAGCGTTCCATCCGGCACCATAGTCCAGATTTCGTCCATGTCGCAGTCGGTAACCCCAATGCAGCCATCGGTCCAGTCGACCAATTGAAGCAGCCAGCCCGACCAGCCGAATCCGTTGGACATTAACGGGCGCCGAAAAGAAGAAAGGCGACCGCGTTGCCGCGACCGCCCTTCTGATTTGTCGGTTCGGTGAAAGCCGTCAGTGGCCTTCGATCACCGCGCCGACCGATCCCCAGACGTAGATCGATGCGAACAGGAACAGCCAGACCACGTCGACGAAGTGCCAGTACCAGGCAGCCGCCTCGAAGCCGAAATGCTGCTTGGGCGTGAAGTCGCCTTTCCAGGCGCGGATCAGGCAGACCAGCAGGAAGATGGTGCCGATGATGACGTGGAAGCCATGGAAGCCGGTCGCCATGAAGAAGGTGGCGCCGTAGATGGAATCCTTGAAGCCGAACGGAGCGTGCATGTACTCATAGGCCTGCACCATGGTGAACAGCATGCCGAGGCCGACGGTCAGCACCAGGCCGTTGATCAGGCCCTTGCGGTCGCCATGGATGAGCGAATGGTGCGCCCATGTCACCGTGGTGCCCGACAGAAGCAGGATGATGGTGTTGTAGAGCGGCAGATGGAACGGATCGAGGACTTCGAGACCCTTCGGCGGCCAGACGCCGCCAGTGAAAGCGGTGCGGGCGTAATTCTGCACTTCGCTCGGAAACAGGCTGGCATCGAAATAGGCCCAGAACCAGGCAACGAAGAACATCACTTCCGAAGCAATGAACATGATCATGCCGTAGCGCAGATGCAGCGACACGACGCGCGTATGGTGGCCCTCATGCGCTTCCTTGATGGTGTCCGACCACCAGGCAAACATCGTGTAGAGGACGATGACCAGGCCGATGAAGAACAGCCACGGATTGGCGATGTTGTGGCCGAAAATCGGAAAATCGCCGTTCTTGAGATACTGCATCAGGGCGACGCCGCCGACTGCAGTCACCAGCGCGCCGATCGACCCCAGGAAGGGCCACGGGCTCGGGTTGACGAGATGGTAGTCGTGTTGTGGTTTTGCGTGCGCGTCTGCCATATCAACCCCCGAGATTTGCTTCGGTATCTGAAACTTTGCTGCTGCTGTTCGGCGTCGATGACGCCACCGGCTTGTTCTTTTGGACCGGGAACATGGTGTAGGACAGGGTGATCGTCTTCAAGTCCTTCAGTTCCGGCACGTTGACGATATCGGGATCCACATAGAACACGACCGGCATGTCCAGCGTCTCGCCGGGCTTCAGCGTCGTGTCGGTGAAGCAGAAACACTCGACCTTGTTGAAGTAGGGGCCCGCCAGTTCCGGCTGCACGTTGAAGGTGGCGCGGCCGGTAACGGCGCGGTCGAACTTATTGGTGGCGCTGTAATGCGCCTGCGTGGTCTCGCCGATCTTGATGGTGACCGAACGGGCGACCGGCTGGAACTGCCAGGGAATGCCGTTGGTGTTGGCGTCGAAGCGCACGGTGATGTCGCGGTCGAGGATGCGGCCGGCATATTGCTTTTCGGCGCGCTGCGTCGTGCCGCCATAGCCGGTGGCCTGGCAGAACATCTTGTAGAGCGGCACCGCGGCGTAGGCCATGCCGATCATGCCGCCGAAGAAGGCGACGCAGACGGCGGCGACGACGCGGTTGGTGTTCTTCTTCCTGGGATCGGTCACGGTCTGGCGGGTCATCATCGGCCTCATCCGGTATGGCCGAATTTCACGATGGTCGCGACGTAGAAGATGACGACCAGAATCGCCAGCGCGACGCCGATCGCCGCCGAACGGTTGCGCCGCGCCTTCTTCTGGCTTTCGGTCAGCGTGACCAGTTCAAGCTTCTTGTCGATCATGGTCATGCTCCACCGATGGCCAAAGCGCGACCGACGACACAGTCGGCAAGATAGATGGCGAAGATGGCGAAGAGGTAGAGCAGCGAATAGGCGAACAGAGCCTTGGCCGGCTTCATGACGCGGTCGCTATCGGTCATGCACAGCACTTTCCAGGCATACCAGACGAAGCCGGCGCCGAGAGCCACTGATGCGACGCCATAGAAGGCGGTAGTGAAACCGAGCACCCAGGGCAGCACGCCGATCGGCGCCAGGATCAGGGCGTAGGCAAAGATCTGGCGGCGGGTCGAGGCCTGGCCGGCAACGTTCGGCATCATCGGGATGCCGGCCTTGGCGTAGTCGTCGGACTTGAACAGCGCCAGCGCCCAGAAGTGCGGCGGCGTCCACAGGAAGATGATCAGGAACAGGACGAGGCTTTCCAGGCTCACCGTTCCGGTCACCGCGGCCCAGCCGATGACCGGCGGGATGGCGCCGGCGGCGCCGCCGATGACGATGTTCTGCGGCGTCGAGCGCTTCAGCCACATCGTGTAGACGACGGCGTAGAAGAAGATGGTGAAGGCAAGCAGCGCCGCCGACAGCCAGTTGACCAGCACGCCCAGCGTCATCACCGACAGCACCGAAAGCACAAGGCCGAAGCTCAGGGCTTCGCCGGGCAGGATGCGGCCGGACGGTACCGGGCGGCCGGCGGTCCGGCTCATCACCGCATCGATGTCGGCGTCGTACCACATGTTGAGCGCACCCGAGGCGCCGGCGCCGATGGCAATGGCCAGGATGGCGATCACCGCCAGCAGCGGGTTGATGGTCACGGGCGCAGCGACCATGCCGACAAAGGCCGTGAACACCACCAGCGACATGACGCGCGGCTTCAGCAGGGCGAAGAAATCGCCCGACGTGGCTTCCGACATGCGAAAGCCCGCTTCGTCAATCATTGGGTCGTCGACAAGGGCCATGCGTACATAAGTCCAATCATTCCGTTGGCCGAAAACCGCCGGCGGGCCGGCGGTTTCGTATTCGGGCTGCCTTACTTGATCTTCGGCAGCTGTTCCCACTGGTGGAAAGGCGGCGGCGAAGGCAGCTGCCATTCGAGCGTCGTTGCACCCTCGCCCCACGGGTTGGCGCCGGCGACGCGCTTCTTCTGGAAGGCCTCGAACACGCCATAGAGGAAGATCACCACGCCGACGGCCGATATATAGGAGCCGTAGGACGACACCATGTTCCAGCCGGCGAACGCGTCGGGATAATCGATGGTGCGGCGCGGCATGCCGGCCAGGCCGAGGAAATGCTGCGGGAAGAAGATCAAATTGACGCCGACGAAGGTGACCCAGAAGTGGGTGTTGGCGATCACCGGCGAGTACATGTAGCCGGTCATCTTGGGGAACCAGTAGTACCAGCCGGCGAAGATGGCGAAGACCGCACCCAGCGACAGCACATAGTGGAAGTGGGCAATGACGAAATAGGTGTCATGCAGCGAGCGGTCGAGGCCGGCATTGGCGAGCTGGACGCCGGTGACACCGCCGACCGTGAACAGGAAGATGAAGCCCAGCGCCCACAGCATCGGCGTCTTGAACGAGATCGAGCCGCCCCACATCGTCGCGATCCAGGAGAAGATCTTCACGCCTGTCGGCACGGCGATGACCATGGTGGCAAAGACGAAGTAGCGCTGCGTGTCGAGCGACAGGCCGGTCGTGTACATGTGGTGCGCCCAGACGATGAAGCCGACGGCGCCGATCGCGACCATGGCGTAGGCCATGCCGAGATAGCCGAACACCGGCTTCTTCGAGAAGGTCGAGACGATGTGGCTGATGATGCCGAAGCCCGGCAGGATCAGGATGTACACTTCGGGGTGACCGAAGAACCAGAACAGATGCTGGAACAGGATCGGATCGCCGCCGCCATCCGGGGCGAAGAAGGTGGTGCCGAAATTGCGGTCGGTAAGCAGCATGGTGATGCCACCGGCCAGAACCGGAAGCGACAAGAGCAGCAGGAAGGCGGTGATCAGAACCGACCAGGCAAATAGCGGCATTTTGTGCAGCGTCATGCCCGGCGCGCGCATGTTGAAAATGGTGGTGATGAAGTTGATGGCGCCGAGGATCGAGGACGCGCCGGCAATGTGGATCGACAGGATCGCCAGATCCATGGCCGGCCCGGGCTGGCCGGAGGTCGACAGCGGCGGATAGAGCGTCCAGCCGCCGCCAACGCCATAGGCGCCGGGCGCGCTCGGCATGAAAGCCGAAGCGATGAGCAGCAGGAAGGCCGGCGGCAGCAGCCAGAACGAGATGTTGTTCATGCGCGGGAAGGCCATGTCAGGCGCGCCGATCATGATCGGCACCATCCAGTTGGCGAAGCCGCCGATCAGCGCCGGCATGACCATGAAGAAGATCATGATCAGCGCGTGCGCGGTGCCGAAGGCGTTGTACATGCTCTTGCCGCCGTCGATGGCGGCATCGCCGTTCATGCCATAGACCATCTGCGCCAGACCGGTGAAGATCTGGATGCCCGGCTCCTGCAGCTCCATGCGGATGACGACCGAAAGCGCGCCGCCGACGATGCCCGCGAAGATCGCGAAGATCAGGTAGAGCGTGCCGATGTCCTTGTGGTTGGTGGAGTACACCCACCGGACCCAGCCATGATAGGGCTTGTGGTCGTGGTCGTCGTGAGCTGCAGCTTCTGCCATGGTCGGCTCCGTTCCCTAATTCTTGCTAACCCGCGGCATCAATTGCCGGCGGCCGCTACCTTGTTGGTACCGTCGACCTCGGCCATCAGCGCCTTGTTGGCGCCGGGGAGGTCGGTCTTGGCTGCTGCCAGCCAGGTCTTGTACTGCGCATCGGATACGACGCGGACGGCGATCGGCATGAAGGCATGGTCCTTGCCGCAGAGCTGCGAGCACTGGCCGTAATAGATGCCTTCCTTTTCCGCCTTGAACCACGTCTCGTTGGTGCGGCCGGGAACCGCGTCCATCTTGATGCCGAAGGCCGGAACGGCAAAGGAATGGATCACGTCGGCTGCGGTAACCAGGACGCGCGTCATGGTGTTGACCGGCACGACCAGCTCGTTGTCGACCGCCAGCAGGCGCGGATAGACCTTGCGGTCTTCCTTGCCGATCGCGGCGCGGTCGGCGTCCTGCAGGATGGCCGAGTTGAAGGAGAGCGTGTTCTCGGTCTGGTACTCATAGTCCCAGTTCCACTGATTGCCCGTTACCTTGACGGTCAGCTTGGCCTCTTCCGGCGGCGTGTACTGCGCCGTCAGCAGTTGGAACGAGGGAATGGCGATGAACAGCAGGACGACGACCGGCCCGACTGTCCAGATGATCTCGATCAGCGTGTTGTGGCTGGTCTTGGACGGAACCGGGTTTTTGCTGGCGCGGAACCTGAAGATGCACCAGGCGAGAAGCGCCAGAACCAAAGCAGTGATCGGGACGACGAACCACATCGTGTAGTTCCCGAACCACTCGATCTGCCGCATCATGTCTGTCGCCGGCGGCTGAAAAGTCATCTCCCACGGCTGCGGCTGGGCCGCATGGGCGGAGGCACCGGCGAAAAATGCGGCGGCGGCGCCTGCCGTTGCCATCAATTTGGCGCTTGCTGGGAATTTTCTCATCGCCCTCTTCATCTCCCGGTTCCTCGCGATCGCGACGCAAGAATATCGAACAATGCCGGGATGGGAATCCCGGACAGTCCCAAGGGTGGTTCAAACCATACTCTATTTCCCTCCGCAAGAAAGGAGCGGGCGAAACCGTGCGGCATTTTTGCGCGCAAGTGCTGCCGCGCTGTTTCGACGGCCTCGTGGCCCGCGCGGGTCGTCGACAGACAGGCTATGCGGGCTTGTGTCCGGAATGCGCCCGACGGTCGCAATTCGGGCGAATTTGCTAGGGAAAAGCGCATTATTGCGCCTGCCGGGGCTGACCGGCGGTCGCCCTATCCTTTACTTGGCCTTGGCGCGGCTTAAAGTGCCGTGATTCGCAATGGAGCCGTCATGACCTCTTGGCTTTCGAGAAACGCCTGGCATTCGAAGAGCGCCTGGCATTCGAAAAGCGCCTGGCTTTCGAGAAGCGGGGCGAAGGTCGTTTTTCTCGCCGCCCTGATCGGTATCGGCTCGTCCGCAACCGGCGTCGCCAATGCAGCGCAGCCCAGCGGCACGGTCAAGTCAACGCATGGCGCGTGGTCGATCATCTGCGACACGCCGGCCGGCGCCACCTCGGAACAATGCGTGATGATGCAGAACGTCGTTGCCGAGGATCGCCCGGAAATGGGACTGTCCGTCGTCGTCCTGCGCACCGCCGACAACAAGGCCGAGATCCTGCGCGTGCTGGCGCCGCTCGGCGTTCTGCTGCCCAATGGCCTGGGCCTCAATGTCGACGGCAAGGATATCGGCCGCGCCTATTTCGTGCGCTGCTTCCAGGACGGCTGCTATGCCGAGGTCATTCTCGAAAAGCCGCTGCTCGATACGCTGAAGACCGGGACGTCGGCCACCTTCATCGTCTTCCAGACGCCGGAAGAAGGCATCGGCATCCCCGTCGACCTCAAGGGCTTCGCCGACGGTTTTGCCGCCCTGCCCTGAGCTTGATGCTTGCGAAACCGTCTTTCCTCACAATTCCCACGGGTTTGATCTTTGGCTGTGGGGGTCATCATGCGTGCTTGTTCTTTGCTTTTGTCGACCGGTCTAATCCTGACCGGCGCCGTTTCCGTCGCCTTTGCCGAGGATTCCGAAATCATCACGGCGCCCGATCCGGCCGTCATTTTCGAGCTTGCGAAAGGCTATGGCTCGGCCAAGATGGACAAGGACGACGGGGCGATCCGATGGTCTCGGGCCGGCTTCAGGGCATGAAATATGTCATCTACTTCTATGGCTGCGAAAACCATGAGAAGTGCAAGTCGATCCAGTTCTCCTCGGGCTATACCGACCCCTTCACGGCCGACCAGGCCAATGAATGGAACAAGAAATATCGCTGGGTGAAGGCCTTTTCGGGTGACGGGTCGAACTTCAAGATGGATGTCATGTTCAGGGGCGGGGCTACCCGCTCCTACCTGCTGCGGATCGTCATTGCGGATTGTGCAGGCGCGTCTTCGCGCCTACATCGTGGCAACACCATTCCTCCTGTGAGCGGACCTGCCATGAACAGCCTGACCGGCCAATTCGACATTTCAGATGATCGCATCAAGCGGATCGTCGCCGACACACTGAACGGCGCCGACGACGGCGAACTGTTCCTCGAATACAGCGAGAGCGAAGCGCTGATGTTCGACAATGGCAGGCTGAAGACCGCCAATTTCAACACCGACCAGGGTTTTGGCCTGCGCGCCGTGGCCGGCGAGGCCAGCGGCTACGCTCATTCCAGCGATCTTTCGGAGGCGTCGCTGCTGCGCGCCGCCGACGCCGTCTCGACAGTCAGGGGCGGCTATTCCGGCACGCTTGCCGCGGCACCCGCGCGCACCAACCGCCATCTCTATGGCGAGGAGAACCCGATCCCCTCGCCCTCCTTCGAGGTCAAGGCCAAGCTGTTGCAGGAAATCGACGCATGGCTGCGCGCCGAGGACCCGCGCGTGCGCCAGGTGACGGCCTCGCTCGCGGCGTCCTGGCAGCATGTCGAGATCGTGCGCGCCGACGGCCAGATCGTGCGCGACATCCGCCCGCTGGTCCGCATCAACGTTTCCGTCGTCGTCGGCGACGGCGACCGCCAGGAAAGCGGCTCCTATGGCATGGGCGGGCGCAAGGCGTTCGGCGAGTTCCTGGTCGAGGACGCCTGGAAGCATGCGGCCAGGGAGGCGCTCAGGCAGGCGCTGGTCAATCTCGAAGCCATTCCCGCGCCGGCCGGAACGTTCGACATCGTTTTGTCCAGCGGCTGGCCAGGCGTGATGCTGCACGAAGCCGTCGGCCATGGGCTGGAGGGCGACTTCAACCGCAAGAAGACCTCCGCCTTTGCCGGCCTGCTCGGCCAGCAGGTCGCCGCCAAGGGCGTTACCGTGGTCGATGACGGCACCATGCCGGAGCGGCGGGGTTCGCTGACCGTCGACGATGAAGGCACGCCTTCGGCCCGCAATGTGCTGATCGAGGACGGCAAGCTTGTCGGCTACATGCAGGACCGCCAGAACGCCCGGCTGATGGGCATGAAAGCCACGGGAAACGGCCGGCGCGAAGGCTATGCGCACCAGCCGATGCCGCGCATGACCAACACCTATATGACGGCGGGCGACATGGAGCCGGACGAGATCATCGCCTCGGTCAAGAACGGCATCTATGCCGTATCCTTCGGCGGCGGCCAGGTCGACATCACCTCAGGCAAGTTCGTGTTCGGCTGCACCGAGGCCTACATGATCGAAAACGGCAAGGTGACGCAGCCGATCAAGGGCGCCATGCTGATCGGCAACGGACCGGACGCCATGCACCGTGTGTCGATGATCGGCAACGACATGAAACTCGACACCGGCATCGGCATGTGCGGCAAGGCCGGACAAGGCGTGCCGGTCGGCGTCGGCCAGCCGCATCTCAGGATGAACCAGATGACGGTCGGCGGCACCAGGGTTTGAGCGAGGAGACGTCGGCGGGCTTGAATAGTTCCCCTCACAGGGATATCTTACCTTTGTCTTACACAAGGGTAATACCGCAATGGGTGCAATAGAAAAGCTTATAACGACCGTCTCGACCAAGGGACAAGTCATCCTGCCCAGCGCTATCCGCAAACGGAGGGACTGGGGCGCGGGCACGCGCCTGCAGGTCGAAGACACACCGGACGGTGTACTTTTGAGACCGGCGCCTGCCTTTGCCCCGACACGACCAGAAGATGTCTTTGGTGTCCTGCCGCACAGTGGCAGACCGAAGACCTTGGAGGAGATGGACGCGGCCGTCCTTGCTGAAGCACGGCGGCGCCATGCTCGCGATTGATACCAACGTTGTCGTCAGGTATCTGACGAACGACGATCCCGAGCAGTCCCCGCGAGCCCGGCGGCTGATCGACGGTCAGCCCGTTTTCGTCGCCGTCACGGTGATCCTGGAGGCTGAGTGGGTGCTGCGCAGCGGCTATGGTTATGATCAGGCCTCGATCGTCAATGCACTGCGGGTGTTCGGCGGGCTTCCCACTGTCGAGATAGAGGATGCTGCGATCGTCTCTTCCGCGGTCGATCTAGCCGAGACGGGAATGGATTTCGCCGATGCGCTCCATCTGGGCAAGTCCTCGCAATGCTCAGCATTTGTGTCCTTCGACCGTAAGTTCATCAAGGCCGCACAAGCGGCCGGGTACGAAAGCGTTCGCGAAGGCTAGTTTGCCAGCCGGCTACGTCTTGCGGGGGGCGGCAAACTCAAGCACGGCCTTGTGAAAATCGGCGGATTAACGTCGCCGTTTCGGCTTCTCCAGCAGCGCCACGGCCTCGACATGCGGCGACCACAGGAACTGGTCGATGGGCGTGACGCTCTTCAAGATGTAGCCGCCGTCGATCAGGATGCGCAGGTCGCGTGCCAGCGTCACCGGATTGCAGGAGACGGCTGCGACGAACGGCACATCCGAGCGGGCGATCTGCTTCGACTGGTCCTCGGCGCCGGCGCGCGGCGGGTCGAAGACGACGCCATCGAAAACATTCAGCTCCTTGAACGTCAGCGGCCGCCGGAACAGGTCGCGGCGTTCGCCGGTTACCCGCTTCAGGCCGGTGGCGAAGCGCGATCCGCGGTCGAGCGCCGAAAGAGCTGCCGCGTCGCCTTCGACCGCGTGGACTTCGGATTTGGCCGCCAGCCGAAGCGCAAAGCTGCCGCAGCCGGCGAAAAGATCCGCGACTTTCCTGGCCCGCTTCAGATGTCCGCCAACGAGATCGGCCATCGCCTGTTCGGCGGCTTGCGTTGCCTGCAGGAAGGCGCCAGGCGGTATGGCGACAGCGACGGTGCCGAACATGACCACCGGCTTTTTCGGCTCGATGACAATCTCGTCGTCGATCGAAAGCCGGGCAAAGCCATTGGCCATGATGAAGTTGGAGGCGACCCGGCGCTGGTTCTCGCCCAGCTTGCCCGACTCATAGACAGCGACGTCAAGCCCCGAGCCCGTCACAGTGACCGCCATCCGGAACGATTTGGTGGTGGCGCAAACCAGGTCGGCGACCGACCTCAAGCGATCGAGCGCGGCAACGATCTCCGGCAGCGAGATCGGACATTCCTCGATGGGGATGATTTCCGGCGACAGATGGCGATGGAAGCCAAGCAGCATGCCTGTGTCGGCGCGCCTGGCGGCAAGCACGACGCGGCGGCGTGTGTGTGGCGCACACGGCACCAGGGCGCCGATGTCGCCGGCAATGCCTTTCAAGGCGTGCACGACCTTGTCGCGTTTCCATTGCTGGTAAGCGTCGGCTTGCAGATGCTGGACGGCGCAGCCGCCACATTCGGTGAAATGCCGGCAGGCCGGATCGATACGCAGCGGCGACGTCTCCAATACCGCCATCAGCATGGCGCGATCCCTCTCGCGCGCGGCGGTGACGATCTCGCCGGGCAGGGTGAAGGGAATGAACAGCTCGCCGGTTTCCGTCTCGGCGACGCCGTCGCCCTGCGAACCCAGTCTCTTGATGGTGAAGCCCGTGCTCATCGGTCCTTGATCCTGGCATCCTTGGTCCCGGCAAGCAGGAATTCGCGGTTGCCGTCGCCGCCTTCGATCGGCGACATGTGCAGACCCAATGTACGCCAGCCAGGGACGCCTTCGAGCCATTCCTGCAGCAAGCCGGCCACACGGGCGGCGTCATAAGGGTCTTTCAACAGACCGCCCTTGCCGATTGCCTCGCGGCCGGCCTCGAATTGCGGCTTGACCAGAAACACCGCACGAGCGCCGTCCCGTGCCAATGCCAACGCCGGTGGCGACGCCAGTTTCAACGAGATGAAGCTGACGTCGGAGACGATGAAATCGGGGATACGGCCGCCGAGATCGGCAGCCGCGAGCTCGCGAGCGTTGAGGCCCTCGATAACCGTCACGCGCGGGTCGCCCGCAATGTCGGGATGCATCTGGCCGTGGCCGACATCGATGGCCGTGACATGGGCCGCGCCGCGTTCGAGCAGCACCTGGGTGAAGCCGCCCGTCGAGGCGCCGATATCGAGAGCTTCACTACCCGCGGGATCGAGACTGAAATGGTCGAGCCCGGCGATCAGCTTCAGCGCCGCGCGTGAGACATAGCCCTGCGCCGGATCGTCGATGACGATGAGACAGTGCGGCAGAACCGTCTGGCCGGGCTTGCGGGCGACCACGCCGTCGACCGTCACGGTGCCGCGCTCGACCGCGTCGCGTGCGCGCGAGCGGCTCGCAAACAGGCCGCGCTGGACGAGCAATTCGTCGAGCCGCTGGCGTGTGCTGGCTGGCAGAGGGGAGTTCATCGGCCTTCATGGCGAAAGCCGGCCGCGAAGGCAAGGACATTGGCATGGGAGGACGTCGAGACCCGGGCCGCAAGCCAGTCCGCCCGGTTGAATATCGCAGCCAGTCCGGCAAGATGTAGAGGCTCAGGCAATGCGGAGGAAGACGAATGCTGACGGGAACCTGCCATTGCGGCACCGCCCACTGGACCCTGGAAGGCGATCCCGGCCCGATCACGGCCTGCAATTGCACGCTTTGCCGCCGCTATGGCACGCTCTGGGCCTATGACTTTGTCGACGAGCGTATCCGGCTTGCGGGGCCTGTGCAGTCCTACACCCGCGCCGGCAAGGAGACGCCGTCGCTGGAAATCCTGTTCTGCCCGACATGTGCCTGTGTGCTTGCCTGGCGCGGTTTGCGCCGCAGCGACAGCGGCCGCACGCGGATCGCCGTCAATGTCAGGCTGGCGCCGCCGGAGGCGGTCGCCGACCTGCCGATCGACCATTTCGACGGGCTGGACACTTATGACGACCTGCCGCGCGATGGGCGCTGCGTGCGCGATATGTGGTTTTAGAAGATCGTCCGTGAGACCTGCCGTTCAACGGCCGGCATCAGGCCGTCATTGCCGTCGCCTGAAGCCTGCTTGCGCGGGCGCTCGACAGGAACGACTGGCGCGTCCGGCACGACGACAAGCTGCGGCACCTGCTTGTAGGAAAAAGCGCCCCTGATATCGCCCATCTTGCGGGCGACGATGCCTGCCACCGCCTGTTCGAGCTTGCGGTCATAGCGCGTCTCGGCCATGGCCGGCGCGGCGATGACGGCCAAAAGGGCCGCGCCGCACAGAAGCGTTCGCATTGTTTTTAACTCCCTGCCTGGCTCTTGTTCTAGCAGGGGGGCGTTGAAAAACGGCCAAAAGACACGGTAAGCAAAACGCCAAAAGGAAGCGTTAACATAGGGTTGCAGCCGACAACCGCCTCAGAGGCGTGAGGTTTGATTCAGGCCCGTTGCGCGCGCGCGGAATGGCCGAGCGCGACGAACACGGTGCGCACGATGCCGGCCGCGTCGAGCCCGGCATCGGCATACATTTTTTCCGGCTTGGCGTGGTCGGTGAACTCGTCCGGCAGCACCAGCGGCCGAACTTTCAGACCGCTTTCCAGCAAGCCTTCATGGGCGAGGAACTGCAGCACGTGGCTGGCGAAACCGCCGACAGCGCCCTCTTCCACCGTCACCAGCACTTCGTGCGAGCGGGCGAGACGGCGGATCAAATCCTCGTCGAGCGGCTTGGCGAAACGGGCATCCGCAACCGTTGTCGACAATCCGGCCGCGCCGAGTTCCTCGGCCGCCAGCAGGCAATCCTGCAGCCGCGTGCCAAAGGACAGAAGCGCCACCTTGGTGCCTTCCCTGACGATGCGGCCCTTGCCGATTTCGAGCACCGAGCCGCGCTCCGGCATGTCGACGCCGACGCCATTGCCGCGCGGATAGCGGAAGGCGATCGGGCCTTCGTCATAATAGGCGGCGGTGCGCACCATGTGGCGAAGCTCCGCCTCGTCGGCGGCCGCCATCACCACGAAGCCCGGCAGCGTCGCCAGGAAGGTGGTGTCGAAGGCGCCGCAATGAGTGGCGCCGTCGGCGCCGACGAAACCGGCGCGGTCGATCGGGAAACGCACCGGCAGTTTCTGGATCGCCACGTCGTGGACGACCTGATCGTAGGCGCGCTGCAGGAAGGTCGAATAGATGGCGGCGAAGGGCTTGTAGCCCTCGCTGGCGAGGCCGGCGGCGAAGGTCACGGCATGTTGCTCGGCAATGCCGACATCGAAGGTCCGGGTCGGAAACGCCTCGCCGAACAAATCGAGGCCGGTGCCGTTCGGCATGGCCGCGGTGACGGCGACGATACGGTCGTCCAGGCGGGCTTCCTGGACCAGGCTCTCGGCAAACACCTTGGTGTAGGCCGGCGCATTGGCCGGGGCCTTGGTCTGCGCGCCGGTGATGACGTCGAACTTGTTGACGCCGTGATATTTGTCGGCCGCGGCCTCGGCCGGCGCGTAGCCCTTGCCCTTCTGGGTCACGACATGGATCAGCACCGGGCCGTCGGCATGGTCGCGGACGTTCTTCAAGACCGGGATCAGATGCTCGAGATTGTGGCCGTCGATCGGGCCGATGTGGTAGAAGCCGAGCTCCTCGAACAGCGTGCCGCCGGTGACGTAGCCGCGCGCATGCTCGACCGCCCGCTTGATGGCGCGATCGGCGCGTTTGCCGAGGTAGGAGGTCAGCTTCTTGCCGAAATCGCGCAGGCCAAGATAGGTTTTGCCCGACGCGAGCCGCGCCAGATAGGCGCTCATGGCGCCGGTCGGCGGGGCGATAGACATGTCGTTGTCGTTGAGGATGACGATCAGCCGGGCATCGAGCGCGCCGGCATTGTTCATGGCTTCATAGGCCATGCCGGCAGACATGGCGCCGTCGCCGATGACGGCGATGACATTGTTGTGCCCGCCCGAGAGGTCGCGCGCCATGGCCATGCCAAGGCCGGCGGAAATGGAGGTCGAGGAGTGCGCGGCGCCGAACGGGTCGTATTCGCTCTCGACGCGACGGGTGAAGCCGGACAGGCCGCCTTCTTGCCTGAGCGTGCGGATGCGGTCGCGGCGGCCGGTCAGGATCTTGTGCGGATAGGCCTGGTGGCCGACATCCCAGATCACGCGGTCTTCCGGCGTGTTGAAGACATAGTGAAGCGCCACCGTCAGTTCGACGACACCGAGGCCGGCGCCGAGATGCCCGCCCGTATGCGAGACGGCATCGATCAGCTCGGCGCGCAGCTCCGAGGCCAGCTGCGGCAGCTCGCTTTCGTCAAGCTTCTTCAGGTCGGCTGGAATGCGGACCTTGTCGAGAAGCGGCGTATGCAGCGTTGCGTTCACTGTTAAAGGGCCTGCTCAGCTATAATGCGCGTCGATCATGGCGAAATATGCCTGCGTCGCCCGAATGTAAATGCGTGTCAGTGACGCGGGTGATGCTGACGTTAATTGTCCGGTAACGGAATGAACTCTTCCTCATCGCCGGGAACGATATCGAAGCGGCCCGTCTTCCATTCCTGCTTGGCCTGTTCGATGCGTTCCTTCGACGACGAGACGAAGTTCCACCAGATGTGGCGCGGGGAGCCGAGCGAAGCGCCGCCGAAGAGCATGAAATGGGCGCCGCGCTCGGAGGACACGACGATCTCGTCGCCAGGCCGGAACACCAGCAGCCGTTCGGCCGGAAAACGGTCGCCCGAAATCGAGACATCGCCGTCCAGCGTGTAGATGGCGCGCTCCTCGGCGTCGGCGGGAATTTTGACGCTGGCGCCGGGCGCCAGCCTCAGATCGGCGTAGAGCGTCTCGGTATCGGCTCTTACCGGCGAGCGCAGTCCCTGGAAATCGCCGATCACCACGCGGCCGGAAACACCTTCGGCGTCGATCTCGGGCAGAAGGAGCGCGGCCGTGTTCTCGAACACCGGCGCCACTTCCTCCTTGCCGTCGGGCAAAGCCAGCCATGTCTGCAGGCCGGAGACCGACATTGGCGCGCCGCGCAGTTCTTCGGGCGTGCGCTCGGAATGGACGATACCGCGGCCGGCGGTCATCAAATTCACGTCGCCCGGCTGGATGACCATCTCGGTGCCGAGCGAATCGCGGTGCCTGATATTGCCGTCGAACAGATAGGTGACGGTGGAAAGCCCGATATGCGGGTGCGGGCGCACATCCATCGCCTGGCCGGCACGCAAGATCGCCGGCCCCATGCGGTCGAAGAAGATGAAGGGACCAACCAGCCGCCGCTTTGCCGTCGGCAGAGCGCGGCGAACCTGGAAGCCGCCAATATCCTTGGCGTTTGGAATGACCATGAGCTCGATCTGGTCGCTGGCGAAGGCATCGCCAGGCTCAGGGTCCTTGCCGGGGAAGAAACTCATCTGGATGTCCTCAGGCGAAGCGGAGCGCCGATTTGGCTTTTGCCTTGGCCGCCACCTCTTCGCGATTGCGCGGATGATGCGTGGTTTCCAGCGAATGCAGCAATTCATGCGCCGATTCGGCGATCGCCTCGACGGCACGGTCGAAGGCCGCCTGGTTGCGCTGCGAGGGCCGCGTCGTTCCGCTCAGTTTGCGCACGAATTGAAGCGCGGCGTCGCGGATCTCGTCATGGGTCGCCGGCGGCTCGAAATTGAACAGGGTCTTGATGTTTCTGCACATGCTTGAACTCCTATCTGCTTTATGCCCGCCCCATTCCACTACTCCGCGTCGAGCGGCTCCGTTCCCACCGGTTTGCCATCACGCGACAGCCTGATCTTCTCGACCTTGTCTTCGGCGGCCTTCAGCAGCCGGTCGCAATGGGCCTTCAGCGCCTCGCCGCGCTCATAGATCTTGATCGACTGGTCGAGCGGCACGTCGCCGCGTTCCAGATCATCGACGATCTTTTCCAGCGCGTCGAGTGCCTGCTCGAAGCTCATCGCCTTCACGTCTTCATTTGCTTCGCCAGCCATACTTTACCCCTTCATCAGCCGCCCGACATGGGCGGCGACCGAAAATGCCAGTCCCTGCAGATCGTAGCCGCCCTCAAGCAGGCTGACGAGCCGGTTGCCGCTGTGGCGCCCGGCGCGTTCCAGCAACTGGCCTGTCGCCCAGTCGAAATCGTCCTCGCTGAGGTTGATCTCGGCCAGCGGGTCGCGATGGTGAGCGTCGAAGCCTGCGGAAATGATGATCAGATCGGGCGCGAAATTGTCGAGTGCCGGCAGGACGCGCGACAGCAAGGCATCGCGAAACATGTCCGAGCCGGTCTGCGGCGCCAGCGGCGCGTTGACGATGTTGCCGGCGCCGGTTTCGTTTTTAGCCCCGGTGCCGGGATAGAGCGGCATCTGGTGCGTCGAACAATAGAGCACCGAGGGATCGTCCCAGAAAATGTCCTGCGTGCCATTGCCGTGATGCACGTCCCAGTCGACGATGGCGACACGCTCGGCGCCGTGTTTCTTCTGCGCGTAGCGGGCCGCGATCGCCGCGGTGTTGAACAGGCAAAAGCCCATGGCCGTGGTCTTTTCGGCATGATGGCCGGGCGGACGCGCGGCGACGAAGGCATTGGCAACGCTGCCCTCGAAAACATCGTCGACGGCAGCGTTGGCCGCACCGATGGCAGTGACCACCGCCTGCCAGCTTTTCGGGCTGGCGCTGGTGTCGGCGTCGATCGAGGCAATGCCGCTTTCAGGGATCGCGGCGCGGACGCGGGCGACGAAATCCTCGGGGTGGGCGTAGAGGATTGTGGCCTCGTCGCCTTGCGGCGCCGTTACCCGATCGAGTGCGGTGAAGGCCTCGTCGTCGAGCACGCGCTCGATAGCGCGCAAGCGGTCCGGCCGCTCCGGATGACCGGGGGGCGTCAGATGTTCGAGGAAGATCGGATGGGTGTAGAGCCTGGTGACCATGACCCGATATAGGCGCGCCCGGCCGCTTTGACCATGGTTTGACGCCTCACCGCCCCGACGTTCAACAGGGATTACACCCCGGGCGCGGGCTGCGTCCAGCGCGAGCCGCCGAAGGAAGCCACCGCCTTGTCCCTGAGTTCCCTGAACTTGGACGACGCCTCGGCCAGCCGCTGGTCCCATTCGGCGTTGGGCACCTGGCCTTCGATGGTCTTGAAATAGACCTGCATCAGGCAGGCGATGGCGAAGGGTTCGATGAAGGCCGCCTTGAAGGCCCAGGCAAGGAGGATGGCGAGCACGAAGGCCCAGCCGCCGAGCTGCCCCGGTATGAACCACATGATGGCGGCGGCCGGCGCCAGCATCAAAAGGAAGATGACGAAGGACACGCCCCACATGATGACAGCCAGCCAGACCGCGTTCTTGACCATGGTCTTGCCGTTCTGGGCATAGAGCACGACGCCTTGCCGGGCCGTTTCGAACGGCGACGACGAATTGATGCGGATGTTGTACCCGAGAATGATCTCATCGACATAGGTCAGCGACAGGCGGATGACCGTATTGATGAACGCGACCAGGCCGCCGAGACCCGGAATGGGCAGGAAGGCGGCGATGCCGCCGATCAGGCCGGTGATGGCGCGGATGGCGCCCTTGACCAGCTGGTCGACCACGAAAAGGATGTTGGCCTCGGCGAAACGCTCCTTCACCACGTCCTTGGCGTAGGCGATCTGGTCCTGCCCATTGGGAACGTCCCGGCCATCGATCAAATGGACCATGACGGCGATATGGCCGGCCTTGACGACGTAGAGGATGTATTCGCGGATCCAGTAGAGCGCGATCGAAACGATGCCGATGCCGACGATGCCGCCCCACAGTGCAAAGGAAAGCGGCCCGTCGGGATCGGTGGAGATGTGGCCGACGCCATAGCCGACGGAGGCGCCGCTGCCGGTCGCCACGATATAGGCGAGCGTGATGCCGAAATAGACGATCGTGCGAAGGGCAATGAAAGGCCATGTCCTGATCATGATGGACACCGACCTGCCGATTTCGAAATCCCACATGCGCCCGAATCTCCCCTCAGAGATGGACGGCGAGGATGAACCTGGGCCGAAAATTGTCAATCTCGGCAAATGCCGGGTCTCGGCCGACCAGATTTCAGGCCGGCTGCGAACCCTGTTTTTTGAGAAGGCCTTCAAGCAGTTGCTGGAAGGCTGCCACCACGGTCTTCGACGTCGCTTCGGGGTCGTTCGAATTGGCGATGCGCTGCGCCGCCTGGCTGCTGGCGCCGTTGATCAGCCGGGCGGCGGTTTCGGGGTCGACGCCGGGGACGACCACCCCCTCCTGCTGCAGAGCCGTCAGATGATCGGTCATCGAGCCGACGCAGGCATTGGCGTTCGGCCATTGCGCCGGATCGCCGAGCACAGCCGGACCGTCGCGAAACATGATGCGCTGGATTTCCGGCTCCAGCGCCATCTCGATATAGGTCGTGCATTCGTCGACAAAACGCTGCCAACGGCTTGGCGCCCGCGACGCAATCTCATGGATGCGGACGGCCATCTCGCCATCGATTTCGGCGATGACGGCCTGCAGCAGGCCCTTCTTGTCGCCGAAATGATGATAGAGCGCGCCGCGCGTCAGCCCGGCCGAGGCGGTGAAGTCGTCCATCGACGCGTCGGCATAGCCGATCGTGCCGAAAGCGTGGCGGGCCGCCGTGATCAGCTTGGCGCGCGTTTCGGCAATCATCTCCTTGCGGGGTCTGTGCATGGTTCTGGCCTTATTCACATACGCTTCGTATGCCAATTGACATACGCGGCGTATCGACTACCTATATTCATACGCATCGTATGTAATTGTCGAATTGGCCTTTGTCGAGGAACCAGCCATGCAAAACCCATACTCGGAAATCTTTCGTGCCCCTGGAGCCAAGGGGTTTGCCGCCGCGGGCTTCCTCGCGCGGCTGCCGATCGCCATGGCGCCGATCGGCATCGTGGCCATGCTCTCGCAGACGCGTGGCGAATACTGGCTGGCGGGAGCTGTCTCGGCGACGTTCGCGCTGAGCAACGCTTTCGTGGCGCCGCATATATCACGGCTGGTCGATCGCCTCGGCCAGACGCGGATCGTGATTCCGACCACCATCCTCACCGTGCTCGCCTTCGCGGTGCTGATTGCCGCAGCCAATCAGGACTGGCCGGTGTGGACGCTGTTTGTGTCGGCACTGGCGGCCGCCGCCATGCCCAGCATGCCGGCGATGGTGCGCGCGCGCTGGACCGAGATTTTTCGCGGCCGGCCGCAGATGAACACCGCATTCGCCTTCGAATCGGCGGCGGACGAACTCGTCTACATTGCAGGCGCATCGCTGTCGGTGGGCTTGAGTGCCGCTCTGTTCCCGGAAGCCGGTGTCCTGGTCAGCACGCTATTCCTCGCCCTTGGCTCGGCAGCCTTCATCCTGCAGCGTTCGACCGAACCACAAGTGCGGCCGGTGAATCATGTCTCGAGCGGCTCGGCAATCCGGCTCAGGCCGGTGCAGATCATCACCTTCGCCCTGATCTTCGTCGGCGCCACCTTCGCGACGACGGAAGTGAGCACGGTGGCGATCACCAAGGAACTCGGCCAGCCGGGCGCCGCCAGCCTCGTCATCGGCGTCTATGCGCTGGGATCGTTCGTGCTCGGCCTTATCGTCGGCGCGCTCAACCTGAAAGCGCCGCTGCAGCGCCAGTTGGCCCTCGCGGTCGCCCTCGTTGCGCTCGGCACGCTGCTGCCGCTCACCGCCGACACGGTGCCGCTGCTGGCGCTGACCGTTTTCATCAGCGGCGTGGCGATCTCGCCAACCTTCATCACCGCCTTCGGCCTGATCGAACGCCACGTGCCGGAAGCGATGCTGACCGAAGGCATCACCTGGGTGATGACAGGCATCGGCATCGGCATGGCGCTCGGTTCGTTTGCCGCCGGTGCGGTGGTGGATGAATTCGGCGCCCGCAACGGGTTCTGGGTCTCGGTGGCGGCCGGCGTCATCGCATTGGTGACGGTGTTGCTGGGCCAGCGCAGCCTGGCCACCCACACATGCGAGCTGGACGGATGCGACGCGGCCGCCGTTCCCGCGGAGTGAGGATATGGCCTGACGTTGGCTTTGGAGACGATCGCAAACGTTCGGAATTAGGTGAGGCCTCTGGTGTCGTCATCCACGCGCGAGCGGGAGCGAAGCGGCCGCGCAGACCCGAGGACCCATTCCGTTACCTTGACCGAAGGGTGCAGCGGAGCAGACTTCTGCACCGTTGCAACGCGTCGAAGTCGCGGCATGGATCCTATGGTCTGCGCCGCGTCGCTTCGCTCCTTGCTTCGCCATAGGATGACGAACGCGTGGAGGCTTCAGCAAATCGCAGAAGCAGGCGACCTGCCCGCGCAATTTTTTCGGCAGCGTCGCTCTTGCGCGACGAACTAGATAATCTCAGTTTTCGCGATGTGAATCCCAAAGCCTTCAAGCCCGACATAGTGGCGCTCGCGCGAGGCGATCAGGTTGATCGAGGAAATGCCGAGATCCTTCAGGATCTGGGCGCCGAGGCCGATTTCTCGCCACTCGTTCTCACGGCGGCGGGCCTCTTCGTGGTCCTCACGGTCGGCACTCATCGGCCGGTTGCGCTCCTGATGGGCGACGCCGACCGAACCCTCCCGGAGATAGACGATGACGCCGCGCTTGCGTTCGCCCATCGCCTTCATAATGGCGTCGAGCCGGTGGCTGGTGCCGAACACGTCGGTCACCACATCCTCCGAATGCAGCCGCACCGGCACGTCCTCGCCGTCACGGATGTCGCCGAAAACGACCGCGACATGGTGCATGGAGTCCCAGGGCAGCGTGTAGGTGAAGACCTGTGCCTTGCCGCCGAGTGTGTCGATTTCGGAGCAGGCGACGCGTTCGACCAGCGTTTCCTTGCGCTGCCGGTAGGCGATGAGGTCGGCGACCGAGACCTGCTTGAGGCCGTGTTCCTCGGCAAAGCTCGCCACCTGCGGGCCGCGCTTGACGGTGCCGTCGTCATTGACCAACTCCGAGATCACGCCAACCGGCGGCAGGCCGGCAAGTTTGCACAAGTCAACCGCGGCTTCGGTATGGCCCGAGCGCATCAGCACGCCGCCTTCCCTAGCGATCAGCGGGAAGATGTGGCCGGGCCGGACGAAATCCGAACCGCCGACATTGCCGTTGGCCAGGTTGCGCACGGTCAGCGTGCGGTCCTCGGCCGAAATGCCGGTGGTGGTGCCATGCTTGAAATCGACGCTGACGGTAAAGGCCGTGGTGTGGGCGGAATCATTGTCGGCGACCATCGGCTGCAGATTGAGCCGCTTGGCCTCCTCGCGCGGCATCGGCGTGCAGACGATGCCGGAGGTGTGACGGATGATGAAGGCCATTTTCTCCGGGCTGCAATGCACGGCGGCAACGATCAGGTCGCCCTCGTTCTCACGCCCGTCATCGTCCATGACGACGACGATCTCGCCGCGTTCGAAGGCGCGGATGGCTTCGACGATTTTCTTCTGATCGTATGGCATTGGCTCGCTTCGCTCGCAGGGAATAGGGTTGGGCAGTAGGAGTTAGGGAAGGAAGGACGGGCTGGCCTATTGCCTAATCCCTACTGCCTAATCCCTGGCCTGTCTGTCCCCGGTGCCGCAGATAATGGTCCGCGATGGCGCAGGCAACCATGGCTTCGCCGATCGGCACGGCACGGATGCCGACGCAGGGATCGTGGCGGCCCTTGGTCATGACGTCGACGTCGTTGCCGTCCTTGTCGATGGATTTGCGCGGCGTCAGGATCGACGAGGTCGGCTTGACGGCGAAGCGGGCGACGATCGCCTGGCCGGTCGAGATGCCGCCCAGAATGCCGCCGGCATTGTTGGACAGGAAGACCGGCTTGCCGTCATTGCCGATGCGCATCTCGTCGGCATTCTGTTCGCCGGTGATGCGGGCGGCCTCGAAGCCGTTGCCGATCTCGACGCCCTTGACGGCGTTGATCGACATCAGGCCGGACGCGATGTCCTGGTCGAGCTTGGCGTATATCGGCGCGCCAAGGCCGGCTGGCACGCCGTCGGCGACGATCTCGATAACCGCGCCGACCGAGGAGCCGGATTTGCGGATGCCGTCGAGGTATTGCGTGAAGACGGGAACGGACGCCGGATCGGGGGTGAAGAACGGGTTTTCGGCGTCACCGATGAAATTCCAGTTCCAGTTGGCGCGGTCGATGGATTTCTCGCCCATCGAGACCAGCGCGCCGCGCACCACCATGCCGGGCACCACCTTGCGCGCCAAGGCGCCGGCCGCCACGCGAGCGGCGGTCTCGCGGGCCGAAGAACGGCCGCCGCCGCGATGGTCGCGCAGGCCGTATTTGACGTCATAGGTGTAGTCGGCGTGGCCGGGACGGTACTGGCGGGCGATCTCGCCATAGTCCTTGGAGCGCTGGTCGACATTCTCGATCAGCATCGAGACGGGCGTGCCGGTGGTGATCATCGACTCGCCGTCCTCGTCGAGGATGAAGCCGGACAGCACCTTCACCTCGTCCGGTTCGCGGCGCTGCGTCACAAAACGTGACTGGCCGGGGCGGCGCTTGTCGAGTTCGGCCTGAATTTCGGCCCGTGTGAAGCGGATGCCGGGCGGGCAGCCGTCGACGACACAGCCGAGCGACGGGCCATGGCTTTCGCCCCAGGTGGTGACGCGGAAGAGATGGCCGAACGTGTTGTGAGACATGAATTTTAGCCCTGCCCGGCAGCGGACCGGATCAAAGGTGCGTTCTATTGGCGTTTTCCACAGCGGTCAAACTGTGATCCGGCGGTTTTAGTTTTGACACATTCGGTTGGTTTCTGCTCTCTTCCATCCGCCCGTTGAAAGCTCGCCGCCATCCGTGCAAGCGCAATGACAAAGAGGACGACGATGCGTACCCTGATTGGCGCTGCTGCCGCCATGTTGCTGATTTCCACCGCCGCCTATGCCGGCCAGACCGAAGGCCTGATCAAGAAGGTCGACAAGGACGCACTGACGCTGACGCTGGAGGACGGCAAGTCCTTCAAGCTCAACGCCGAGACCGATCTCGATT
This sequence comes from Mesorhizobium sp. M0615, assembly GCF_040320805.1. NCBI lineage: Bacteria > Pseudomonadati > Pseudomonadota > Alphaproteobacteria > Hyphomicrobiales > Phyllobacteriaceae > Mesorhizobium > Mesorhizobium sp. M0615. The sequence continues at coordinate 50,476 of NZ_JAMYQI010000015.1, read as the reverse complement.
CGCTGAAGCCGGGCATGGATGTCGTGATTGCCTATGACGTGACGAATGGCGAGAACGTCGTCACCGACATGGAACTGCCCGACACCGAATAAGACCGACGCCGAACAGGGTCTTGCCGCTCGGCGGAGCCCTGCACGGATAAACAGGACAGTCGTCCTGTTTATCTGCTCGAACCTAAAGCCAATCCAGACGCCCGTCCTGCAGCCTGAGCACCCGGTCCTGCCGCACTTCCAGGTTTGCCGCTTCGTGTTCGGAAACACCCTTGACCATCCGAAACAGGGTCCGCACGACGCCACCATGCGTGACGCAGACCGTCTGGTGGTCGAGCGCGTCGAACCACGGCTTCACCCGTTCGAGCAGCATCTGGTAGCTTTCGGCGCCCTCGCCCGGCGGCTGGAAATTCCATTTGTTGCGTCGTCGCGCCTTCGCCGAGCCCGGCATCCGCGCATCGAGTTCGGCATAGGTAAAGCCCTGCCAGTCGCCAAAGTGCACCTCGACCAGACGCGGGTCGGTGCGGTAGCCATCGGGATCGAGCTGCATCGCCAAGCGCAGCCGCTGCACCGTCTCGCGCGTCCGCTTCATCGGGCTGGCGACAAAGTCGAAATCCTCAGGGTTCTGGATCAGTTCGGCCAGCCGCCGTCCATTGCGGGTCGCCTGCTCGCGGCCGAGCGCGTTGAGATCGGTGTCGGCCTGGCCCTGCAGCCGCGACTCGGCATTCCACTGCGTCTGGCCATGGCGCACGATGTAGACGAGCGGAACCATCAGGTCTTCCGGAAATCAGGACAGGCGGGCGGAAACCGCGGCAGAACTATTCCTTGACGGTCGAAATATCCGGCGCGTCGACCGCCTTCATGCCGACGACGTGATAGCCGGAATCGACATGGTGCACCTCGCCGGTGACGCCACGCGACAGGTCCGACAGGAAATAGACGGCGGAATCGCCGACTTCTTCCTGGGTGACGGTCTGCTTCAGCGGCGAATTGTATTCGTTCCACTTGAGGATGTAGCGGAAGTCGCCGATGCCCGAAGCAGCCAAGGTCTTGATCGGCCCGGCCGAGATGGCGTTGACGCGGATCTTCTTGCCGCCGAGGTCGACGGCGAGATAGCGCACGCTGGCTTCGAGCGCGGCCTTGGCGACACCCATGACGTTGTAATGCGGCATGACCTTTTCGGCGCCGTAATATGTCAGCGTCAGCAGCGAGCCGCCGTCGGTCATCAGCGCTTCGGCGCGCTTGGCGATGGTGGTGAAGGAATAGACCGAAATGTCCATGGTGCGCAGGAAATTGTCGCGCGTCGTCTCGACATAGCGTCCGGTCAGCTCGTCCTTGTCGGAAAAGGCGATGGCATGGACGAGGAAGTCGAGCTTGCCGCCCCAATGCTTGGCGACATTGGCAAACACCTCGTCGAGGCTCGCCGGATCAGTGACATCGCAATGACCGGCGACAAAGGCGCCCAATTCCGCAGCCAGCGGCTCGACGCGCTTCTTGAACGCCTCCCCCTGATAGGTCAGCGCGATCTCGGCGCCATGGTCGACGCAGGCCTTGGCGATGCCGTAGGCAATCGATCTGTTGTTGGCGACGCCCAGTATAAGGCCGCGCTTGCCGGCCATAAGGCCCTGTCCACCCGCCATGTCAGCGCTCTCCGAAAGATTTTCTGCTTTGGAGTGCCTATCGCACAGGCAGAAAGGCGCATCAAGCGCAGACGGGGCGCGCGTTCAATTCAGACACTCGGCGTGACAACGAATGGGGGATAATAACGTTGTTGTGAGATTTGAACGCCTCACTGCGGCCAGCGCGCCTTGATGGCCCAGGCCCGGCCGACCAGCCGAATCGGCTGGTCGGCAACGCATCGGCCCTATCCAGCCATTTTGCGCCAGGGAATGAGCATTCCCACCTGCTTGCGGTAGAGGCGGTACTGATCGCCAAACATCGCGACGAGATCGCGTTCCTCGAGGAAGATGCCGAGCAGGATGTAGCCGGTGCTGCCCGCCGCGAACAGAAGATGGCCCCATGTCATCGACGGCGTCGCCCAGAAGGCCAGGAGAAAGCCGACATAGAGCGGGTGCCGGACCCATTTGTAGAACAGCGGCGTCCTGAACACGGGCGGCGCCGGTTCGCTCTTGCGCAAAGCGGCGAGAACCTGGCGCAGGCCGAACAGTTCGAAATGGTTGATCAGAAAGGTGCTGGTCAACAATACCGCCCAGCCGAGCCAGAACACGCCATGGATGACGGCGACCCAGACCGGGTTCTCGACCGTCCAGACGAGACCGGGAATCGGCCGCCATTGCCAGTAGAGCAGCAGCAGGATGAGGCTGGCCAAAAGCACATAGGTGCTGCGTTCGGCCGCGTGCGGGACAATCCGTGTCCACCAGCGCTTGAAAACCGGCCGCGCCATGATGCTGTGCTGGGCGGCGAAAAGGCCGAGCAGCAGTGCATTGCCGATGACGGCTTCGACCGGACTTCCAGCGACTCCGGAATCGATCGATTTCGGCACAACCATGTTGCCGACGAAACCGACCGCATAGAGAAACGAACCGAGAAAAATCAGGTATGCGGCAACGCCGTAGATAAGGGTGATTACGCCCGCCATGAGTGCCCTCCATGCAAGCATCAGGATTCGGTCGGTCGACCGAATTCAGCGTCAAAAACCATAAATTTTCTAGCGAGTCAACTTGATCGGTCGCTCGACCGAGATAGAGTGGAGGGACGTCCAGCCCCGGACAGGAGAAGCTATGATCCGCCCAGATTGCACCGCTAACAGCGGCAGCCACGCCGCATGACGGACGCTGCCGAAGCCGTTACCCCGCCGCAGAACAAGCAAAAGCGCGACACGCGCGCCGAACTGATTTCGGCCGCCGAGTTATGCCTCCATCGAGGCGGTTATGCCGATCTGTCGACGCGCCGCGTTGCCGAGATCGCCGGCGTTCCGCTCAGCCAGATCCATTACCATTTCGGCTCCAAGGAACGGCTGTTCCTGGCCCTGCTCGACCATCTGAACGAGGGCCTGCTGAAGCGCCAGGCGGAGACTTTTGCGGCACCTATGCCGCTGTGGCAACGCTGGGAGCGCGCTTGCGATTTCCTCGACGATGATCTGGCGTCCGGCTATGTCCGGATCCTGCACGAGATGATCGCGGCAAGCCTGTCGAGCCCCGAGATCGCCAAGGCGGTGCGCCGCGACCTGCGCGGCTGGTTCGAACTGCTGGACGGACTGGCGCAAGAGGCGGAGCGGCGGTTCGGCGGCCTCGGGCCATTCTCCGCCGCCGAAGTAACCAGCCTGGTCAGCGCCGCATTCCTCGGCAGCGAGACGATGATCCTGCTTGAGATCGAGAGCCCGCATGTCCCGGTGCGGCAGGCGTTGCGCCGCTTCGGCGAAACCATCCGGCGGATGGAGGAAGCAGCGCCCGGCAGCTAGCCAGCCAAGTCGGGCCGCATCAGCCCTTGCGGCTGCGCATCAGCGCTTCGAGTTCGCTGTCGCCGCCTTCCGGCAGCATGATGCGGACATGGGCGTAGAGATCGCCATGGCCGCCGGCCTTTTCCGGCAAGCCCCTGCCCTTCAGGCGCAGCACCTTATCGGAGCTCGACCAGGCCGGAATGTTGACCGCCAGCCTGCCGGTCGGCGTGTCGACCGGTACCTTGGCGCCCAGCACCGCGTCGGCCAACGCTACCTCCAGATCGGCATGCAGGTCACGGCCCTCGATGCGGTAGCGCGGGTGCCTGCGGATACGGATCTTGACCAGTGCATCGCCCGGCTGTCCCGGCCCCTGCTCGCCCTGGCCCTTCAGCCGGATGGTCTGTCCGTCCTCGACATAGACCGGCAGCTTGACCGCGATCTTGCGGCCGTCGGGAAACATCGCCGTCACCTTTTCGGCGGTCGCTATCTCCTCGATGGTGACGTCGAGCGTGACGTTCAGATCGGCGGCGGTCGCCTGCTGGCGGCGGTCGCCTGTTCCGGCGCCGCGCGCGCCGGAAAAGGCGTCGCCGAAGATCTGGCTGAAAATGTCGCTGTTGCCGTCGAACGGATCGCCGCCCGGACGCCCCGATCGGAATTCGAAGCGCGAGCCGCCGGCGCCCTGCTGGCGGCGGAAGCCACCGAACGGATCGCCGCCGCCGGCTGCACCCTCGAAGCCCTGGAATTTCGGCTTGCCGTCGGCGTCGATCTCGCCGCGGTCGAAGGCCGCACGGTTCTTCTCGTCGCCGACGACCTCATAGGCCTGATTGGCGGCGGCAAAACGGTCCTTGGCCTTGGGATCATTCGGATTCTGGTCCGGATGATACTTCTTGGCGAGCTTGCGGTAGGCCGATTTTATGTCCTTGGCCGATGCGTTCTTGGCAACGCCCAGCACCTCATAGGGGTCGCGCATGCGTCCTGCCCTGGAAAATGAGTTAAATCCACGTTGGCCCTTATATGCGCTCCCATAGGAAGAAATTCCAGTGGCGCACAGGCTTATCGAGGGTTGAAATTGCAGCGCCCGCAAACCTCGAAAACTCAGAGCGGTTTGAAGTCCTGCATGTGCCAGCCGCCGGCCGCGACGATGCACAATTGCCCCTTGAACAAAGCGACGCCGTCGAAGCTTTCGCGCGAGGCGGTAAAGCTGCGGCAGTCCTGGCCGTTGTCCTGCACTTCGGCGAGTTCGGTGATGGAGCCGCGCGAGCCGGTGTCGGCATTCGCCCACGGCACGGCCTGGCCGCGAAGCTCCTCGATGTCGGCCGAAGACACCGCATTGCCGATCGTGGTCTGGTCGGAAGCGCTGTCGGCGTCCGTCGACGTCACCCTCGCCGGCGCGCTCGAGGTGACGATGGAACGGTCGACCTCGGCCTTTTCCAGGCTGAAGCCGCCGGCGCCGCAGGCGGCAAGCGGCAGGGCGATAATCACGATCACGGCTTTCGAACTGGCCGAAGCGATAACGCTCCATTGCCCGCTGTCAAAAGCTTGCGCGATACGCGACAATCGGCAACCTCCTGAAGCTCGAGACATTTTGAGAAAAACTATGAGTGACACTGAGTTAACAAGTAGTGACTTTACCGAAGCCGCCGAGCCGTTCCGGCTCTTTGCCGAGTGGCTGGAGGACGCCAAGAAAAGCGAAATCAACGATGCCAACGGCGTAGCACTTGCAACCGTGGATGCCGATGGCATGCCGGATGTGCGTATGGTGCTGCTCAAGGGGTTCGATGAAAGCGGCTTTGTCTTCTACACGAATTTCGAGAGCGCCAAGGGCCGCGAGATTCTTGGCAGCATGAAGGCGGCGATGTGCTTCCACTGGAAATCGCTGCGCCGCCAGGTGCGCATACGCGGTCCGGTGGAGATCGTCAGCGACGCTGAAGCCGACGCCTATTACGCGACGCGGCCGCGCGGCAGCCGGATCGGCGCATGGGCTTCGAAACAGTCGCGGCCGCTGGAAAGCCGCTTTGCCCTGGAGAAGGCGGTGGCCGAATACACGGCGCGCTACCCTATCGGCGAAATCCCGCGGCCAAAGCACTGGTCGGGCTTCCGCATCGTGCCGCAGGCGATCGAGTTCTGGCACGACCGGCCATTCCGGCTGCACGATCGGCTGGTCTTTTCGCGCAACGCCGAAGGCGGCTGGGACAAGACACGGCTTTATCCCTGAGGATAAGTTCAGGCCTTCTTGCGCGTCATGAAGGCCGTCAACGCGGCGCGCGCTTCGTCGGACTTCAGCCGCTCGGAGAAACGCTCGCTCTCCACCTTGATGCGGGCGACAAGCTCGTCGCGCGGGGCGCGCATCAGGTCACGAGCGATCTTCAGCGCCTGCGGCGGCTTGGCGGCGATCGCGCCGGCCGCGGCGAGTGCCGCGGCTTCTAGCCCGTCCTCCTCGACCACCTCATAGATCAGGCCGGCGGCCTTGGCGCGTTCGGCGGAAAAACCTTCGCCGAGTCCAAGCAGCGCAAAGGCGCCCTGCCTGCCGAGGATGAGCGGCGCCAGCAGGCTGGAGCCCGCCTCCGGCACCAGGCCGAGGTCGACGAAGGGTGTGCGGAACACCGTGCGCGGCGTGGCGAAAGTCAGGTCGCAATGCAAATTGAGCGTGGTGCCGATGCCGACCGCAATGCCGTCGACGCCGGAGACCATCGGCTTCTCCGTTTTGGCCAGCGCCATCAGGAAGTCCCAGACCTCGTTGCCGCCCTCACCGCCGGTGGCGATGACCAGGAAATCGGCGAGATCGTTGCCGGAAGAGAAGGCGCCAGGCACACCGAGGAAGACATGGACGCGAACCGCCGGGTCGGCATCGCCATCGGCCAGCGCCTTGGACATTGTCGCGTACATGGCGCGCGTCAGTGCGTTCTTCTTGTCGGGACGGTTCATGCGGATGATCTGGATGGCGCCCTGGCGCTCGACGAGAATATGGTCTGTCACGGTCATTCTTCCCTGGTGAGCGCTCTGGTATTCAGGCCGTTATCAGCGCCTTGCCGGCGGTAGCGAGGCTCTCGGCGCCATCGATGACGCGTTCCTTCAAGGCGCTGACTTCGCCGAGCAGGTTTTCGGCGAAAAAGCGGCAAAGGGCGATGCGGCTCTGCTGGGCAAGTCCGCCACGCGCCAGATAAGCGCCGCCGGCAGCAAGCGAGATCAGCCTGAGATAGGGGGTCGCACCGGCTTGCGCTTCGTCCAGACGGCCGTCGGCCAGCAGCTTCTGCAGGAAGCGCGTCGCCTCGGTGAGATCGTCGAACGCCTGGTCAAGCGCTTCGGCGGTGCGGCCGAAGCCCTGCAGGTTCGAGGTCCGCACCTCGTCGGCGATGGCCTTCAGTTCGGCGATATAGCCATGCACATGCTCGCCGCCGCCAAGCGGCAATTTGCGGGCTACAAGGTCGATCGCCTGGATGCCGTTGGTGCCTTCATAGATCGGCGCAATGCGGGAGTCGCGATAGAGCGCGGCCGCGCCCGTCTCCTCGATGAAGCCCATACCGCCGTGGACCTGGACGCCGAGCGATGCGACATCGACGCCGATATCGGTGGAAAAGGCCTTGGCCAGCGGCGTCAGCAGATTGGCGCGATCGCGCCAATGCGCGGCCTCCTCGCCTGTCGACACACGCGCAAAGTCGATGGCATAGGCGCAGGAATACGAGATGGCGCGGGCGATCTGGGTCAAAGCCTTCATGGTCAAGAGATTGCGCTGCACGTCGGGGTGATGGACGATCGGCGCCATCCCGGCGCCTGAAAAGTCCGATGCCTTGCCCTGGCGGCGCTCATTGGCATAGGCGATCGCCTTCTGCGTCGCGGCTTCGGCCACTGCCACGCCCTGCATGCCGACGCAAAGCCTCGCGTTGTTCATCATGGTGAACATGCAGGCGAGCCCCTTGTTCTCCTCGCCGATCAGCCAACCGACGGCGCCGGGCGCAGCACCCTGGAACCCGTCGCCATAGATCATGGTGCAAGTCGGCGAGGCATGGATGCCGAGCTTGTGCTCGAGGCCGGAACAGAAGACGTCGTTGCGGGCACCGAGCGAGCCGTCATCATTGACCAGGAATTTCGGCACCAAAAACAGCGAGATGCCGCGCGTGCCGGCCGGTGCGTCGGGCAGCCGCGCCAGCACCAGATGGATGATGTTGTCGGTGAAATCATGCTCGCCATAGGTGATGAAGATCTTCTGGCCGAAGATGCGGTAGGTGCCGTCGCCGGCAGGCTCGGCGCGACTGCGCAAGGCGGCGAGATCGGAACCGGCCTGCGGCTCGGTCAGGTTCATCGTCCCCATCCACTCGCCGGAGACGAGCTTTGCCAGATACTTTGCCTTCAGCGCTTCGGAGGCATGCTTGTCCAGCGCCTCGACGGCGCCCATGGTCAGCGTCGGGCCGATGCCGAAGGCCGTGGCGGCAGAGTTCCACATTTCGAGCGCGGCAACGCCGAGCATGGTCGGCAGGCCCTGGCCACCGAATTCTTCCGGTCCCGACAGCGCGTTCCAGCCGCCGTCGATCCAGCTGCGGTAAAGCGCCTTCCAGCCGGGCGGCGTGGTCACGGTCGCATCCTTCAGCACCGCGCCATGCTCGTCGCCGATCTTGTAGAGCGGCGCCACTTCCTCGCTGGCGAAGCGGCCGGCCTCGGACAGGATGGCGTCGACAAGGTCTTCGCCGAGGTCCCCGAACGCGCCGCGGTCGAGCGCCGGCTTGAGCCCGGCGACATGCTTGAGCGTGAACGAAATGTCGTCGACCGGGGCCTTGTACATGCCGCTTTCTCCTCCGCTGCTCCGACCGCTCGATCCTAGGACCCGGGCCGATGCAAAACCATCCGCCTCTGGGCGGCCTCCGACCTTCTTTTTACGTAAACGTCAAACTTTGTCACGCGGATTTTCATCGAACTTCGTCGTCCACAGGTGGAGCGGGAGCGTAGCGGACGCCGAGTACCATGTCGCGACCTCGCGCTAGGGGCGCAACGGTGCAGAATTCCGCGCCGTGGCAACGCTTCGAAGTCGCGGAATGCATACTATGGTCCGCGCCGCGTCGCTTCGCTCCTTGCTTCGCCATAGAATGACGAAATCGCGAGAGCGACAGGACTCCTGCCCGAAAGCACTTCCTTAACCATACCGGTCCACCATCGGTGTTTGGTCAGCGGGGATCCCCTGTTTGAAAACGCCGGCGCATCTTCTTCGCCGCTCAGCGATCGCTCTCGCGGCGATGATGGCGCTGACGTCAGCGGCTACAGCCTCGGACTTTTCCGAGCCTTGGCGGGATGGCGACCGCGCGCGGGTGGTCGACGCCTATGAATACAATTCCATCGACTGGGCGCAGCTTGCCACCGACAAGCGCATTGTCGGCTTCATCAACAAGGCCTCCGACGGGCTGCCGCCGCCCTATTTCTGCTACGGCGACGAGCCTACGGTCAAACTCTGCAAGACATTGTGGAAACGCTTTGCGGTGACGCGCGAGCTGTTTCAGACGCGCAAGGTGGTGGCCAAGGCGCTCGGCCTGAAATGGGGCGCGTATCATCTTGCCCGCCCCGGCAATCCGCTCGAGCAGGCCAACAGTTTCATCGATTTCGCCGAGCCAGCCCCTGACGATCTGCTCGCCCTCGATCTCGAAGGCAACGACCCCTCGCAATGGATGTCGCTCGAGGATGCCGAGGAATTCGTGCGCCAGGTGCACCGGCGGCTCGGCCGTTTCCCGATCCTCTACACCAACGGCAAGACCGCCCAGTACATCGCCAACAACCGCTACCAATACCGTCTGCTGTCGCGGCTGCCGCTCTGGTATGCGCGCTACAAGCCCGACATCGACGTGCATTTTCCGATGGGCAACTGGCAGGGCTATGCGCTGTGGCAGTTCTCGGCGCAGGCCAATTGCGGGCGCCTGCGCTGCCCCTACCGCGTCGCCGGCACGCCCAACGACATCGACGTCAACGTCGCGCCGATGGACGCGGCGGCACTGCGCCAGCAATGGCCCTTCGGCGGCCTGATCGACGTGCCGCCCGACTACCTCGCCTCGATACCGGTGCCGGTGTCGCGCGCGGCCGGGCTCGCCGGCAAAGTCACCATCACATACGCCGATGTGGCGACGCCACCGACGGTCGAGGAAATGGTGGCGGTGCTCGGCGCGCGCTGGCAGACATTCCGCGCCGCCTTCCGCATGCCGGTGGTCAAGACGGTGCCGCGCCGCGCGCGCTTCGGCATTGCCGAGTATGTCGCCTGGAAGCGGACCACGTATCGTTCGGAGGCTCTGCTCGAGGCCGCCTTCTCGCAGGCCGCCGACCCGGTCAGCACCGCTTCGACGGAACTGGTTCGCGAGCGCTGAGGCTTATGTGGCGGCGCTGGCCTTTTCCCGCGCCACCGCCTGCCAGCCTATGTCGCGGCGGAAGAAGCCTTGCGGCCAGTCGATACGGTCGAGCGCGGCGTAAGCGCGGCTTTGCGCTTCGCCCACCGTCTTGCCTGATGCCGTGACGTTGAGCACGCGGCCGCCATTGGCGACCAGCGCGCCGCCATTGATGGCAGTGCCGGCATGGAAAATCTCAACGCCTTCGCCGGCGGCTTCGTCGAGACCCCGAATGACCGAGCCTTTTTCCGGCGTCCCGGGATAGCCCTGTGCCGCCATCACCACGGTCAGCGCGGCATCGTCGCGCCAGCGGATCGAACTGTGCGCCAACTGGCCGTCGACGGCGGCGTTGAGCAGCACCAGCAGATCGTCCTTCAGCCGCATCATCAGCACCTGACACTCGGGATCGCCGAAGCGGGTGTTGTATTCGATCAGCTTCGGCCCCTTGTCGGTGATCATCAGCCCGGCAAACAGAATACCGGCGAACGGCGCGCCAAGCTCGGCCATGCCGCGCATGGTCGGCTCGACGATCTCGCGCATGGTGCGCTCTACCATTTCGGGGCTCATCACCGGCGCCGGCGAATAGGCGCCCATGCCGCCGGTGTTGGGGCCGGTATCGCCATCGCCGACGCGCTTGTGGTCCTGCGCGGTGCCGAAGGGAAGTGCGGTCGTGCCGTCGCACAGGCAGAAGAAACTCGCCTCCTCGCCGGTCATGAATTCCTCGACCACGACCTCAGCGCCGGCGTCACCGAATGCGCCGTCGAAACAAGCATCGAGGGCGGCGCGCGCCTCGTCCAGCGTCATGGCGATGGTGACGCCCTTGCCGGCAGCGAGCCCGTCGGCCTTGATGACGATCGGCGCTCCCACCTTTTCGACGTAAGCCTTGGCCGCAGCCAGTTCGGTGAAGCGGCCATAGGCGGCGGTCGGGATGCCGTATTTGGCGCAAAGGTCCTTGGTAAAACCTTTCGAGCCTTCGAGCCGCGCTGCCCGCTTCGACGGGCCGAAGACGCGGATGCCCTCGCCGCGCAGATCGTCGGCAATGCCGGCGACCAGCGGCCCTTCCGGCCCGACGACGACGAGGTCGATCGCATTGTCCTTGCAGAAGGTTGCGACAGCGGCATGGTCGCTAATGTTGAGCTTGACCAGTTCGGCCTCGCGGGCGACGCCCGGATTGCCGGGCGCGGCATAGAGCTTGGTCAAAAGCGGCGAGGCCGCGATCTTCCAGGCCAAGGCATGTTCGCGGCCGCCGGAGCCGATCAACAAAACGCGCATGCCGATGTCCCTTGTCATTTCACGACAGGGACTGCGCTATTGCGCTGCGCAGCGCGGGTCAAGACTTTTGGTCCGCTGCTTGCCGGTTGCGCACGGCAACGTCGCACGCATCGGCAAGCCGAAGCAGAAGCGCGGCTCTCGCGGCTCAGCTCTGGAAGACCACTGGAAACCAGTCCTCGCGCAGTTTCTGGCCGGGCTTCATGTCATGGCCGGCATAGGGCGGCGAGGTACGGCCGGGGCGCTCGACATAGCGCGCATCGTCGCCGACCCAGCGCAGCGACAGCGCCCGGCGCCGCGCCGCGGTCGGATTGCCGCGCGCACCATGCGCGGTGCGGAAGTCGAACAGGATGGCGTCCCCCGGTTCCATCTCCCATTCGAGCACCTTCAGCGACGGGTCCTTGTCTGGATCCGGCACGGGGAGGTAGTCGCCCTCGCCGGCATAGAAATTGCTGTCATCTAGCCAGCGCACCGGCAGGATCATCTTGTCCCATCTGTGCGAGCCGGCGATCAGCCGCAGCGTCGCTTCCTTGACCGGATCGATCGGAATCCAGAAGCTGACGGTCTGGGTGCCATCGACGAAGTAATACGGGATGTCCTGGTGCCAAGGCGTCGGCTTTTGCGTGCCCGGTTCCTTGACCAGCACATGGTCGTGGAAGAACTGGGCGCTGCGCGACTGCATCGCCGCTGCCGCGAGTTCCGCGGCCGGGGAATTGCGCACCACGTCGACGAATTCGGGAATGCGCTCCCAATTGCAGTAATCGTCGAAGAAGCTGCCCTTGCCGTTGGCGATGTCCGAAGCCATGGCGCTGCGGTTTTGCATGTTGCGCTCGATGCCGGCGGCGATGGTGCCGACCCAGTCCTTGAAGGCGCCGCGTATGCAGACCGCGCCGTCGCGCTGGTAGTCGGCAGTCGCTGCGGCATCAATATGTCTGGCGGCCATCTCATGTCTTCCCTGTTTCGATGACCGACTATCGCAGCCGCCGCACATCGCGTAAAATAATAACTTCTCATCTCCCTTATAGCTTTACTATGAACCTGACCCTCACCCAGTTGCGCTACCTCGTCACTGTTGCCCGTCACGGCAGCGTCACGGTGGCCGCCCGGATGCTGAACGTCTCGCAGCCCTCGATCTCGGTGGCGATCGACAATGTCGAAGCGACGCTCGGCCAGAAACTGTTCGTGCGCCAGCGCGGCAGCGGCATCGCGCTGACCTCGTTCGGCCGCAGCGCGGTGGCGAAGGCAAAGCAGGTGCTGGCCGAAGCGGACGAACTGGTTGGGCTCGGGACGCGCGACGCCGATGTCGGCGGCGAACTTGTGCTCGGCTGTTTCGAGGATCTGGCGCCTTATTTCGCGCCGGCGCTGATCCGCGCTTTTTCGCAACGCTGCCCGGCGGTCACCGTGGTGGTCCGCGACGAGACCTTCGAGACGCTCGGCCGGCGGCTCGGCGATGCGGCAATCGATCTCGGCCTGACCTACGATCTCGGCCTGCCCTCGCACTTCGCCCGCACCCTGCTGCATGAGCTGCGGCCACACGCGCTTCTGCCGCAAGGCCACGCGCTGGCCAGCCAGGCCAGCGTCAGCCTGGCGGAGCTGGCGACCCATGCCTTGATCACCACCGACCAGCCGCATAACTGGCAGCATATGGCTGGACCTGTTCCTCAGCCGCGGCCTGTCGCCGGTCTCGCAATCGACGGCGAGTTCGTTCGAACTGCAGCGCAGCATGGTCGCCAACGGCTTCGGCGTCGCAGTGAGCTACACTAGGCCTTATGGCGACAGGAGTTATGACGGGCTGCCGCTGGTCTGCAAGCCGCTGTCCGATCCGCTGCCGATGCAGCGCATCATCCTCACCCATGACACAAGGCAAAGGCTGTCGAAGGCGGCGCTGGCCTTCACGGAGGTGGCGAAGGAATGGTTTGCCAGCCACGATATTTTCACCGCCTGAGCGACAATGCGGCCGCTTGACGGCGCACGCCGCTGCTGCCACTCCAGCACGATGGAAACCATCCAGTCGAAAGCCGCACAGGGCCGCGTCGCCGACGCGCCGAGCGGCCATTGGGTCTACAAGATATTGCCGCGCTCGCTGTGGCCTTACGCGCAGCTTGCGCGCTGGGACCGGCCGATCGGCTGGCAATTGCTGCTGTGGCCCTGCTGGTGGTCGGCAGCGCTTGCGGCCAGCGCCTATCCCCGCCCGGCAGACCCGTTGCTCACATTGCTGCCGTCGCCGTGGTTCCTGTTCCTGTTCTTTGTCGGCGCCGTCGCCATGCGTGGCGCCGGCTGCACCTATAACGACATTGTCGACCAGGACATCGACAACAAGGTCGAGCGCACGCGCTCACGGCCATTGCCGGCCGGCAAGGTGACGCGCCGCCAGGCCTGGATATTCCTGGTCATCCAGGCGCTGCTGGGGCTGGTCGTGCTGTTGCAGTTCAACGACTTCGCCATTCCGCTCGGCATCGTCTCGCTGGTCATCGTTGCCGTCTATCCCTTCATGAAGCGCTTCACCAACTGGCCGCAATTGGTGCTCGGGCTCGCCTTCTCCTGGGGTGCACTGATGGGCTGGGCGGTCGAGTTCGGCGATCTCGATGGCCCGGGCATCATGCTCTATATCGGCTCGATCCTGTGGGTGATCGGCTACGACACCATCTATGCACATCAGGACAAGGAAGACGACGCAATCGTCGGCGTGCGCTCGACGGCGCGGCTGTTCGGCGACAACACCAAGACCTGGCTGGTCGGGCTTTATGGCGGCACGCTGGTCTGCTTCGCCATCGCCTTCGCCTCGGCGCAGGTGCCGGTGGTGGCGCTGGCCGGGCTGATCGCCGCCGGCGCCCATATGGCGCGGCAGATAGCGGTTCTGGATATCGACGATCCCGATCAATGCCTGCGGCTGTTCAAATCGAACAACCAGGTCGGCTGGCTGATCTTCATCGGCCTGATCGGCGGTGCGCTGTGGGTGGCGCTGAAGCCGCTGGTGTAGTCTCCCTTCTCCCGTCACTATACGGGGAGAAGGTGGCGGCAGCCGGATGAGGGGCAGCGCCAATCTTGGAGATGAAATGCACAGCGGCGATATTGCGAGAAATGCCTCGGTCAGCGCCGCCCCTCATCGCCCTGCCGGGCGTTCGTCACTCGAAAAGCCAAGCAATTGGCTTTTCGTCCGCTACGCGGACCGCTCCTCAACCCCCGTATAGTGCCGGGGAGAAGAAGGCTGTCATCGGCGGTTTCGCCAATCGCCGGCCAAGCTACTCCCGCGAAATAATCTCCTGGCCATCGATCACCAGCCTCAGCCCGAGATTGCCGGCCCTGCGGCGGGCGAGGAAGCGCGGGCGGCGCGTGGTCGAGACCCGGCCCTTGCGGCGATCCTTGGCCGGCAGCGCCTTGATGGCGGCGCCGAGCGATTCCTCCAGCGTGCGGGCAATGCCGTCGGATTCGATCAGCAGCATCTGCAGCCGGTAAGCATCGGCCCAGGCGCGCCAGTCGGCGGCGACGTCGTCGAGATCGTCGGCCACCAGCAGCGGCACCGACAGCATCGGGTCGTTGTGCAGGAGTTCGAGGGTTACCGTGACATTGCCTTGCGCATCCTCCATCGCGCGGGCGGCGACGCCGCGAAACGCGTTGGCGGGCAGCGCGATGATCGCCGGCACGCCGCTCATCTCGAGCGTGCGGCGGATGACGGCGCCGCGCTGGTCGATGGTGAAGGTAACGTCGCCATAGTCGTCGCGCGTGGCATAGCTCACCACTTGCGGCAGGCGGAATGGGTCGAGGCGCATGTTGCGCCCGGCCCAGACGGGCTTCAATACACTGTTCATCTGCTGCCTTCCTGTGTTTCTCCTGAGAGCCGCTTTCACGGATCCCACCGGGCCAGTTTTCCCGGCCTCGTTGTGTGAAACATTAGCGCGAGCTTCTGCCGCCCGGCTTAAGAAAGTCAGTTAAATTTTGCTGATCTCAGGCGATGGTTATCGGAATGAGACCAGCCACAAAATGTTGAAAGGATCAGATAACCTTACCGGGATTCATGATGCCGGCCGGGTCGAAGGCCGCCTTCACTCGGCGCATCAGCTCGATCGCCATGGGCGGCGCGGTGGCGATCAGCTCGTCGCGCTTCAACTGGCCGATGCCATGCTCGGCCGAGATCGAACCCTGGAAGGAGCGCACAACATCGTGCACGGCATGGTTCATGGCGTGGTAGAGGCCGAGAAACGCTTCATCGTCACCGCCCTCCGGCCGGGAGATGTTGTAGTGGAGATTGCCGTCGCCCATATGGCCGAAGCAGACCACGCGCGCACCAGCACTGACCGAAGCCACTGCACCGGCCGCCTTTTCGATAAACGCCGGGATGGATGCCACCGGCACCGAAATATCATGCTTGATCGACGCGCCTTCGGGCTTTTGCGAATCCGGCAGCACCTCGCGGAAATTCCAGAAGGCGTCGCCCTGCGCCAGGCTTGCCGCGATCACCGCGTCGCCGACGATGCCTTGCTGGAGGCCTTCCGACAGCACCTCCTCGATCAGCCCCCTGGCGTCCTCGGCCGAACGGCCGGATGATATCTGCATCAGCACATACCAGGGCCAGTCCTCGGCGAGCGGCCGGATGACGCCCTGCGCGTGGCGCAGCGTGAAATCATAAGGACGCTGGCCGATCAGCTCGAAGGCGGTGAGTGCCGCCCCGGCCCGGTCCATCGCCAGGCTGAACAGCGAAAGCGCTGCTTCCGGCGACGACAGGCCGGCAAAGGCGACTTCGCGCCCCTTGGGCTTGGGAAACAGTTTCAGCACCGCGGCGGTGATGATGCCGAGCGTGCCTTCGGCGCCGACGAACAGGTTCTTCAGATCGTAGCCGGTGTTGTCCTTCTTCAGTTTGCGCAGATCGTCGAACACCTCGCCGGTCGGCAGCACGACTTCGACACCAAGGCAGAGTTCGCGCGCATTGCCATAGGCAAGCACGCCGGTGCCGCCGGCATTGGACGAGAGATTGCCGCCGATCTGGCAGGACCCTTGCGCGGCAAGCGACAACGGAAACAGCCGGTCGGCGGCGTCGGCGGCTTCCTGCAGCGTCTGCAGGATGACGCCGGCTTCGACGGTCACCGTGTTCGAGAAGACGTCGATCTCGCGAATGCGGTTCAGCCGCGACAAAGAAAGCACGATCTCGCGGCCGGAGGCATCCGGCACCTGGGCGCCGACCAGCCCGGTGTTGCCGCTTTGCGGCACGACCGGCGTTCCCGTCTCGCTCGCCAGCCGCATGATCCGGCTCACCTCGTCGACGCTGCCGGGACGCAGCACCAAGGCCGTCCTACCGTGCCACAGCCCGCGCCGCTCGGTAAGATACGGCGCAATATCGGCTTGGTCGCGCAGTGCATATTTTTCGCCGACAATGGCAGTGAAGCGGTCGATGAGAGCGGGATCGAGGTCGAAGGGGGAGTCGTTCATCGGCGCAAACTATGGCGCTCAATCGAGCTTGTCACGGGGGGCAGCGGCACGAAACAGCCGGTCGTTGATCGCCTCGCCGAGCCCTTCGACCGGGATCGGCTCGACGGCGATCGTGGCCGCACCGCTGCGGTCGAGTTCCTGCAGATACGCGAACAGATTGCTTGCGGCTTCGCGCAAATCGCCTGACGCGGACAGGTTGCGCAAGGCGGCCGCCGCTTGCCAGCCTTCGGCGCGGTCGCCACCAAAGGCCAGCAAGGCCTCGCCTTCAGCCACACTCTGTGCATCGAGCCGCACCGATGCGCTCGGCGCATAATGCGACGCCAGCATGCCGGGCGCCTCGATGCCGGCTGTCGCGCCGCGCTGCAGCTTGATGCCGGTGACGGCCTCGATATCGGCGGCAGCGATGCCGCCTGGCCTCAGCAGCCGCACGCTGTTGCCTTCGACCTTGACGATGGTCGATTCCAGCCCGACCGGGGTGGCGCCGCCATCGACCACCAGCCGGATTTTGGCGCCGAGATCGGCCGCCACGGCTTGCGCCGTCGTGGCGCTTATCTTGCCCGAAGAGTTCGCGCTGGGCGCGGCCAGCGGCCGGCCGAGCCTGGCGATCAGCTCGCCGCCGAAGCCCCTCGGCATGCGCAGCGCGATCGTATCGAGCCCGGCGGTGACCAGCGGATGGATGCCGTTGCCGGGTCGGAGCGGCAGCACCAGCGTCAGCGGCCCCGGCCAGAACGCCTCGGCCAGCCGCTTCGACAGCGGGTCGAAGATCGCAATGCGCTCGGCCATCGCGAGATCGGCGACATGGGCGATCAGCGGGTTGAAGCGCGGCCGGCCCTTGGCTTCGAAGATGCGGGCGACGCCGACGCCATTGGTCGCGTCGCTGGCCAGTCCATAGACGGTCTCCGTCGGGATACCGACGACGTCGCCGCCCTCGAGCAGCGCCAACGCCTGCTCCATCGCTTCGCCGACGGATAGTATCTCAGCCACTCGCTTCACCTCACAGCGCCGGACCTAAAGCGCGTCGCGCTGAACCGGATTCATGCGACGCGCTTTAGGTCTTTGTTTTGATGCATGTCGTTCTCTCAAAACCGGGGCCACTTTTGAGCGACATGCATTAGAGCGGTTCAGCTGTTCGCTTAAACGCTCTAAGTATTTGTTTTTGCGCAATTCAGGACGGAAAACCGCTACTCACTTTTCCTGGAATTGCTCTAATACGGCAGTGGTTTTCGGGCAAGCCGGCGTTGGCGAATTATCAATGCCTAAAATGCTATGTTTCCCTGCAAGCCGGCATCAATCCACTGGGGTTAGGCTACTTGGGTTAGGGCTGGCAGCTTGTTGGGCAAGGGGACGGTTTCGATGTCGATGCGTGTGCTTGGAGCGCTTGGTTTCACCCTGGCGGCGATGACCGGTGGGGCGCACGCCTCGTCGATCGTCTTTCTCGGCGTCTCGACCTCGACGCCATCGGTCATCAAGGTTGGCGGATCCGAACCGGTCAGGATCGCCTCGTCGCCATCGATCGTCGCGCTCGGCGATGCCCAGCCCGATGTGACTTATGAAAAGGTCGCGGCGATCCCCGAAAAGCCTAGGCAGGACCCGATGATCATTCGCGGCGGCATCGTCGGCGGCGCCTTCGCCGCGCCGGCTCCGGCCAGGGCGAGCGCCGCGGCGCCGGCAACTGAGCCGACGGCAGAGACCGCACCAGCCGGAACTGCAACGGCATCGAACGGCAAGCCCGAGTCGCAACCGGCAGCGCCGCAGCCGGCAGCAACACCGCAGCAGCCGATCGAGGGCGTCGGCAAAGCCGAGTAGGCCATTCAGCCAAGACAGTCGGCCGATCCATGCCGCTTGACGCCGATCGACGCCCCGGCGCACGATCGGCTTGGCGGCGGCGGCCCCAATTTCGCCAATCGGGTTTGGCATGAGCGCGCCGGGTTCTAGGAGAGCGAGGGGTTATCATGAACATGACGAAATCTTTGACTGTTGCCGGCCTGTTGCTGGCGTCACCTATAGCTGTCGGCGGCGCGCAGGCCGGTGACGAGCTAGGGTCCTACGTCGCGCGCATTTCCGATCGCGACCACCATGCCAGCGACGGCTATGAGCTGAGCAGCGCAGCACAGATGGTGCGGCAGGACCGTGCCAACTGGCACAAGTTCCACCGGCGCGATGCCGACGACCAGGGCGATGACTGGTTCCGCAGCAACGATGATCGCGCGTATCTGGAACGCATGCTGAAGCGCGGTGGCGCGATGAGCTCCTCGACACGGAACGCCATCGTCAATGGCGAGCCGCTGATCCAGGTCGACGTCTATTCAGACAGCGTGCATGTCAGCATTTTGGAGGACTGACGGAGTCAGCCTCGGGAGGACTGAAAACAAGACGGGCGGCGTATGAACGCCGCCCGTCTTCGGGCTTGTCCGTCGCTTAGCCAGCTATTCTGGAGAAATCAGCCACCTGGTCGGTGGCCGTGCGGATGCGGGCGAGCAATGCCAGGCGGTTGGCGCGCACGGCCTGGTCCTCATCATTCACGAGAACACGTTCAAAGAATGAATCAACCGGTTCGCGCAGCACGCTAAGCGCCAGCATGGCGGCGGAAAAGTCTTCGTTTTGAATCGCTTCGCCGGCTTCTCTCTCCGCCTGATTCACCGCCGCAAACAGCGATTTCTCGGCCTCCTCGCGAAACAGCGCCGGCTCAACAGTCTCGGCGACGCGCGTTTTCTTCTTCTCCTCGGCGGCCAGAATGTTGGCCGCTCGCTTGGCGCCCGCGAGCAGGTTCTTGCCGTCCTCGGTGTCGAGGAAGGACCCCAGAGCTTCGACGCGACGCACGATCTGCAGGAGGTCGTCCGACTGCGATTGTCCGATCTCCCCTCTTGTCGGGGAGATGCCCGGCAGGGCAGAGGGGAGCGCGCCAGAATGAGAGGTCGGCGGGACAGCGCCCCCCTTTGTCGGCTTCGCCGCCAGCACAAGGGGGGAGATTGGCGCGCTTCCACCACCTGCCAGCACGGCGTCAATGAGATCATGCCGAGCACCCTGGTCGCGGAGATAGACTTTCAGGCGGTCGTGGAAGAAGGCGAGGAGGTCGGGGCCAAAGGCCCGTCCAGCCTTAGACGCGAGATAACTCGCCGTTTGATAGGCACTATCGAAGAGCGATGTCAGCGGCAGTGAGATCCCATTCTCGATCAGGATCCTCACCACGCCCAGTGCGGCCCTTCTCAGCGCGTAAGGGTCCTTAGACCCTGTTGGCTTTTCGTCGATGGCCCAGAAGCCGACCAGCGTGTCGAGCTTGTCGGCCAGCGCGACGGCAATCGACACCGGATCGGTCGGCACGCGGTCGGACGGACCTTGCGGCTTGTAGTGCTCCTCGATCGCCGCGGCCACGGACGGATGCTCGCCTTGCAGCAGCGCGTATTTGCGGCCCATGGCGCCTTGCAGTTCCGGAAACTCGCCCACTGCTTCTGTCGTGAGATCGGCCTTGGCCAGCACAGCGGCGCGAGCGGCGAGCGCGGTAATCTCCCCCCTTGAGAGGGAGATGTCGCCGAAGGCGACGGAGGGGGTCGTCTCGCGTGGAGCGCCAACTCCCTCTTTCTTCGAGAGACCGGACGGCGTCGCGGCAGCCGAAGCGACCCCCTCTGGCCTGCCGGCCATCTCCCCCTCAAGGGGGGAGATCGACTGCGCCACTGTTGGCGCCAGCTCTTCCGCCAGCCGCTTGATCCGCTCCACCCGCTCGCCTTGCGTGCCGAGCTTGGCGTGGAAAGTCACCCCGAGATGGTCGAGGCGGGCCATGCGTTGGTCGAGCGGCTTTTTCAGATCGAGCCCGAATTTCTTCGCCGACGCCTCGAGCTGCTCCAGATCCGGCAGATCGCCCTGGTCGGTCTTCCAGAAATACAGCGCGTCCGACAGGCGGGCACGCACCACCTTGCCGTTGCCGTGCGCGATCTCCTTGCCGCCGTCCTTGGCCTCGATGTTGGCGGTGAGGATGAAGCGGTTGGAGAGAGGCGATTGGCCAATCTCCCCCCTTGAGGGGGAGATGCCCGGCAGGGCAGAGGGGGGGGCTTCGCGCGGAGAGGTCGGCGGGACAGCGCCCCCCTCTGTCGGCTTCGCCGACATCTCCCCCTCTAGGGGGGAGATTGGGCGCGATGTCACAAAGCATTTCTGGTTGGCGCGGATGGTCAGCCGGACCACCTCGGGCGGAATGGCAAGAAAGGCCTGTTCGAATTCGCCCATCAGCACCACCGGCCATTCGACCAGGCCCGACACTTCTTCCAGCAGCCCTTCGTCCTCGACCAGATCGAGCCCGTTGGCGAAGGCGAGGTTGCGGGCGTCGGCAAGGATGATCTCCTTGCGCCGGTCGCCGTCGAGCACGACCTTGGCCGCTTCCAGCTTGGTCACGTAATCGTCGAAGCGGCGCACGGTGATTTCACCCGGCGCCATGAAACGATGGCCATAGGTGATATTGCCCGAGCGGATGCCATCGATCTCGAAATCGACCACCACCGGCTCCTCGGTCTCCGGGCCGAAGGTGCACAGAATCGTCTGCAGCGGCCGCACCCAGCGCAGCGAACCGGGCTTGGCCGAAGCCGGCCCCCAGCGCATCGATGTCGGCCAGGGGAAGCCGCGAATGATGGCCGGCACCAGTTCGGCGATGATTTCTTCCGCCGCCCTGCCCGGCTTCGAAATATGGGCGACGTAGAAATCGCCCTTCTTCGGATCGGAATGAACATGCGCCTCGGCAACCGAGGCAAGGCCTGCCTTGCGCAGAAAACCCTGCACCGCCTGTTCCGGCGCCGTCGTCGACGGCCCCTTGATCTCCTCGTGGATGTCCTTCGAGCGCGCGGTCAGGCCCCTCACATCGAGCGCCAGGCGCCGCGGCGTCCAGTATTCGCGCGCGGCGTCATAGGTCAGACCCGCCTCGACCAGACCGTCGGTCAGCATCTTCCTGAGATCGCCCGCCGCCTTGCGCTGCATGCGGGCGGGGATTTCCTCGGAGCGAAGTTCTAGCAAAAGATCAGGCATGGTTAGGCTCGCGCGACAATGGTCGGCGGGGCATAGCAACTCGGCTGGCCGCTGTCACCCTTTGCGCTTGCCGATCGTCGGCCCGGGCCGATTTTCTAAAATTTTCAAGGCGCTGTCGGGCCGCAACCAGCCCGCCCGTCCTTGGATCAAAGATTTCCATGAACCAAACGCAGCGCTGAAGCGACCAACGCTCAGGCAGGGACCTATTGGCTGAACGACCATGAAAACGGCATCGAGACTTCTCCAGATCATCGCGCTCAGCGCCTGTTTCGCCGCGCAGGTGCATGGCGCCTTCTCGATGCCGGGCGTACGGCAGGCTATGCGGACCATGGCGGGGTCGACTGGCCCGATATTGGCCCCAATCAACATTTCTCTCGAAATGATGAAGTGAGCCTCAGGCGGCGAGCCCGCCGGCCTGGGTCTGCAAAAATGCCTCGCCGCAGGCTTTCGCCAGATTGCGCACCCGCAGGATGTAGCTCTGCCGCTCGGTCACCGAAATCACGCCGCGCGCGTCGAGCAGGTTGAAGATGTGGCTGGCCTTGATGCACTGGTCATAGGCCGGGAAGACCATGCGGTGCATCGGCAGATCGTCGTTCGAAGCCGGGGCGCCGGCCGCGAGCAGCGCCTTGCATTCGGCTTCGGCGTCCTCGAAATGCCTGAGCAGCATGGCGGTGTTGGCATATTCGAAATTGTGCCTGGAATATTCCTGCTCGGCCTGCAGGAAGACATCGCCATAGGTGACTTTTTCGGCGCCTTCTCGGCCATTGAAGTTGAGGTCGTAGACATTGTCGACGCCCTGCACATACATGGCCAGCCGCTCCAGGCCGTAGGTCAGTTCTCCCGCCACCGGCGCGCATTCGATGCCGCAGACCTGCTGGAAATAGGTGAACTGCGACACTTCCATGCCGTCGCACCAGCACTCCCAGCCGAGCCCCCAGGCGCCCAGCGTCGGACTTGCCCAGTCGTCCTCGACGAAGCGGATGTCGTGCAGCAGCGGATCGACGCCGATCGCCTTGAGCGAGCCGAGATAAAGCTCCTGCAGGTTCGGCGGATTGGGCTTCAGGATCACCTGGTATTGGTAATAATGCTGCAGCCGGTTGGGGTTTTCGCCATAGCGGCCGTCTTTCGGCCGGCGCGAGGGCTGGACGTAGGCGGCGTTCCAGCCCTTGGGCCCGAGCGCGCGCAGCGTGGTGGCCGGATGGAAGGTGCCGGCGCCGACTTCCATGTCGTAAGGCTGCAGGATGACGCAGCCATAGGCGGCCCAGTAATTGTGCAGGGTCAGGATCAGCCCCTGGAACGAGCGGCTGGGATGCATATGGGCTGGACTGTCTGACGTCACGGCGGCCTCGGAAAGCGCTGAAATGATGCCATTCCCTAGTTGCCGGGCCGGTAGGCGTCAAGGCAGCGCCTATCGCCGCCTTGATGAGAGGTTGAACGCTTTGCTTCGGACTGGCCCATTGCCGGACGGTGCCGGTGGCCGTTTGCTCGCCCAGCTTCAACGACAAAGGTTCAGCCATGCAAGGCCAGTTCACCGTACGCCCCGTCACCCGAGAGGATTACGAGCAATGGCTGCCGCTGTGGGACGGCTACAATGCGTTTTACGGCCGCTCGGGCGAGACCGCCCTGCCCGGTGACATCACTGCAATGACATGGTCGCGCTTCTTCGATGCCTATGAGCCTATGCATGCGCTGGTCGCCGAGAGCGAAGGCAAGCTTCTCGGCCTTGTCCACTATCTCTACCACCGCACCACGACGGCGATTTCGCCGAACTGCTATCTGCAGGATCTCTTCACCAATGAGGCGTCGCGCGGCAAGGGCGTCGGCCGGGCACTGATCGAAGACGTCTATACCAGGGCGCAAACCGCAGGCTCCAGCCGCGTCTACTGGCTGACACACGAAACCAACCACACGGCGATGAAGCTCTACGACAAGATCGGCGATCTCTCGGGGTTCGTCGTCTACCGAAAGCTGTTCTAGAATGAGCGCCAACGCTGGGTCTGCGCCGCGTCGCTTCGCTCCTTGCTCCGCCATAGAATGACGATCGCGATAGGGCGTCTCTATCTCGTTGTTTCTGTCGCAATTCCGAACGGAAAACCGCGCACACTTTCCTGGAATTGCTCTAAGACGCCAAACCGAAAAAACGGGGCTCAGCGAGAGCCCCGTTTCATCAGAAGTATGGCCCGATCACCCTTTCGGCGCTGGCGGGGTGGCCGGCTTGACCTTCGGGGTTTCCTGCGCCGTGTTGGATTCGATCGGCGGCAGGCCCTTCATCAGCTTCTGCTGCAAAATGGCAAGCACATCGGGATCCGGCTTCAGGTCGCGCGCCTGGTTCCACTGGAATGTGGCTTCGAGCTTGCGGCCGACGCGCCAATAGGCATCGCCGAGATGGTCGTTGAGCACCGGATCTTCCGGCTTGAGCGACACGGCGCGCTCCATTTCGCGCACGGCGTCGTCGAACCGGCCCATGCGGAAATAGGCCCAGCCCAGCGAATCGACGATGTAGCCGTCGCTCGGCCTGAGGTCGACGGCCTTTTGGATCATCGCCAGGCCTTCCTTGAGGTTCATGTTCATGTCGACCCAGGAATAGCCGAGATAGTTCAGCACCTGCGGCTGGTCGGGGAACAGTTCCAGCGCCTTGAGGAAGTTCGGTTCGGCCTTGGGCCATTCCTTCAGCCGCTCATAGGCGATGCCGCGCTGATAGTAGATGTTCCAGTTGGCATTGGTCGGCGTCTTCAGCACCGCGACCGCCTTGTCGTAGAGAGTGGCGGCGGAGCGGAAATCCTCCTTCGAGGCATAGACCCCGCCCAGCGCCAGATAGGCGCGCATGTCATCGGGGTGAGCTTCGACGAATGCCTTCAGATGGGCGATCGCCTCGTCGTGACGGTTGAGATCGGCAAGGTTGAGGCCGAGCTGCAGGTCGGAAAGCTCCTTCAGCGGCGAAGAGGCTGGAATGCGGCTATAGAGAGCAATGGCGCCTTCACCGTCCTTCAACTGCTCCGCGACGGCGGCAAGCTGCACCAAAGCGGCGTCGCTGTCGGGCTTGAGCGCGAGCGCATATTGCAGATAGAGGCGCACGAACGGCTCGCCGCCGCCGCGATTGAGCGCGATGGCGAGGTCGAGCAGGATTTCAGCGGCGCCGTCGGAGGGATTGGCGACGAAGGGCTCGATCTTGTCGCCCTTGCTGATCCTGTCGCGAAGCGCCTGGATGTCCAGCTTGCCGGGCGCGAACGCCTCGGCCTTGTCGAGCACGTAGAGCGCCTTGTTCCTGTTGCCCTTGCGCGCCAGAAAAGACGCGTAGGCCTGGGCGTTGCGCATCCATGTCTCGGGCGCGGCACCGCCGGCCGTGACGTCGGTCAGGGTCGCGTCATAAAGCGCGTCGGCCTTGTCCGACAGGCCTGCGGCATCGGCGATCAGCGCGCGGTGGAAGGACTTGAACAGGCCGAACCAGTCCGGCCCCTGCAGTTTGTCGATCGAGACCATCGCCCCGGTGGGGTCGCCGGCGCCCTCTTGTGCCCAGCCGGACATGACGCCGGAAATCAGCCGGTCGAGATCGGATTCGAGCGACAGCTTGAGCCAGTACTGCGCCTTGGTGAAATCCTTCTTGTGGAAGGAATCGACCGCCAGAGCCAGACGCGAGAAGCGCTCGACGTCGGGAACTGCCTTGAGCTTGTCGGCATAGACGAGCGATTCCTCGAAGCGGCCTTGCGCGATCAGCGACAGCATCAGGCTTTGCTGCAGCGAGGTGTCGCCGGGATTGAAGGCGAGCGCCTGCTTGTAATAAGCGATGGCATTGTCGAGGTCGTTGTCGCCTTCGGCGATGCGGGCGGCGAGATAGGCGCCCGAGAAGGAGGTGATCTTGACCGGGTCGGTCGATTCCTTCGCGTAGGCAGGCAGCGGAGAAATCGCCATCCCTGCCACAATTGCCAGCCCTGCGAGCCAGCGCGCACGTCCTTGCCGCATCGTATCCCTTTCAGCCAAGCGCCATCCCGCGTCGGCGCGGAGAAGCCATAGACTCGATGTTTCCTGACAAAGCATGGCCTTTTTGGGGTCAGGCTTCAATCCGGGCCGAATTCACAATCGGGTCACCCGATTAACAAACCATGGCGACGCAGACACTGTCGGTTCCGACAATAGCAGATCGGGGTTGGGAGCTACAGCCTGACATCGCGATATCCGCCTGCCGCTATCGTGCTGCACAGGCCGGCCCACTCGCAACCCTGGCAGGCCTCACGCGTCACGCCGGCTGAAAAGGCCGCGCGCAAGGCGGCAAGCGTTGCCGCGTCGAGGCTGAGACGGACGCCCGCCTCGATGGGCCGGGCCAGCAGCTTGCCGACATCGCGTGCTGCCAGCTCGTCCCGGCCTGCGGCGCTTTCGCGCAAGCAGTGGGGCTCGGCCTCGCCGAGCAGCGGCCGACAGATGTCGTCGGGGCCGGAGACGATCAGAATATCCTCGCCCCGGCCCAGACGTTTCGCGATCACGTCAAAATTGGCGACGAAGGCTCCGCTGTAGCCTTTGCCGACATAGGTCAGCAGGCAAAGCAGATGGTGGGAGCGCAACCTGACGGTCATCGGTCAGGACGCGATGGCGGAGCCTGTTCCATCCCGATGGTATCGGGATGGGGCTCCATCTTTTTGTTTGAGCATGATCTCTTCCGAAAACCGGACTCATTTTTCGGGATCATGCTCCTGCCGGGTCCGCCTTGCCGGAAAACAGCTTGAGCGTCGCGGCGCCGAGCGCCGATTTCAACAGGCCGCCGACGAGGAACGGCAGGAAACCGAAGGCGATGGCCTGTTCGAGGCCGATCATGACGGCGAGCCAGGCCGTTCCGAGAACCAGGCAGGTGAGGTTGCCGAGGACCATGCCGGCGAAGGCGAGCAGCACGCGGTTGCCGTTCCAGCCGCGTTCGGCCAGCCAGCCGACAAGCGCGCCGACGAGCGGGAAGGCGAAGAGATAACCGCCCGTTGCCCCGACGAAATACGACGCGCCCGCTGCCCCTCCGGACAGGACAGGAAAGCCCATGGCGCCCTCGGCGAGCCAGGCGATGATGGTCATGGCGCCAAGCCGCCAGCCATAAAGTGCGCCGACCAGCGTCACGGCGAAGGTCTGCATGGTGACCGGCACCGGCACCATCGGCACCTCGATCTGGGACGACAGCGCCAGAAACAGCGTACCGAGGACGACGGCCGCGGCCTGCCAGCTATGCGAGCGGGTTTGCAGGCGCAACGGGCTGAAGGACGGCTTGGACGGCGAAAAGGCGATGTCGGTCATGGCTGCTTCCCTGGCTGGTTGAATTATAGATAATTTTTAAGTTCGATCTATTATCGAATCCAGATTTACGCGCGGATGGCAACCCCCTCGCTCTGAAACAGGCGGGGGTTGAGTGCAGAGATGAACGAAATCAGAAGGTCGGCGGGACAGCACCCCCCTCTGGCCTGCCGGCCATCTCCCCCGCAAGGAGGGAGATCGGCAGTTCGTTCGACGGCGCTTTTCCTGCAACGTTTGCGATTGGCGAAAGCATTCGCGACATCTGATCTCCCCCCTTGCGGGGGAGATGTCCGGCAGGACAGAGGGGGGTGTGAAGGATCGCGACGCTCGCGCTTGTCAAAGAGGCTGACGATTTGTCCGCAGCCGCTAGCTCCGCCGAGCCCTACCCGACGATGGCAAACGCTTCGCGCATCTTGCCCGACGCGGTCTTGACTGGTTTCTGGCCGATCCACTGCACGTGCCGGCCAAGCGTGGCGGCGGCCGATTCGGTATTGCCCTGCCGCAGCGCGCTGAGGATCGCGCGATGATCCTGGTCGGTGCGGATTTCCCATTCCGAGCGCCAGGCGGCGAACAGGAAGCGGGCGCTTGCGGCGTGCAAATCGTCGATGGTGGCGATGAGCCGCGGCATGCCGCAGGGCGCCAGGATCAGCCGGTGGAAGGTGCGGTTGGCCTCCTCCCAAGAGCGGACATCGCGGGATTTGTCGCCGGCCTTTGTGGCTTCTTCGGCAAGATTGAGAATGGAAGCTGTCAGATGCGGCGCGGCATGGCGCAGCGCCAGCACTTCGAGGGCTGCCCGCATTTCGGCGACTTCCCTTACCTCGCCGAGATCGAAAGCGGCGACGCGCACGCCCCGCCTGGGCTCACTGACCGCCAGCCCTTGCGCCTCCAGGCGCCGGAAGGCTTCGCGCACCGGGACATGGCTGGTCTGGAATTCCTCGGCGATGTGATCCTGCCGCAACCGGGCTCCCGGCTCGATCGCGCCCGATATGA
Organism: Mesorhizobium sp. M0615; assembly: GCF_040320805.1. Classification (NCBI taxonomy): domain Bacteria; kingdom Pseudomonadati; phylum Pseudomonadota; class Alphaproteobacteria; order Hyphomicrobiales; family Phyllobacteriaceae; genus Mesorhizobium; species Mesorhizobium sp. M0615. The sequence continues at coordinate 22,775 of NZ_JAMYQI010000015.1, read as the reverse complement.
TGCGATCCGCCAGCACCTTGCTGATGCGCACGGCGATGGTGTCGTCTGCGGTCTTTGCCATGTTTTATAGATAATTTGCGCCGCAACCGATTGTCGAGCGGTGATTGCCCGATATTGCATGCAAACTTTTGGCGCCAAGCGCGGGTCAGTTCACCCGGCTGATGCAGAAGTCGATGACGTCGATCAGCGCCGATTTCTGCGGCGTCGCCTCCAGCGGCGCCAGCGCGTCGCGGGCGATCTCGCCGAAATGGCGGGCGCGGCCGATGGTGTCGGCAATGGCGCCATGGCGGGTCATCAGGCCGATCGCCTTTTCCAGGCCGGCATCGTCGGTGACATTGTCCTCGATGGCGCGCTTCCAGAAGGTGCGCTCGGCCTTGGTGCCGCGCCGGTAGGCGAGGATAACCGGCAGCGTCACCTTGCCCTCGCGGAAATCGTCACCGACATTCTTGCCCAGCTCCTGGCTGGAGCCGCCATAATCCAGCGCATCGTCGATGAGCTGGAAGGCAAGGCCGAGATTCATGCCGTAGGAGCGCAATGCGGCGCGATCGTTGCGCGTCGCCGATGCGATGACCGGACCGACCTCGGCGGCAGCCGAAAACAGCGCCGCGGTCTTGGCCTTGATGACGGCGAAATGCTCGTCCTCGGTGGTATCGAGGTTCTTGGCTGCGGCAAGTTGCATCACCTCGCCCTCGGCGATGATCGAGGCGGCGCTGGACAGGATGTCGAGCGCTTCCAGCGAACCGACATCGACCATCATGCGAAAAGCCTGGCCGAGCAGGAAATCGCCGACCAGCACGCTCGCCTGGTTGCCCCAGATCATGCGGGCAGTCTTTTTGCCGCGCCGCATGCCGCTCTCGTCGACGACGTCGTCATGGAGCAGCGTGGCGGTGTGCATGAACTCGACCGCGGTGGCGAGCTTGACGTGGCCCTCGCCGGAATAGCCGAACATCTGGGCCGCCGCGAGCGTCAGCATGGGACGCAGCCTTTTGCCGCCCGACGAGATCAGATGATTGGCGACCTCCGGGATCATCTCGACGTCGGAGCCGGCCTTGGACAGGATCAGTTTGTTGACGCGCCCCATATCGGCTGCTGTCAGGTCGATGAGATCCTTGATGGAGGCGGGTTCCCGCTTCCCGTTTTCGATGTTGAGAACGACACCCACCAACAAACACTCCCGTCTTTGATCACGCGTGCGACGGCACCCCTGGTCCCGCCTGGGACTCTAGGGCGGCACATACGGGCACGGCAAGAGGCGAATTGGCGCGGCTGCGGTGACGGCGTGTCAACCTTAGCGACCGCATGCCGTTGCCCGAAAACCGCTCCACACTTTTCGGCGCCATGCTCCAGCGTTTACATCAACGCTGCAACCTGCGAACTTCGTCCGATGATAGAACTCGTGCGCACCAACGATGCCGTGATCATCTCCTTTGTCGAATCGCTGATGCGCGATGCCGGGATTGCCTGCTTCGTCGCCGACCAGAACATGAGCATTCTCGAAGGGTCGATCGGTCTTTTGCAGAAGCGCGTGATGGTCGATGCCGACCAGGCCGATCAGGCGCGGCGCATCTTGAAAGACGCCGGCATCGAGAACGAAATCCGCCAGACATAATGGCTGAAGCGAGCGGGCTTACCAGCGATACGCCGGCCCACACGGTGGATGCCTTCCATCGCGGCCGCTTCTGGCTGGTCCAGCCCAGGACAGGGCATCGCGCCGGGATGGATGCCATGATGCTGGCGGCAGCAGTTTCATCCGGCTTTTCTGGACGCCTCGCCGATTTCGGCGCCGGCGCCGGTGCGGCGGGTCTCGCCGTGCTGTCGCGCTGCCCAGAGGCGCAGGTCGTGCTCGTCGAACGGTCGACCGAGATGGCAGGCTTCGCCACAACCACGCTCGCCCATCCCGGCAATGCGCATCTCGGCAATCGCGCCTCGGTGCTGACCGCCGACGTCACGCTGTCGGGCCGGGCGCGGACGCAAGCCGGCCTTGCCGACAATTCCTTCGATTTCGTCATCATGAACCCGCCCTTCAACGCGGCGCAAGACCGCGCCACGCCCGATCCGCTGCGGCGGCAGGCGCATGTCATGGACGACGGGCTGTTCGAAAGCTGGATCCGGAGTGCGGCTGCCGTCGCCAAGCCGCGCGGGGGCCTGGCCGTCATTGCGCGGCCGGAACAGCTTGGCGACCTCCTCTATGCGCTGTCGGGCCGCTTCGGCGACGCCGAGATGCTGGCCGTGCATCCGCGCCCGGAAGCAGCCGCAATCCGCATTGTCGTCAGGGCAGCGCTCGGCGCGCGCGGCAAGCTGTCGATCCGCCCGCCTTTGATGCTGCATGGGCAAACGGGCGACGGCCCGTCGGAACGAACCGAGATGATCAACAACGGACTGGCGTCGCTGTTTGGCGATTGATTTGGGCCCGTCAGTGTCGTTGCCGCAAAACCGGCACACAGTTGGCTGAGATGGATTGCAGCATTGCCGTTGACCGGCAAATCCCTACATGCGTTGAAGCCATTTGGAGACAGCCACCTCGTGAAACGCCTTTTCAACCGCCTGCTGCCGAAATCCTGGCGATCCAGCGTCGTCACCATTCCCGTCATCAGGCTGCATGGCACCATCATGGCCGGCGGCGGCCCGTTCCGGCCGAGCCTGTCCTTGGCGTCCACCGCCGCCCTCATCGAAAAGGCGTTCCTGTTCGATGCGCCCGCCGTCGCCATTTCGATCAATTCGCCTGGCGGCTCGCCGGTGCAGTCGCGGCTGATCTTCAAGCGCATCCGTGATCTCGCGGTCGAGAAGAACAAGAAGGTGCTGGTCTTCGTCGAGGATGTGGCGGCCTCGGGCGGCTACATGATCGCGGCCGCCGGTGACGAGATCTTTGCCGATCCGTCCTCCATCGTCGGTTCGATCGGCGTCGTCTCGGCCTCGTTCGGCTTTCCCGAACTGATGAAGAAGATCGGTGTCGAGCGCCGTGTCCACACCGCCGGCCAGAACAAGGCGGTGCTCGACCCGTTCAAGCCGGAGAAGAGGGAAGACGTCGAGCGCCTGAAGGCGCTGCAGCTGGAAGTGCACGAGACCTTCATCGACCTGGTCAGGGAACGCCGTGGCACCAAGCTGAAGGACGATCCGGACCTGTTCACCGGCCTGTTCTGGACTGGCAAGAAAGGGCTGGAGCTTGGCCTCGTCGACGCGTTGAGCGACATGCGCACGGTATTGAAAACCCGCTTCGGTGCGAAAACCCAGCTCAGGCTGGTCACCGCGCCGCGTGGCCTGTTTGGCCGCATCGGCCTGTTCGGCTCGAACTTTTCAGCGCCCGATATTGCCGCCGCCGCCGCAAGCGGCGTGATCGATGCGGCGGAAGAGCGCGCATTGTGGGCGCGCTTCGGGCTTTGAAAAAGCGGGGAAAGCGTCTAGCATAAGCGCTTGACAGTCTGCCTTGCCGCCTTGCGAGGGAGGAGCTTTGAAATGCCACAGATCATTTTCTTCGCAGTTGTCGGCGCCGCCGCTTATTTCGGCTACCGCACCTTCGTCCGCGAGGCCGAACGTGTGACCGCCAAGGTGCGGCGCACCGAAAAGCAGGCAGCCAACGGCACCAACGGCACGCTGGTCCAGGATCCCAAGACCGGCGAATACCGCCTGGCCAAGGACTGAGCATCATCCCGTCAGCAGCCGACAGTTTGGATGCCGCAGCCCGGACGTGGCTTGCGCCCGCCAAGATAAATCTGGCGCTGCACGTCACCGGCAGGCGCGCCGACGGGTATCATCTGCTCGAGAGCCTGGTCGTTTTCACCCGCTTCGGCGACAGGGTCGAGATCGAGCCTGCCGACGCCGACCGGTTCTCCGTATCGGGCCGTTACGCGACTTCCGTGCCGATCGACGACAGCAATCTGGTGGTGAAGGCGCGCGAGGCGCTGCGCAGGCAGGCCGGCCAGCAGAGCACGCCGCCGGTTGCCATCCGGCTGGAAAAGAACCTGCCGGTCGCCTCGGGCGTCGGCGGCGGCTCGAGCGACGCGGCGGCGGTATTGCAGGGTCTTGTGCGGACCTGGGGGCTCGACATCGGCGAGGCCGAACTGAGCCGGATCGGTCTCACGCTCGGCGCCGACGTGCCGATGTGTCTTGCGGCAAAACCGCTGGTTGCGCGTGGCGTCGGCGACGAGCTGTCGCTGGTGCCGGATTTTCCGGCGCTCGCTTTGGTGCTGGTCAATCCCGGCGTCGCCGTCTCGACGCCTGATGTGTTCAACGCACTTGAGAAACGCGACAATGAGGGATTGCCGCCGCTGCCGCGTGCATTTGACTTCCACAGCGTCCGCAACTGGCTGGAGATCACCCGCAACGATCTCGAATCGGCGGCGCAGGCGATCCAGCCGCCCATCGGCCGAGCGGTTTCCCTGCTGAACCGGGCCGGATCGGGATTTTCGCGCATGTCGGGCTCCGGCGCCACATGCTTCGGGCTGTTCGAGACCGGCAATGTCGCCAAGCGCGCCGCCGCCGAGATTCGCAGCCGCGAACCGGAGTGGTTTGTCGCCGCGACACGAAGCATCGCTTCGGAGGGGGCCGATGGCCAAAATTGACGAGAGCCGCCCGTTCATCCCGGTGCGCATCGCGGTGCTGACGGTGTCCGATACGCGCAGCCTTGCCGACGACAAATCAGGGCGGACGCTGGCCGATCGCATCGTCGAGGCCGGCCATGTCCTGGCCGCGCGCGACATCGTCACTGACGACCGGGAGAAAATCCGCGACAAAGTGCTGGGCTGGTCGCGCGACAAGGACATCGATGTCGTCATCACCACCGGCGGCACCGGTTTTACCGGCCGCGACGTGACGCCGGAGGCGCTGGAGCCGATCTTCGAGAAGCGCATGGATGGCTTTTCCGAAGTGTTCCACCGCATTTCCTACGACAAGATCGGCACCTCGACAGTGCAGAGCCGGGCGACGGGCGGCGTCGTCAACGCCACCTTCGTCTTCGTGCTGCCGGGCTCGCCCGGCGCCTGCAAGGACGCCTGGGACGGCATCCTGAAACCGCAGCTCGACTACCGCCACATGCCCTGCAACTTCGTCGAGATCATGCCGCGCCTGGACGAGCATTTGCGGCGCGGCAAGGCCGCCTCGTAAACCAAGGCAAAGTGCCGGCCAAGTGCTGCCTTGTCAGGCAGAATGGCGGCTGCGCCTGCGAAAGGATCATTTCCTGAAGGCCGCCAGGCGGGTAATCTGCCACTAGGTCCTTGAGGCGGAAAGATGCCATGACTGCGTATCGCGGCGGCTGCCATTGCGGCAACATCCACCTGACATTCGAAACCGGAATCGAGCCGTCCGAGATGGAGATCCGCGCCTGCCAATGCGCCTTCTGCGTCCGGCATGGCTCACGCGCCGCCGCCGATCCGCGGGGGCGATTGATCGTCGCGGTCGAGGACGAGGCCCGGCTGCACCGATACCGGTTCGGATTGCGCACCGCCGATTATCTCATCTGCCGGGACTGCGGCGTCTATGTCGCTGCTGTGACCACCGACGGCGAACCGAGAGCGATCGTCATCGTCAATGCGCTGGATGACCGGCCGCGGTTCAACCGCGAGCCGGTCCCGATGGACTATGATGCCGAGAACAAAGAGGGTCGCATTGCCCGGCGGCAAGCGCGCTGGATGCCGGTCGAGATCCGCTCCGGCCTCAGCGGATGACCGGTTCGCCGTGGAAGCGGCGGCGCGAGGGCGGCGAGACGCCGAAGCCGACCTCCATCATCAGCCGTGGCGTGGTGGACGGCACGGTGCCCATGTGGAAGCCGAACGGGTCCTCGACGAAGCCGAGGCCGGCCTCGCCGGTCAGCGTGACCGGGCTGTCGTCGCCATAGACCTTGAGCACGTCTTGCGCCGGATGGCCGACCAGCAGCGTCAACTGGTGCTTGAGGCTGCGCCTGTTGTGGCTGCCTTTGACATAGACATGCGGGCCGGTGCCGGCATCGCAGGGCTTGAGATAGAAGAAGAATTTCAGCATCCGCCAGTCGTCGAGATCGAAATGATATTTGCCGAGCGAGGCAAGGTTCTTGTCGGCGTCGGAAGCCTCGCCGGTCGGAAAGCTCCACCAGACACGCGTGGTGATCAGCTTTGCCTGCCCGCCCAGATAGTGCTGGGCGATGTCGAGCAGCAGCGGGTCGTTCTGGATGGCGAGTGCCGCCTTGCAGCCGAGGATGCGCTCGAAATAGTGTCCGCTGAGCAAAGAGCGGCCGAACCGCTTCTCGGCTTCTGCGTGTTCTCCGGGCATGAATTCGAGCCGGCGGTCGAAATTGCCGAAGCACGGCGTGCTCTGAGCAAAGCTGGCGATCTCTTCGTGGATTGCCTGCGGAAGGACCAGTCCGGAGAACAGGCCATCGGCGCGCAGCGCCGCGACGATCGACTTGAGGTCGACGCCCCTGAACATCGTCGCTCCGGCACTCTGCGCGGGGCGCGCGGCTTTGGCGCCAAGCCAGTGCAGTTTGCGCGCCGGCATGGTGCGGGCAAGCACGAACATCGGCAGCCATGCGGGATTTTCGCGCAGGTCGGACAGATAGGTCGGGATACGCACCGCGATGCGGCGTAGCAGGCTGCCGTTGCGGGCAATGGCCTCCAGACTGGGGGCGCCGGATTTGTCAGGGGACGAAAGGTTCATCGGGGTCCTCAGATATGAACGGCAGCAACGACGACGCGGCGCTTGCTTACCGCTCCGGCACTACCCAAACCCGATATCCCGCATCAACGGAATGCTAATCCCGCGTCAGCTTTTGTGCAATGCACAATAGGTTTTTGCGGCGAAAAAGCCGGACGGCGCAGCGGACAGTGTCAATTCCGGGGGGACGCCGACGCTGCCCCTCATCCGCCCTTCGGGCACCCTTCTCCCTGGGAACGGGGAGAAGGGAGAAACATCACTTCTTCGGCGCCAGCCAGATTTCGGCGTCGAGCCGCCTGGTGGCGAGACCGCGCGCAAGGGCTTCGGCGCTGTGCGCGTTCTTCGACAGGGCAGCGGCCTGGCGCTTGCTGATGACCAGCCCTTCGGCCAGCGCCCGGTTGCCCGAAAACACCCGTGACAGGAACGGCGTGCGGCTGCCGCGCGCACGGGAAAAGCGCGCCGGCATGGTTTGCCGCGCCGTGTGAGCGACGACGTCGTCGATCCAGCCGTCGGCCAGCCTTGCGCCCGGCTCGAGAAACAGCAGCCAGTCACCCTTCGCCTGCCTGATTCCCGCGCCGATGCCGCCGGCGACGAAATGGCAGCCGGCATGATCGGCAACCCGATGCGTCTGGTCGGTCGAGCCGGTGTCGCAGACGATGACATCGCGTACCACGCCCTCGACCGCGCCGCCGATCAATGAGGCGAGCGTGCGGGCAAGGCCTTCTTCGTCATCCCGGGTTTCGATGAGAACGCTGAGCATTTTTAGCCGAATAGCGGAAAGCCCGGCGCAGCGCCAGTTTTGCATGGTCCAACTAAAAAGTTCTTGCTTTGTTCTCATCAGCGAAATAGGATTATTTTCATGAACAGAGCGATTCGACAGCCAGCCGACAGTCCTTGGGAAAGGGCCAAAATGGAACATATCGTGCGTGCGGACATTGCTGCTTTCGGAGCAGGGCGAGCCGAGATGGCCAATGCGATGATCGAACAGAGCGGCATGCGCGTCCGTCCGGATCGCAACCGCGGCCGTTCCGCTGGCATCAACCCGTCCGGCCGGTTCGAGCCGGTCAGCCGGCATGTGTTCGACGACGGCTGGAATTCGCTGGAGGAATTGCCGCCGTTCAAGACCGAAGTGCAGGTCGAGAAGCCGCGCACCATCATCACCCGCAACGAATCGCCCGACATTTCCTTCGACCGCTCGATCAACCCCTATCGCGGCTGCGAGCATGGCTGCGTCTATTGTTTCGCCCGGCCGACGCATTCCTTCATGGGCCTGTCGCCTGGGCTGGATTTCGAAGCGAAGCTGTTTGCCAAGCCGGATGCGGCGCGGCTGCTCGACAAGGAACTGTCGAAGGATGGCTATCAGCCGCGCACCATCGCCATCGGCACCAACACCGATCCCTACCAGCCGATCGAGAAACAATACCGGATCATGCGCGAGATCCTCGAAGTGCTGGAGGCGCGCGGCCATCCGGTCGGCATCGTCACCAAATCCCATCTGGTGACGCGCGACATCGACATATTGTCGCGCATGGCCGAACGGGGCTTGGCCAAGGTGGCGTTGTCGGTGACGACGATGGACCGCATGCTGGCGCGCACCATGGAGCCACGCGCGTCGACGCCGACCAAGCGGCTTGAGGCAATCCGGCAGCTTTCCGATGCCGGCATCCCGGCCTCTGTCATGGTGGCGCCGATCATTCCCGGCCTGACCGACCAGGAGATGGAGCGTATCCTCGATTCGGCACGCGCCGCAGGCGCCCGCGAGGCCGGCTATGTCATCCTGCGCCTGCCGCTCGAGGTGGCGCCGATCTTCAAGGACTGGCTGCTGCGCCACTATCCCGACCGCTACCGGCACGTGATGTCGCTGATCCGTTCGATGCGCGACGGCAAGGACTATGATTCGGAATGGGGCAAGCGGATGAAAGGCGCCGGCCCCTATGCCTGGCAGATCGGCCGGCGCTTCGAGATCACGGCCAAGCGGCTCGGCCTCAACGCCGAGCGGCGCACGCTCCGAACCGACCAGTTTGTCGCCGCCGCCAAGGCGACCGAGCAGCTGATGCTGCTCTGAGAGTAGCGCCTGCCCTGCCCTCGTGGTTGGCAGGCGACCCAAGAATCCCGTCCGGCCTGTCCCCCGGCCTGCAGACGGTGCCCTCCCGGTCTTGCCCCACTCGACCCTGGAGGGACTTGCGGAGAATCGGAGCCGATGCGAACCTCGCCGCAACATGGCTCGCGCGCGTTCCGATTCTCCGCTTCTTTTCGAAATCGTCGAAAAGCCAGACTTCTCCTTCGAGACGAAGGCGATGGCTGAAGGCCTGTGGCCGGTGGCAGGCATGGACGAGGCCGGCCGCGGTCCGCTGGCCGGGCCGGTGGTGGCGGCGGCGGTGATCCTCGATCCCGCCAACATTCCCGACGGGCTAGACGATTCCAAACGGCTCAACCATTTGCAGCGCGAGGCGCTGTTCCTGAAAATCCTGGGGTCAGCGCTCGGCGTGTCGATGGCCTCGGTCAGCGCCGAAGGCATTGACGGCAGCAATATCCTCAAGGCCAGCCTGGAAGCCATGCGCCGCGCCCTTGCCGGCCTGCCGATCCAGGCGAAGCTGGCGCTGGCCGATGGCCGCGATGTGCCGCCGGGCCTCCTCTGCGAAGGCCGCGCGCTGATCAAGGGCGACCAGCGCTCGCAATCGATCGCCGCCGCCTCGATCGTCGCCAAGGTGATGCGCGACCGCATGATGTGCGGCTGCGGCAGCCACCACGAACGCTACGGGTTCGAAGTCCATATGGGCTACGCCACCGTGCGGCACCGCACCGCGATCGAAGCGCATGGTCCGGTGGCAAGGCTGCACCGGGCGTCATTCGCGCCGTTCAGGCTGGGTGGGGTTGAGGTGGTGGAAGAAGAAGGGTTTGTCGGGTTGGACAGCTAATCTCCCCCCTTGAGGGGGAGATGGCCGGCAGGCCAGAGGGGGTCGCGCGCGTGGAGCGCTAGCCCTTCTTCGCAGCAGAATGCGTCGCGCCCGGTCGAACGGACCCCCTCTGTCGCCTTTGGCGACATCTCCCCCTCGAGGGGGGAGATCAGGCGCACCACCGCCTTCGCCAATCTCCGTCGCCGCTCAACAAAAAAGCCGCCAGGTTGCCCGGGCGGCTTGATGTCAGCGAGTTATCCCCGCTCAGTTCAGCCTGGCCTTCACGTCCTGCAGCGCGGACTTGAAAAGATCCGCGCCGGCCTTGGCGTCGATCTTGCCGGCGAGCAGCGTGCGGGCCGCCTCGACGGCGATGTCGACGGCGCTGGCGCGCACTTCGGCGACGGCTTCGCGCTCTGCCTGGCCGATCTTCTGCTCGGCAAGCGCAGTGCGACGGGTGACATAGTCTTCGGTCTTCTTGTGCGCCTCGGCGGCAAGCATGTCGGCCTCGCGCTTGGCGGCAGCGACGATGGCTGCGGCCTCCTGCTCGGCTTCCTTGCGCTTCTTCTGGTATTGGCCGAGCAGTTGCTGGGCCTCTTCGCGCAGCCGGCGGGCTTCCGCAAGCTCGTCGCTGATCTTGGTCGCACGGGCGTCGAGCGACTTGGCGATCAGGCCTGGCACCTTGATGTAAACGGCAACGCCGAGGAAAATGACGAGGGCAACTGTTGCCCAAAGCGTTGCGAGAGATGTGGCGTCCATGATGTGCTCCTCACCGGGCCACGGATTTGACCGCAGCCGAGATCTCAGCCTTGCTCGTCTTGCCGCCGACAAGCGCATCGACGATGGCTGAAGCGGTGTCCTCGGCAATCGTGCCGACTTCCTTCATGGCGTTGGCCTTGATGGAAGCAATGCTGGCCTCGGCCTCGCCGAGCTTCTTGTCGAGGGCGGCCTCGACCTTCTTGCGGGCAGCCTCGGCTTCAGCCTTGGCAGCGTCGTTGGCCTGCTGGCCTATCGCGTTGGCCTTGGCCTTGGCTTCCGCAAGTTCCTGCTCGTAAGCGGCAACGGCGGCGTCGGCCTCGCCCTTCAGCCTGGCGGCCTGGTCGAGGTCCTGCGTGATGCGATCGCTGCGGACGTCGATGATGCCGCCAAGGCGCGGCATCACCACCTTCTTCAGGAACAGATAGAACAGCCCGAACGTGATCGCCAGCCACAGAAGCTGGGACGGAAACGTCGCCGGATCGAATGGCGGGAACGTGCCGTGCGCCTCGGCAGGCACGCCGGCGCCGGAATGCGTGCCGCCTTCCGTACCGGTATGGGCGCCTTCAGCGGCGGGTGCGGACTCTTGCGCAAACGCAGATGTCACGAACATGGACTATCCCCTGATATCAGGCATGGCCGCAGGAATGCGGCCAGCCAATTCTTCCCAATGCTCGTCCGACCGATAATTGGCCGAACAGGGGCTCAGCCGAACAGCGCGAGAAGCGCGATGAGAAGCGAGAAAATGCCCAGAGCTTCGGTCACGGCGAAGCCGAAAATCAGGCGGCCGAACTGGCCATCGGCGGCCGACGGATTGCGCAGGGCGCCCGCCAGGTAGCTGCCGAAGATGTTGCCGAGGCCAATGCCCGCGCCGCCCATGCCCAGGCAAGCGATACCGGCGCCGATGTACTTTGCTGCTTCTGCGTCCATTTTAAACTCCTTTGGATCTGTAATTCCGTTGCAATTCCATCCGGCGAAAGATGCCGGAAATTCTAAGGTCAGTGCCCGGGATGCAGGGCGTCGTTCAGATACATGCAGGTCAGCACCGCAAAGACGTAGGCCTGCAGGAAAGCGACCAGCAATTCCAGCGCGGTCAGCGCGACTGCCATGGCCAGCGGCAACACCGAACCGGCAACGCCGACGGCGCCGAGCGCGCTCAGGCTGACGACGAAGCCCGAAAACACCTTCAGGGTGATGTGGCCGGCCAGCATGTTGGCGAACAGACGAACCGAGAGGCTGACCGGGCGCGACACGAAGGAGATCACCTCGATCAGCACCACCAGCGGTAACAGGAACACCGGAACGCCGTGCGGCACGAAGAGCTTGAGGAAGCCCAGACCGTGCTTCGTGAAGCCGTAGACAACGACGGTTCCGATCACCAGGGCTGCGAGGCCGAAGGTGACGATGATGTGGCTGGTGACGGTGAAGAAGTAAGGGAAAAGGCCAAGCAGGTTGGCGACCAGCACGAACATGAACAGCGAGAACACGAAGGGGAAGAACTTCATGCCCTGCGTTCCGGCGGCGTCGCGCAGCATGTTGGAGACGAACTCATAGCCCATTTCCGAAACCGACTGCAGGCGCCCGGGAACAAGGCTGCGGCTGGAGGTCGAGAGGTACAGAAACGCCGATGCGACGAGCACGGTCGCGACCATGAACAGAGCCGAATTGGTGAAGGACAGGTCATAGCCGCCGATATTGATCGGAATCAGCTTGACGATATGGAACTGGTGGATCGGATCGACCTTGTCAGCAGCCATTTACATCCCCGTCAAAACCGCGAGCGGCCTTAAGTGTCCTTGTGCGCCATTGGCGGCGCGCCATTTCATTCTTTCGGATCGTGCGACTTCTCGCTTTTTCCGAATTCCGCCACAACACCTGACGAACGCAGGACATTGAGCACGCCGGCGCCAAAGCCCAGCAACAAGCCGACGACCAGACCCCATGGCGAGGTTCCCGCCACGCGATCCAGAAACCAGCCAAGGCCCACACCCACCACTATCCCGGCGATGAACTCGCTGGACAGCTTGAGCGCCTGGCCATATCCGGCCGTCGCCTTCGCGCCGTCATTCCCCTCGAGCTGATCCGGCCGTCTTGTCGCAAGCGATGCTCCAAGCTCACGCCGGCGGCGTTCGAGATCTTCGTCGCGGATGTCGGCCTCGTGCTTGCTGCCGCGGCCGGTTTCTCCGGTTCCGTCTGGCCCGTTCTTGTCGGCCATCGTAACCCCCCTGCCCGGTCAGACCGTCACCGTCCGTCCGCTTCTAAAGTCGCCGGCAACATAGTTAGAGGCTTTGCGCCCGTCAAGCCACGGGCGGGACTTCAAAGCCATGTATTTTTTCTATTGGAATCAATCACTTGGCGAGGTGCGACATCGTGCCCGGCACTATCGGGTCGGCACATGCCCCGAATCCGTCCGGCGACCGTTGTCCGATTTCGGCTTCCAGGGCCTTTGCGGTTCGTTTGCGACAGGCAAGCCGAAGGGCTCAGCTCCAGCCGCCGCCATAGGTGCGGTAGAAGATATGCAGGCCGATCTTGGTCATCTTCTGCATCGTGCGCGCCCAGCCCGGATGGACGTAGTTGGCGTAGTAGTGGGTCGATGAGCCGACTTCGGGAATGAATATCTTGCCGGCGGTGACCGCCATCGCGACGTCCTGCGCGGTCTTGTAATGGGCGGGGCTCTCGATGCGCTTCTTGCGGCCGTCGCAGGCGAAGGAGAACTGGCAGCGGTTCAGCCAGTTGTCGTTCTGGTAGACGACGCCGCAAATCGAGTTCGGATAGGCCGGATTGCGGACGCGGTTGAGAATGACCTGCGCGACGGCGGCCTGGCCGCGCACGGATTCGCCGCGCGCCTCGAAATAGATGCCGTTGGCGAGGCAGGCCTGCTCCTTCGTGGAGAAGACGCTGGCCGGCAGCGGGTTCTGGATCCACGAGTGGTCACCCTTGGCCATCGGCGGAATGAAGCGCCCGCTGCTCGGCTCCTCGTCCTGCAGCAGCGCTTCGAAGGGTGAGGCCTTGGCGTAATCGGGTTCGGCCTGGGCATAGGCGGTGGCCAGCACGTCCGGTCTGTCATTGTTGACCAACGCGGCAAGCATGGCCGGCACGCCGGGATCGGGCTTCTTGTCCACGTTGGTGTGGAAGGCCTGGGCGATCTGGATTTCCTTGCCCTTGATGCCGGGCTTGGCGAAGGCGAGCTTCAGGCCGCTGTCCATACTCGGCCGCAGCAGCGAGGACGTGCGCTGAAAGATCGAGCCGGCATTGAAGTTCTTCGGCGGCGCCACCGGCGAGACCTGGATGATGCGGCCCTTCTTGTCGGCGCGCATGATGCGGTCCTCGTCGGGCGTGATGCCGGCGACATTGCCCTTGCCGCGAAACGAGACCTTGCCGACGCCGGGCAGGCGCACGCCCGAACCCGAGAGCGAACCGGTGGTGACGGAATCGATGAAAGGCATTTCGGCGGCATGAACCGAGCCGGCGACGGAGCGCTCGACATAAGAGTTCCAGCGGGTGCCCGAGGCTTCGAGGCCGGAAATCAAGCTGCCCATGTCCTGGTAGGCGACGACAGTTGGAAAGCCGATCCAGATGCCGAGCCCGATGACCAATGGCGATACGAAGGAACGTTTTTTCTCACCGGCGGCGGCGGCCAGCCGCTTCAGGACACGTCGATGCACGGGGAACTCTCCAGAAACGCCACTGAGCCACTGGAGAGCCAAAGTGAAGCATTAACCTTGATGCGGGGTTAACGCGGTTGATCGTGTTTTTCCGAAGCGGCCCGAAATGGGACGCCGCTTGCAGGCCGGCCAACCCGTCAGTTCGGCCGCAGGAAAATTGGCCATGCAATCATGGCGCAGAGCGCGCCCACCAGCCAGACGCCAGGCCACGACCAGATGAGCAGCAAAGCCGGAATGGCGGTCGGCACCATGAAGAAGGCGATGAAGACGAAGCTGTTGGCAAGACCGAGCGCGGTTCCGGCGCGGCTGGCGCCGGCAAGCGTGGCGAGTTCGGTGTAGGCGACGCCATGCCAGGCGGAGACCGAAATGCCGGCAACGACCAGCAGCACGTCGATCGCCGGGATCAACGCGGCATGGGCGTCTGGCGTGGCTCCTGCCGCCAGGACCAGCAGGCCGACGGCCGCGAAGCCAAGCGCGCTCGTCATGCTGCAGAGGCGCAGGAACCAGCGGCGGTTGCCGTTGCGGTCGGTGTAGCGGCCGCTCCAGACGCGCATCACCATCGCGCCGGTCTGCACTGCGGCAAGGCTGGCGCTGATCGTGAGCGTGGCCATGCCGGCGAAATCGTGCAGGAAGACGGAGGCGAAGGTGAGCACCGCCACTTGCGGAAAGCAGAGCAGGCCGATGGCGGTGGCGATGCGCCAGACCTCGACGTTGCGCAGCGGCGCCGGACCGCCCGACTTTGCCATGGCCATGCTGCCGGTATTGTCCAGTTCCGGCGGCTGGTGCAGCCATCGCCAGGCAAACAGCGCAGAGACGGCGTTCATGGCGGCCAGCAGCCCGAAGACCGCCGCGAAACCGTGCACCGATGCCAGCGACGGCAGGACCAGCGCGCCGAGCCCGCCGCCGAGCGGCACCGCGGTCTGCCTGATGCTCATGGCAAAGCCACGTTCGCCTTCGTGGAACCAGGCCATGATGGCGCGGCCGCTGGAACCGTTGACGCTGCCGCCGAGCAGGCCGGTGACCAGAAGGCATGCGGCCAGCATTGCGACGCCAGGCACATAGGTCACTGAGGGCACGATGAACAACGCCATCAGGGCGAGCCACGCCGCGGTCGCACCAAGGCCGGTCAATAGCACGCCGCGATCGCCCCAGCGGTCGGTGAGCAGACCCCAGGGCAGTTCGCTCAAGGCAACGCCCAGTCCGAGAAGACCGAGGACCAGGCCGAGATTGCCATTGCTCAAGTGATAGCCCGACCGCAGAAACACCGCCGCCGCCGGTATGCCGGCGAAGGTGGCGGAGAAACTGGCATTGGCGGCAACGCCGATGCCAAGCACCTTCCAGCGATGATTGGCGCGAAATCGTTCAGCCTTCGACGTGACGGCGGCGGCTCGGCCAACCCGGCCTGGCTCACAATTTGCGTCGGCAATCGACATGGCGGGACTCCTGTTGATGCCCTTTCGGGACCTTGACGCCTCGTCTTTACCGCCATAACCTCATCCCGAATATCGGGAAGTTTTTGACAATTGTTCCCGAAAAACAGGATCGTTGTGATGCGCCGCGTAACCTTCGACCTCGATGTCCTCCGAAGCTTCGTCACCGGCATGGAACTCGGCAGCTTCGCCAAGGCCGCCGACCGGCTTGGACGCTCGACCTCGGCGGTGAGCGCGCAACTGAAGAAGTTGGAGGACCAGGCGGCGACGCCGATCTTCCGCAAGTCGGGCCGCGGACTGGCGTTGACCGAAGCCGGCGAAACCATGCTCGGCTATGCCAGGCGGCTGCTCGAGTTGAACGACGAAGCGGCCTCGGCCATCCACGACGTGGAACTGGAAGGCTGGGTCAGGCTCGGCCTGCAGGAGGATTTCGGCGAGGCGGTGCTGCCGGAGGTGCTCGGACGCTTCGCCCGCGCGCACCCCAAGGTCAAGATCGAGGCGCGGATCGGGCGCAGCTATGAACTCGCCGAGCGGATCACATCAGGCAATCTCGACATTGCGCTGGCCTGGGACAGCGGCCAGGCGCTGCCTTACAGCCGGCATGTCGGCGACGCGCAATTGCGCTGGATCGGGCCGGCAAAGCTGATCGAGACCAGGCTACGCGAGGGCGAGGCACTGCCGCTGGTGGCGCTGGAAGCGCCATGCCTGCTGCGCACAGTGACGACGGAAACGCTCGACCGCGCCGGCCTGCCATGGCGGATGGCCTTCTCCAGCCCCAGCCTTGGCGGCATCTGGGCGGCGGTCGCCGCCGGCCTCGGCCTGACCATCCGCACGGATATCGGCCTGCCGGCCAATGTCAGGACGATGGCACCGCAAACGTTGGGCTTACCCGCGCTGCCAACCATGGCGCTGGTGATGCACCAGAAAGACGCCGAACTGGACCCGGTGGCGACGCGGCTGGCGGATATTTTGTGGCAGGCGGCGGTGGCGGCGCTGCCGCAGGACGAGCGGTTGAGAGAGGTCGCTTAGACGCGGTGATCACCCGGTGTCGCGTTCCGTCACACCCCCCTCTGTCCTGCCGGACATCTCCCCCTCAAGGGCCCTCAAGGGGGGAGATTGCTGTCATCAACGCTTTCGCCAATTTTTGATCTTGCAAGGTGAGAACGGCCGCAGCGGCTGCTGATCTCCCCCCTTGAGGGGTATGCCCGGCAGGGCAGAGGGGGGTGCTGCCCCGCCAATCTTGCGGAGAATTTCGCAACCGTCACCGCTCACTTGCGCTTGTTCGCTCTCCCCGCGAACGGGTTGTCCGAAGTCCGCAGCGCTATCCTGATCGGCACGCCGGGCATGTCGAAGGCTTCGCGCAGGCTGTTGGAGAGGTAGCGGACATAGGATTGCGGCATCGCGTCGGGCCGCGAGCACTGGACGACGAAACCCGGCGGCCGGGTCTTGGCCTGGGTGACATATTTGACCTTGAGCCGGCGGCCGGCGACAGCGGGCGGCGGGTGATGCGCCAGAATGCTTTCCAGCCAGCGGTTGAGCTTGCCGGTGGAAACGCGGCTGTTCCACACCTTGTGCGTCTTGATGACGGCATCCATCAGCTTGTCGAGGCCGCGCCCGGTCTCGGCCGAAACGGTCACCGCCTGGATGCCGCGCACCTGCGGCAAAAGCCGTGTGGTCTTTTCGCGCAACTCGGCCAGCAGTTCCTGCGGATTGTCGATCAGGTCCCATTTGTTGAAGGCGATGACCGGCGCCCTGCCCTCCCGGATGATCAGGTCGGCGATCTGCAAATCCTGCTTCTCGAAAGGGATGGTGGCGTCGAGCACGATGATGACGATCTCGGCAAAGCGGATGGCGCGCAAGCCGTCCTGCACCGACATCACTTCCAGCTTCTCGTGGATCCTGGCCTTGCGGCGCATGCCGGCAGTGTCGAACAGTTTTAGCCGGCGGCCATGCCAGTCCCAGTCGACGGAGATGGAATCGCGGGTGATGCCGGCTTCCGGGCCGGTCAGCAGCCGCTCCTCGCCGATCAACGCGTTGATCAGCGTCGACTTGCCGGCATTGGGCCGGCCGACGACGGCGATGCGCATCGGCTTGGTGTCGTCATAGGCGGGTTCGGCGTCGGGATCGGTGATGTCCTCGCCGATCAGCACCTCGCTGGCGGCGACGTCCTCGGCCTCGTCTTCTTCCTCGCCGAAGGCGCGGTCTTTGCCCAGCGCCTCGATCACCGCGTCGCGCAGATCGGGCATGCCCTGGCCGTGCTCGGCCGAGACCGGGATCGGCTCGCCCAAGCCCAGTTCCCAGGCTTCCAGCATGCCGCCCTGGGCGCCCTTGGCCTCGGCCTTGTTGGCGACCAGCACGACCGGCTTGCCGGACTTGCGCACGATCTCGGCAAAGGTGCGGTCGTCGGGCAAAAGCCCGGACTTGGCGTCGATGGTGAAGAAGATCAGGTCGGCTTCGCGGATCGCGATCTCGGTCTGCGCGCGCATGCGGCCGGGCAGCGTCGAGGCGGCGGCGTCTTCGAAACCGGCGGTGTCGATGACATCGAAATGCAGATCGTAGAGTTTGGCCGCGTGGACGCGACGGTCGCGGGTGACGCCCGGCGTGTCGTCGACAAGCGCCAGCTTCCGTCCCACCAATCGGTTGAAAAGCGTCGATTTGCCGACATTGGGCCGGCCGATAATGGCGACTTTGAAGCTCATCCGGCTATCCATATCATCGCCCAAACCGCAGCGCGCCCTTGGGTCAGGCCCGAGGGCAGGCTTTGGGCGATGCGTATCATGACGCGCCCGAGCCGCGGATCAATTCCGACATCAGCGTCGCCCGCTGGCGCGCGTTGCGCGGGGCGCCGTCATCGGCGGCGATCTGGTCGAACAGTTTCAGCGCATCCTGGGTCTTGCCTTCCTTCCAGGCGGCAAGGCCGAGCGCTTCGCGCGCTGTGTGGCGCAGCGTGTTGTTGTCGGCGGTCAGCGCCTCGACGCGGCTGGAGACGTCGGCGAAGGAGCCGTGATCGACGAGCAGCAGGGCGGCCCGCAGGCGCGCCATGTCGCGAATGCCCTGGGGAATGGCGTTGTCGGCGGCGACGCCATCGAAATCGGCGACGGCGGCGGCAAAGTCGCCCTTGTCGGCCTTGACGGTTGCCGCGCGCATGCGGGCGAGCAGCGGATAGGCGCCGTAGCCATCCTTATCCAGCTGTTCGAGGGCGGTCAGCGCCTCGTCGCTCTTGCCGTCATTGGCAAGCTTCAGCGCCTGCGAGAAGGCATCGCCGGAGCGGTTGGCGCGGGTCTCGTCCCAATAGCGGTAGCCGACGAAGGCGGCGGTGCCAAGCACCACCAGGATGGCGAGGCCAAGGATCGCCGGACCAAAGCGGTCCCATAGCGCCTGCGCCTGCTCGCGACGGATCTCGTCGTTGACTTCGCGGATAAAACTGTCGTCGGACATCAATCAAAACCATTGCTGCCCTAACAGGGGCGCTTCTTGAGCCCGCGTTTTAGCGAAATTTCGCGGGCATGGAAGGGGCTCGGCAGGAAAATCGGCTAATCGCCGGGCGCATAGCTGCCGACGTTGATCGCACCCACGCCACATTTTGCCGATAGCCGGCTTGGACTGCCTCCAGATCAAGCCCAGATTGCCGATGCCACGTTTGTCCCGCGTTGTTGCGTTTTCCTCAGCCGTGCTTGCCATGGCTGGTGCGGCTTTCGCCGACCCGCCGGCGCCGCCTGCCCCGGCAAAGCCGAAGCAGATCGTCATCATCTCGTTCGATAGCGCCCGGGAGATCTCGCAATGGCAGCGCAGCCGGGCGCTGGCCAAGCGCACCGGCGCGCATTTCACCTACTTTTTGTCCTGCGTCTTCCTGCTGTCGCCGCAGACGCGGGCCGACTACACAGCTCCGGCCAAGTCCGCGGGCAAATCCAACATCGGCTTTGCCGCTTCGAAGCAGGACGTCGCCGATCGGCTCGATCAGATCGGGCTCGCCGCTTCGGAAGGCCACGACATCGCCAGCCATGGCTGCGGCCATTTCGACGGCAAGGACTGGAGCAAGGCCGACTGGCTGAAGGAATTCGCCTCGTTCGAGCGCATTCTGGAAAACGCCTATGCGATCAACGGTATTGAACCCGAGCCCAAGGGATGGCGCGATATTGCCCATGCCGTTGTCGGCTTTCGCGCGCCGTACCTCTCGACCAGCAAAGGGCTCTATGAGGCCCTGCCTGAAGCCGGCTACCACTATGATGCCAGCGGCGTTTCGAAAGGCCCGGTCGAGCCGCCGACCGGCGGCGGCTTGACCCGCTTTTCGCTGCCGCAGATCCCGGAAGGCCCTGATGGTAGGCTGGTGATCGCCATGGACTACAATCTCTATGTCAGGCATTCCGGCGGCTTCGAGCGGCCGAGCCAGGCAGCCGAGTTCAGCGATCGGACCTACCAGGCCTTCCGCGCCGCCTTCGACAGGCAATATCAGGGCAAGCGCATCCCGCTGGTGCTCAGCTTCCACTTCACGCCGATGAACAACGGCGCCTACTGGGACGCGCTGGAGCGCTTTGCCGGCGAAAACTGCGTCAAATCAGATGTCGAGTGCATCAGTTTTCGCGATTATGTGCAGCGGCAACGTGGTAGCGAGAGGCAGGCGGCGGTGGGCGGCTGAGCCGCCAACCGTCTATGCAGATAGGATCAAGCCGGGTCGGGTTCCTTTGCCTGGCGCGCGAGGAAACGACGATCGATATCGGGAAGCGGCTCGCCGTGGATAATTGCCTCGAAGGCACGCAGGCGCTTGTAAATGGACAGAAGCTCGACAATCGTTGTCCACGCATTGACGAGATATTGGAACGAGGAGCGCACTTGCCCGAAGGCATCGAGAATTCGGTTCAATAGACCCAAACTGATTTTGGCGGCCACCATCGTTGGGACCAATACTATATAAGGGAATATATTATCTATCTGAAGATAGAATATGCGAGCCACATTGAAATACATGTAGTGGAAGTAAAGCCTAAAGTAATTTCGCCGCACGTTGTTAAATAGTTCGGCGACAGTGGGCGGCCGAGCACGATTCGGATCATCTTCACCATAAACAAGTTCTTTTCGATAGGCAGCCTCGACGCGCTGGTTACGGAATTCGAGGCCTGGCAACTTGATGCCGACGAGCGCCAAGAAAGTAGTCCCAAAAATCGACCAAACAATCGCTACCACCACTAGGGAGTAAGGGACCTCTCCGACGATTGGCAATTCAGTTACATTTTTCGACAGAACGAGGAGAACGGGCAAGAATGCGATCAGCGTCATTACCGAGCGGACCAAATTCACACCGAGTGCTTCCATCGTCGTGGAAAAGCGCATGGTGTCGTCCTGGACACGCTGCGACGCTCCTTCGATAGTGCGAAGCCTGTCCCAATAGAACATGTAGTATTCATTCATCGCCGTGCGCCAGCGGAAGATCCAATGGCTCACAAAAAATAGGTTAAGGACACCCACGGCAACGGCCAATCCAGCGACCCAGGAGATGGTCAGCAGTTGGCTGTAGAAATCCCACGGCGTTGTCGAATACGCCTTGCCGAGCGCCCGCTGTATGAGATCGTAGAACGGTCCGTACCAAGCGTTAAAGGCTACATCCACTTGAACCTGGAAATAGATCACGAAGAGAATGAGCGCGGACCCAAGGATCGACCAGTTCTGCCAAGGATGGGGTGAATACCACCTCCAAAAGCCAGCGAAAAGCGCTACGCCCGTGCCGTAGTATAGGTAGAACCAGACGAACGGGTCAGACCAAAAGACTTCAACGCCAACGGGCGTGTCGGCTGCCACCGGAGCAAGCCCAATCAGGGTACCCAGCTCTTGGCCGCCGAAAAACCAAATTATGATGAGCAAAAGGCTCCAGACGGCGGCCGAGGTGAAAAACAGCTTCGGCTGCGGGAAGAAGGATACGAACACTGTGGTGAAATCCTCGGTCGGTGCGCAAATCAGCGGGGTTCAGCGGGCATAAAGTCACACATTAGGTGGAAAGCAAATGCCCGTACCCGATGCCCGGCATCGAGCAAGACCACAATCATGGCGATTTTGGCGCGGCCGACCAGGTGATCCCAGCAGATACCAGCAATACGCCAGCAGCGACGATCGAGGCCAGGAAGAAGTTGCCCGAGGCTTGCGCCAGCAGTCCGGCGACGATCGGGCCGACGATCTGGCCGATGCCGAAGGAAGCGGTCATCAGCGCAAAAATCCGGCGCGGCGCCTCCGGCACGAGCTGCCTTGCCGTCTGCAGGCCGAGCGCGGTGATGGCGATGAAGGTGCCGCCGAGCAGGACGCCCGCCAGCAGCGGCCCGGCGGTGCCGCCGATGGCGACGCTGGCGGTGACGCCGACCACCTCGACCAGGCAGCCCACGGCATAGGCGGTATAAAGCCCGATCCGTGCCGCTACCTTCTGCCACAGCCAGACCGAGGGAAAGCCGGCAAGGCCGGTGACCATCCAGACGCTTGCCTCGAAGACGCGGCCGCCGCCGCCCTGGCGCACGATGGCGACCAGGAAGGTCGCCGTCACCACATAGCCGAAGCCGAACAGGCCGTAGGCAACGATGACTTTTGCCAACGACCGGTCCCTCGGCAGTGCCGGTTCGCGGTCGGCCACGCCGCGGCCAGGTGCGGTGCTGCCGGCGAGCAAGGCGACCATCGCAAGGCCGCCGGCGGAAATCGCTGCCGACCACAGCCAGCCCGAAGCCCAGCCGGCATGTTCGGTGACCAGAACCGCCATCAGCGCTGAGGATGCCGCGATGCCGAGGCCGACGCCGCCGAAATGCAGCGCCTGCAGGTCGCTTCTGTTGGCGGCTGCCAGGTGACCGAAGACGATCGAGGCCATGAACACCATGACGAAGGCGCTGGCGAGACCGGCAAGGAAGCGGATGAGGATGAAGGCCGTCATCGTTTCGGTCAGTCCCATCAGGGCGGCGAGCGCAGCACTGGCGGCAAGGCCGCCAAACATCAGCAGCCGCTCGCGCCCATGCGCCCAGCCGCCGGCCGCCGCAAGCGCGCCGACGAGGTAGCCGAGGTAGTTGGCCGACGCGATCCAGCCGGCATCGGCCGGCGACAGATGCAGTTCTTCCATCATTCCGGGCAGGATCGGCGTGTAGACGAAACGGCCAATGCCCATGGCGACGGCCATGGCGATCATGCCAGCGAGAGAAAGGCGTAAGGGCGCGGCGTTCATTGCGGCGCACAATAAGGGTGCGGACCGATCAGACCAATCCACTTGCGTTGGGCCAGACTTGGCGGCGCGACAGTGGCCGTTGGCGTGAATGTGCCGAGGCGCGAGGGCCACTTGGCGTCGCGCCGCCCCGCCTGCCGGTGTCCAGCCGATAGATGGGTAACACTTTGAACCGGATACATAGGTGACACTTCTCTCCCCCTATGCGTCCGCCGCAGCGCCAAGC
>NZ_JAMYQI010000014.1:0-171672 GCF_040320805.1 Mesorhizobium sp. M0615 | reverse complement strand
GGGTCCTCCCGTGCTCTCGCCCGCCGGGGGGGGGGGGGGGGGGGGGGTGGTGGTGTTTTTCTTTATGCCTGGGGGGGCGGCTGTCGCCCCCCCCCCCCCCCTCGCCCAATTCCGCCTTCCCGTCGCGGCCCGTCAGTTGCTGGTGATGCTGACGGCGTCGCCCTCGACCAGCAGCGGCGGCGCATAACCCAACGGTTTGTCGCCGGTCACGGCGCCGCCGGTAACCCGGGCTTGTATGTCGGACCCGAAATAGGCGTACGGGAATGGCGGCGGTGTCTTGCTGACCGTATCCAGCCGCGCGCGAAGCTCGGCGGGTAAAGTGAAATCCAACGCCGCCAGATTGTCCTGCAACTGTGCCAGCTTGGTGGCGCCAAGAATCACGGTGGCGATGCCCGGTTGCGTTGCCACCCAGTTGAGCGCGACCTGCGCCATGCTGTGTCCGAGTTCGGCGGCCACTTTTTCGAGTTCCGCCACGATCGCCCAGTTGCGCTCGGTGAACTTCTGGAACCCCGGATGAGTGGTGTTGCGAAAGCCGTCGAGCCGGCCGACATGGCCGTCCTGCGTCGGCCGGTACTTGCCGCTGAGCAGGCCGCTGGCCAGCGGGCTCCACACCATGATTCCTGCGCCATGGCGGGTGCCGAAGGGCACGAACTCATTTTCGATCGAACGCTCCGCCAGCGAATATTCAAGCTGCAGGGCCGACACCGGCTCGTAGCCGCGCCACTCGGCGATCGTCTGCGCGCGGGCAGCATACCAGGCCGGCACATCGGACAGGCCGACATGGCGAATTTTGCCCGCACGCACGAGATCATCCGTCGTGCGCATGACCTCCTCGGCCGGCGTCAGCCCGTCCCAGACATGGAGGAGGTAGAGGTCGATATAGTCGGTGCCCAACCGCTTCAGCGAGGCGTCCACGGCGCGCAAGATGTTCTTGCGGCCATTGCCGCCGGCGTTCGGATTGCCGGGCTCCGCGTTGAAGGTGAATTTCGTGGCGATCACCGCTTTGTCGCGCAAGCCCCGCTCGGCGATGAATTCGCCGAGCCAGGTTTCGGCTGTGCCGCCGGTGTAGAGGTCGGCGGTGTCGAAGAAATTGCCGCCGGCCTCGACATAGGCGTCGGCCATGGCGCGCGCGGTTTCCCTGTCCGCGCCCCAGCCCCATTCGGTGCCAAAGGTCATGGTGCCCAGTGCCAGCCGGCTGACGCGCAGGCCGCTGTTGCCCAGTGTGTAATAGCTCATGGTCATGGTGTTTTTCCTATCCTGATTTCTTGACGCCGGCTCACTGGCCAGGCGTCATCTTGACCCAGGGATTGCCGCGCTCATGCGTGGCGCGGAAAACGAAGCCGTCGACTTTCCAGCCGGTCCCGGAGCGAACCAGATGGTGCTCGTAGGTGCCCCAGACTTCCCACAGCGGGTCGCCATTGCCTTCCATCCGGTTCCAGGCATAGCCGTTCGAAGAGACGGTCGCCGCGTCCGCCTCAAAGATCACCTGGTGATTGGTGCGCAGATGCAGGCTGGTCTTGCTGCCCCTGAGGTTGCCGGCCCAGGTACCGATCAGATTGTCGGAGGGGATGGTGGCGGCAGGCTGTCCTGACAGGCTGCTGAAGTCGACGGTGACACGGTCGGCGAAATAGGAGCGGGCAAGCTTCCAGTCCTGCGCATCGACGGCACGGTCGATGGCATCGGCGATGCGGATGACGGCGCGTTCGTCGGCGAGCGCGCGCCAACCGGACGGCTCGGCGCCGCCGGCATCGACCGGCGCTAGGGCAAGGCCTGCGGCGAAGGTAGCGTGTTTCAAGGCATCCATCTCTCTTCTCCTTTGTGCATCGGTGATGGCAATATGGGTCAGCCTGTCGGCATCGAGAAGATTGAAGTGTTCGCAAGGACTATGCGATATCATGCATGAATGGACCGGGATCTGCTCAGTCATTTGCCTGTCATCGTCGCCGTTGCCCGACGCGGCGGCTTTGCGCTAGCTGCGGCCGAACTGGGCATGTCCCCATCCGCCGTCAGCCATGCGGTGCGCCTCGTGGAGGAGCGGATCGGCCAGCCGCTGTTTGCGCGCACCACGCGCAGCGTCTCGCTGACGGAAGCCGGCAAGGCGCTGGTGGACACAGCAGCCCCTGCCCTCCAGGATATCGCCGACCGGATGGACCGCATCCGAGCCATCAAGGGCCGGCCCTCCGGCTTGCTCAGGTTGAACGTTCCCAACATCGCCGTTCCACTTGCCGTCACTCCCGTGGCCGCCGCGATGGCTGAACGCTATCCTGATGTGACCATCGAATTGCTCACCGACCAGGGGCTGGTGGACATTGTCGGCGAGGGTTTTGATGCCGGCATCCGGCTGGGCGAGATGATCGCACAGGACATGGTCACGGTCCGGCTGACGCCGCCATTCAACGCCGTGATCGTCGCCTCCCCCGCCTATGTCGGCCGGCATGGCCGTCCGCGCGGTGTGGCGGATCTTTCGGACCACAATTGCATCGGCTACCGGCTTGTGCGCTCCGGCGCACTCTATCGCTGGGACCTGACTGAGGACGGCAAGGATGTCGTGGCCGAGACGAAGGGTACGGTCATCGTCACCGATTCGCTGGCCGCGATCGACCTTGCGCTTGCCGGCGTCGGGCTGACCTATGTGTTCGAGCCGCTGGTGCGCGCGGAATTGGCCGCCGGCCGCCTCGTTCAGATCCTGCCGCAAACGGCGATCGAGGAGCCCGGCCTCTTCCTCTACTTCCCGCGCAGGGCGTCGATGGCGCCAAAGCTCAGGGCCTTCATCGACACCGCACAAGAAATTGGCCGAGCATCCTTGCGGACGCCCGGCCGAGTTGCCTGAGCTGAGAAGCCCTTTTCGGGGCTATTTTTAAAACTACTTCTTCACCGCCGCCGCGACTTCCGCCGCGAAATCGGTCTCTTCCTTTTCGATGCCTTCGCCCAGCGCAAAGCGCAGATAGGCGGAGATCTTGGCCGGAGCGCCGATGTCCTTCTCGGCATCCTTCAGCGCCTGCTCGACAGTGATGTCGGGATTGAGCACGAAGGCCTGCTTGAGGAGCACGACTTCCTCGTAGAACTTGCGCAGGCGGCCTTCGACCATCTTTTCGATGATCGCTTCCGGCTTGCCGGACTGGCGCGCCTGGTCGGCGAAGATCGCCTTCTCGCGCTCGACCGCTGCCGGATCGATCTGCTCGGCGGTCAAAGCCAGCGGGTTGGTGGCGGCGACATGCATGGCGACCTGGCGGCCAAAGGCGTTGGCGGCATGCTCATTGCCCGTGGTCTCGATCGCGACCAGAACGCCGAGCTTGCCAAGACCATCGGCAACCGCATTGTGCACGTAGGTTGCGACAGCACCGTGCGGGACGGTGAGCTTGGCCGAACGGCGGAAGCTCATGTTCTCGCCAATGGTGCCAACGGCGTCCTTGATGGTGTCAGTGACCGACTTGTCCGAACCAGGATACTTTGCGGCAGAGACAGCCTCCGTCGTGCCATAAGCAAGCGCGACCTTGGCGACATTGCGAACGATCTCCTGGAACTGCTCGTTGCGGGCCACGAAATCGGTCTCGGAGTTAACCTCGACGATGGCGGCCTCGCGGACGCCGGAGTCGACGCCGATCAGGCCTTCGGCGGCAGTACGGCCAGCCTTCTTGTCGGCCTTGGAAATGCCCTTCTTGCGCAGCCAGTCGACGGCCTCTTCGATGTTGCCGTTGGTCTCGGTCAACGCCGCCTTGCAGTCCATCATGCCCGCGCCGGTCAAGTCGCGGAGTTCTTTGACCTGTGCAGCCGAAATGCTCATTGTCGCCTCTTTGTTTTAAATGCACCGACGCACCACCGGTACTCGGTGATGCGTCCGTCTAGCGTGCCAAATATGAGAATGATGAAGGCCGCAACCGACCTTCGATTGTCAAGCTTCCGGAGCGTCCGCAGCCGGGGCCGGAGCCGGATCAAGCGCCGGTTCGACCGGAGCTTCGACCGAGGCGCCGATGTCGACGCCGAGCGCGCCCTGCTGGCGGGCGATGCCGTCGATGGCAGCCTTGGCGATCAGGTCGCAATAGAGCTGGATGGCGCGCGCCGCGTCGTCATTACCGGGGATCGGGAAGTCGATCTTGTCCGGATCGCAGTTCGAATCGATGATGGCAACGACCGGAATGCCGAGGCGCTTGGCCTCGAGAATGGCGATCGCTTCCTTGTTGGTGTCGATGACGAACATCAGGTCGGGGGTCGAGCCCATGTCCTTGATACCGCCGAGCGCCTTGTCGAGCTTCTCGCGCTCGCGGTCGAGGTTCAGGCGTTCCTTCTTGGTCAGGCCCTGGGCCTCACCGGCCAGCATCTCGTCGAGCTTGCGCAGGCGCTGGATCGAATTCGAGATCGTCTTCCAGTTGGTCAGCATGCCGCCGAGCCAACGCGAATTGACATAATACTGGGCCGAACGCTGCGCCGCGTCAGCGACGATATCCGAAGCCTGGCGCTTGGTGCCGACGAACAGCACGCGACCGCCCTTGGCAACGGTGTCGGAAACCTGCTTCAGAGCCTGGTGCAGCAAAGGCACCGTCTGCGACAGGTCGATGATGTGGATGTTGTTGCGGGCGCCGTAGATGTAAGGCGCCATCTTCGGGTTCCAGCGGTGGGTCTGGTGGCCGAAGTGAATGCCAGCTTCCAAAAGCTGGCGCATGCTGAAATCAGGCAGTGCCATTCTTAGTTCCTTTTCCGGTTAGCCTCCACGGACACAGGCATTTTTGGACTTTGTCCTCGAACGCCACCGGAGGTTTCAGCCGGATTTCTCCCGGGCAGACACCAAAGTCCGTGTGTGGAATGAGCGCGCATATAGAGGGGAAGCGCTGCAAACGCAAGCGGTGAGGTGCTTCATCGCTCAGCGCGCGGCAATCAGCGCTCCGGTCCCGATCATGGCGCTGCCGGCGAACCGGTTCATCAGCCGCATGCGTCCGGGCGTCCTGAACCAGCCGGATGCCCTGCCCGCCAGCGCGGCGTAGATGCCCATGGTGAGAATATTGGCGCCGACGACGACTGCCACCACCAGCAGGCCGTCGGCAAACGTCATGGTGTCGAGGTTGAGGATCAGCGGCATGATCGAGGCGTGGAACAGGATCGCCTTCGGGTTGCCGAGCGCCACGGAGGCGCCAAGCAGGAACGCGACAATCCGGTTTGGGGGATTCCTTGCGCGGCCGATTGCGCGGCCGCGGCCCGCCACATCTTGATGCCGAGGAAAATCAGGTAGGCCGCACCGGCGTATTTCAACAGGAGAAACACCCATTCGAAGGTCTGGGCCAGCGCCACCAGCCCGAGCAGTGCCAAGGTGACCAGCACGGCATCACCGGCGGCAATGCCCATTCCGGCGACGAACGCACGCAGGAAGCCGCGTGCCACGCCGTTGGTGATCACCGTGAACATCGCCGGTCGTCCCGGCGTGGCGGCGGCAAGTGTGATGGCAAGGCAATAAGCCAGGAATGCCGTTAGCGTCACGACCGGCCCTTTCCGTTGGGTACCCGTACGCGCCTGAAGATCGCAACGATCTCCTCGCGGCTGCATTCGATGGCGCCGAGCCGCACCGCCCGGTCGCGCTCGAAGCCGGTTATGTCATAGTGCGGCGCCGATGTCCTGGGCGGCCCTTGGTAGGACGAACGCTTGACGCCAAGTTCGGCGGCGAAACGATGCAGTTCGTCCGTATCGTCGGCCATCAGGTGGCACCAGCGATGGCCGGCCCATTTCCAGATTGCCGCATCGACATAGACCGCCATCGGGAACTGCCATCAAGCCTGCCGTGGCCAGCGCCGCATTGTTGCTATTTCGAGACGGGGCAAGGCTTGGTCTGATCGAACAGCGACAGGTTGACCAGCTTTCCGGTCATCGAGAACTCGCCATAGTCCATTGTGAGGTCGCGGGTGATGCCGTTCTCGTGCAGCTTGAAGCTGATGCGGTATTCCGGCACCTCTTCGCCCGATTTGTCGGTCTCGTCGAAATAGGCGATGTCGACCGGCCAGTATTTGTCGCCGGCAAGCTTGGCCAGCGCCGGCGCTTCGGGGTCGGCCTTGTCGCCCTCGGCCTTCTTGCCGACGATGACGGTGGTGGTCATCACCTTGTTGGCATCCTCCGAACCGTCGAACAGGCTGGTTTCGTAGAAATTCTCGCCCTTCTCGGCCTTGCCGATCAGTTCGACCAGATGCTGGGTCGGGAACTGGGTGGTGGCAAGTTCCAGGCTGTTCTTCTCGGGCTTGTCAATGTCGACTTTGAGGCCCTTGGTCTCTTTCGTGGCGGTGCCCTTGACCTCCTTGTCGAGGTTCTGGTCGACGAAGGATTTGGTCACGAACGAGAAGGTCTTGCCTTCGGCGTCCTCGAACGTGGTCGTCTGCTGGTCGGTCAGCCTGGTGTTGTCGCCGGTGGCGATCTGGGTGACGAAACGGAATTTTACCGTATAGCCCTCGCAGGGCGAGCCGTTGAACTCATAGACCATGCGGCCGGAAATGCCGGTGATACCCGAGCGGTCCGACGCCTTGTCGAGGGTAAGATCGTAGACGGCGCGATGCGCCTGCAGCGCCGGCACGGCAAAGGCTGGAGCCATCGAGAACAGCACCGGAAAGAGAACGGCGTGGAAGGCAAGGCGCGTTGCGCGCATAAGGGGCTCCGATCGTCGCAGCTGATGGCAGGCCGCAGGTAAAGATGGTCCAGCTTAAAAAAAGTCGTGGCGGAAGCGAGGCAAAAATAGCAATTTCGGCTCGGCCAGCGCGGCGTCTCCAAGCAATAGGGAAATACCATGAGTGAAACAATCGAAAAGCGGCTAAGCGATCTCGGCGTGACGATACCTGCCGCCGCAGCGCCCGCCGCGAACTATGTGCCCTATTGCAGGTCCGGCAATCTTTTGTTCACCGCCGGGCAGTTGCCGCTCAAGGACGGCAAGCTGCAGGCAAGCGGCCTGCTCGGCCGCGACGTCGATACCGCAACCGGCAAGGAAGGCGCAAAGTACTGTGCAATCAACATCTTGGCGCAGGCAAAAGCAGCACTTGGCGATCTCGAAAAAATCCAGCGGCTGGTCAAGATCACCGTCTTTGTTGCATCAGTGCCGGATTTCGTCGAGCAGCATCTGGTCGCCAACGGCGCCTCCGATTTCCTGGTCGCAGCCCTTGGCGAGCGCGGCAAGCATGCCCGCTCCGCCGTCGGCACCGCCTGTCTGCCGCTTAATGCCGCAGTGGAAATCGAAGCCGTCTTCGAGGTCGCATGAGCAGGACCAAGACAATGACCGACCTTTCCTGGCTGACCGCCCGCCCGGTGGCGCATCGCGGCTTTCACGACATGAACAAGACGCGCTGGGAAAACACGCTGTCGGCCTTCGCTGCTGCCGCCGAGCGCGGCTATGCGATCGAATGCGACGTGCATTTGTCGTCCGACCGCGTCCCCGTCATCATTCATGACGGCGATCTCAGGCGGTTGACCGGCCAGGACGGCTTCGTCTGGCAGCGCACGGCAGCGGAACTGGCGGCGCTCAGGATCGGCGGCACCAAGGACCATGTGCCGACACTGCAAGAAGCGCTCGACTTGGTCGACGGCCGTGTGCCGATGGTTGTCGAACTGAAGGGTGTGCCCGGTTACGACGAGGGCTTGGTGGCAAGCGTCGGCAAGATGCTGGAGCGCTACAAGGCCAAGGCGGCGATCATGTCGTTCGACCACTGGCTGGTCCGCGATTTCCCCAGGGATGC
Source organism: Mesorhizobium sp. M0615 (assembly GCF_040320805.1). Lineage (NCBI taxonomy): Bacteria > Pseudomonadati > Pseudomonadota > Alphaproteobacteria > Hyphomicrobiales > Phyllobacteriaceae > Mesorhizobium > Mesorhizobium sp. M0615. Next base: position 163,975 of record NZ_JAMYQI010000014.1, on the reverse strand, counting down.
GCCAGGAATTCCGGGCGGGCTCACGGCCTATGGCAAGGACAACCAGTTGATCGAGGCGCATTTCGCCATGCTGGCGCATGACCTCGCCTTCACCTCCTATGCCGCGGGCGATCTGCCGAACCCGTTCGTCAGCTTCGTGCGCGAAAGGCTTAAAATGCCTGTCATCACCTGGACGGTGCATGACCAGCCGGCGGTGGATCTCACTTTCAAATACGCCGACCAGATGACGTTCGAAGGGTTCGAACCCGATCTGGTCAATGTCGCCTGATGGAAGTGCCTGAAACGTGACTTGTAGCGGCCCCGACAGAGCTTAAATAAGCCCCATGGATCAGGGTGATGAAGGCGACGGGCAAACGGCGAATGCGGAGTTTTCCATCCGCGTCGCCGCCGGCATCAATGCCTTCACCTGCGACGAGTGGAACGGCTTTACCGGCACAACCCGCAGCGACACAGAAAATGGCTATAACCCTCTCGTTTCATATGCTTTTCTGAGCGCGCTTGAAGATTCCGGCTGCGCCGTGCGGCGTACCGGCTGGCAAGGTCATCATCTCAGACTGGAAAATGCCCAAGGCAGATTGCTGGGCGCCGTGCCCTGCTATCTCAAATCGCACAGCCAGGGCGAATATGTCTTCGACCACGGCTGGTCCGATGCGTTCGAACGCGCCGGCGGCAACTACTATCCGAAACTGCAATGCGCCGTGCCGTTCTCTCCGGTCACCGGCCCTCGCCTGCTGGTCAGCAAGGGCGAGGACAGCGCCATTGTGAAGGCCGGTCTCGCAGCGGGCCTGAAGGCGGTGACGGAAAAGCTCGGCGTGTCCTCCGCGCATGTCACCTTCGCCAATGAAAGCGACGTTGCAACGCTGGAAGCAGCCGGCTTCCTGCACCGCACCGACCAGCAGTTCCATTTCTTCAACGAAGGCTTTTCGACCTATGACGACTTTCTCGCCACGCTGGCATCGCGCAAGCGCAAGGCGATGAAGAAGGAGCGCCGCGAGGCGCTCGCCAACAATATCTCGATCGACCGGCTCACCGGCAAGGACCTGACCGAAAAGGCCTGGGACGATTTCTTCGCCTTCTACATGGATACCGGCAGCCGCAAATGGGGCCGGCCCTATCTCAACCGCAAGTTCTTCTCGCTGATCGGGGAGCGCATGTCCCAGGACATCCTGTTGGTCATGGCCAAGCGCAATGGCCGCTATGTCGCCGGCGCCATCAACTTCATCGGCTCCGATGCGCTCTACGGCCGCAATTGGGGCTGCATCGAGGACCACCCGTTCCTGCATTTCGAAGTCTGCTACCATCAGGCCATCGACTTCGCCATCGAGCGCAAGCTGAAGGTGATCGAGGCCGGCGCGCAGGGTGAGCACAAACTGGCGCGCGGCTATCGTCCCGTGACCATGCATTCGGCGCACTACATCGCACATGCCGGCCTGCGCAATGCTGTGGCCGATTATCTCCGGCGTGAGCGGCGCGAGGTCGAGCGGATGGGCGAAATTCTGGAAGAGCATACGCCGTTCCGCAAGGATCTTGAGGAATAGCGATCCGCGCCTGCCCTCGCCTGACCATCTTACCTGACCATCTTGCCGGTCCGGGACAGCTTCGCTACACCGGGAGCATACTCCCGGAGCGCCGCCATGACCGAGGCCTACGACCCCAGCAATATCTTCGCAAAGATCCTGCGCGGCGAAATCCCCTCGCACCGCATCTACGAGGATGATGCCGTGGTCGCCTTCATGGATGTGATGCCGCAAGGCCCCGGTCACACGCTGGTGGTGCCCAAAGCACCGTCGCGCAATCTGCTCGATGCCGATCCCGCGACGCTCGGCCGGCTGTTCACCACGGTCCAAACGGTCGCGCTGGCGGTCAAAAAGGCTTTCGGCGCTGACGGGGTCACCATCCTGCAGTTCAACGAACCGGCGTCCGGCCAGACCGTCTACCACCTACATGTCCATGTCATCCCGCGGTTCGAAGGCATCGCGCTCAAGCCGCATACGGGGCAGATGGAGAAGCCCGAAGTGCTGACGGAGAACGCGGCGAAGATCCGAGCAGCGCTGAACGGTTGAGGTGGCGCGCGCCTCAGGGCGATGCGCTCAGCCACAATCCACCACGTCGGTTAGGAAAATATCAAACCACGCCGTGATAACGTGCTCCGTACCGGGATGCGTTTGGGTTTTCAAAATCGTGGAACATTCGGTTGCGACATCAGAGCCGTTGGTAAAAGCAGCTGCCGGGCGGGCCTTTCTGCGCACCTTGGCGGACGCGTACCGGCGACACCGCCTGCTGCACGCGATGGCCATCGCTGCCCTGCTTTTGGCAGCCGCGGTCGGCCTGCGCACCGGAAACATGCCGGATTTCGGCGTGCTGGAAGACTATTCCCAATACCTTCTTTTCGCTTTCTGGATCGGTGGCTGCGCCTTCGCACTCGGCAGCTTTTTTCACCTTGCACTCATCAAGCGGGATCCTGAGCCGCTCGGCACTTTCCTGCGATCGATCGGCGGCGTCTTCGGCGACGCCGAGCGCAACGCCAACAGCCTGAATGGTCTGGCCGCGTGCATTGCGCTCATATCCGCTTTCGGTGTGTTGAAAGGCGCGGTCGCGATCCTTTCGCCATTCGCATGGGATCACGCATTGGCTCAGGCCGACCGGGTGCTGCATTTCGGCCGAGCGCCCCATGAATGGCTATGGTTTATCGTCCAGTCGCCGCTCGCCGTAAGATCGTTCAACCTGGCTTACAATTCCTGGTTCGTCGTCCTTATCGCCTCGGTCTTCATCGCTTGCATCACGCGCAGGGACACGAAGCTGCGTCACCAGTTCCTGATGAGCTTCATGCTCGTGTGGATACTGGCGGGTTTTTTCCTGGCGATGGGCCTGTCTTCGGCAGGGCCGTGCTTTTACGAGCGACTGGGGCTGGGCAGCGACTATCATTCCCTGATGCAAGCACTCGCCGCCGCCGATCGCATCTATCCGATCTGGGCGCTCAGCACGCAGGACATTGTGTGGAGCGGCTATATCGGGGCGACGCCAGGCAGTCTCGGCATATCCGCCTTCCCGTCCATGCATGTAGCGATGGCGGTGCTTTTCGCGCTTTATGCAACACGCCGCTCACGGTTGGCCGGCCTTTTGATGTGGGCATTCGCCGCAATCATCATGGTCGGCTCGGTCGTCCTTGGCTGGCATTATGCCGTGGATGGCTATGCGAGCGTTCTGATTTCGATCGCCATCTGGAAGGCGTGCGGGTACTTCCTGGGCAAGTTTGCACCCGAGGGCGTCGCCGCCTGACCTAACAACATCTGCCCTGAAAAGCAGGGGCGCTGTGTCGGCAAACCGGCCAGCCAATGAAAAAAGGGCCCGTCACCGGGCCCTTCATAGGCGAACCTTTCAGCTCTTGCGCGGCAGTTGCGGCACCAGGCTGCGCTTGCCGCCATCCTTGCCCTTGGGCTCAGGCTCGTCCTTGCCCTTGGGCTGAGGCTTCTGCGCCACCGCCTTCTTGGCGACGGGCTTCTTGGCCACCGCCTTGCGGGCTTTCGGCGTCTCTTCCGGCTCCTGCTTCGGCTGCACCGGGGCTTCGTCGGCCAGTGATTCGAGCTTCAGGCCGGTTTCGCCGGTTTCCTTCTTCTCGACGGTGACGCGCACCGTGCCGCCCTTCTTGAGCTTGCCGAACAGCACCTCGTCGGCCAACGGCTTCTTGATGTGCTCCTGGATGACCCGGCCGAGCGGCCGCGCACCCATGCGCTCATCATAGCCCTTGTCGGCCAGCCAGGCGATCGCGTCGGACGACAGGTCGAAGGTGACGCCCCGCTCGGAGAGCTGGGCCTCGAGCTGCATGACGAACTTCTGCACCACCTGATGGATGACCGGCACCGGCAGCGAACCGAACGGGATGATCGCATCGAGACGGTTGCGGAACTCCGGCGTGAACAACCGGTTGATGGCCTCGACATCGTCGCCTTCGCGCTTGGTCGATCCGAAACCGATCGCCGCGCGCTGCGCATCGGATGCGCCTGCATTGGTGGTCATGATAAGGATGACATTGCGGAAGTCGATCTGCTTGCCGTTGTGGTCGGTCAGCTTGCCGTGGTCCATGACCTGCAACAGGATGTTGAACAGGTCCGGATGCGCCTTCTCGACTTCATCCAGCAAGAGCACGCAGTGCGGATGCTGGTCGACCCCGTCGGTAAGCAGACCGCCCTGGTCGAAGCCGACATAGCCGGGAGGCGCGCCGATCAACCGCGAGACGGTGTGGCGTTCCATATATTCCGACATGTCGAAGCGGATCAGCTCGACGCCGAGCGAGGCAGCCAACTGCTTGGCGACTTCGGTCTTGCCGACGCCGGTCGGGCCTGAGAACAGGTAGGAGCCGATCGGCTTTTCCGGTTCGCGCAGGCCGGCACGCGCCAGCTTGATCGCCGAGGTCAGCGCGGTGATGGCGGTGTCCTGGCCATAGACGACGCGCTTCAGCTCGATGTCGAGGCCTTGCAGCACCTTCTCGTCGTCGGCCGAAACCGTCTTCGGCGGGATGCGGGCCATCGTGGCGATCGTGGCTTCGATCTCCTTGATGCCGATCGTCTTCTTGCGCTTGGCTTCCGGCACCAGCATCTGCGAGGCGCCGGTCTCGTCGATCACGTCGATCGCCTTGTCCGGCAGCTTGCGGTCGTTGATGTAGCGGGCCGACAGTTCCACCGAAGCCTTGATCGCCTCGTTGGTGAACTTCACCTTGTGGAATTCCTCATAATAGGGCTTGAGGCCCTTCATGATCTCGATGGCGTCCTCGATGGTCGGCTCGTTGACGTCGATCTTCTGGAAGCGCCGCACCAGAGCGCGGTCCTTCTCGAAGAACTGGCGGAACTCCTTGTAAGTGGTCGAGCCGATGCAGCGGATGGCACCCGAAGACAGCGCCGGCTTCAACAGGTTCGACGCATCCATCGCGCCGCCGGACGTCGCACCGGCGCCGATGACGGTGTGGATCTCGTCGATGAACAGCACGGCGCCCGGATAATCCTCGAGCTCCTTGACGACCTGCTTCAGCCGCTCTTCGAAATCGCCACGGTAGCGCGTGCCGGCCAGAAGCGTGCCCATGTCGAGCGCGAAAATGGTGGCGTCCTGCAGCACTTCGGGCACATCGCCTTCGACGATGCGCTTGGCCAGACCTTCGGCAATCGCCGTCTTGCCGACGCCGGGATCGCCGACATAGAGCGGGTTGTTCTTGGAGCGGCGGCACAGCACCTGGATGGTGCGGTTGATTTCGCTCTCGCGGCCGATCAGCGGATCGATCTTGCCGGCCTTGGCTTTGTTGTTGAGGTTGACGCAATAGGCAGTCAGCGCATCCTGCTGCTGCTTCTTCTTGCCGCCTTCCTCCTGCGGCTCGGCGCCGTTCTGGCCGCCCTGCTCGTCATCGGCGCCGCGCGGCGAGCGCGTCTCCGATGCGCCGGGGCGCTTGGCGATGCCGTGCGAGATGTAGTTGACCGCGTCGTAGCGGGTCATCTGCTGTTCCTGCAGGAAATAAGCGGCATGGCTCTCGCGCTCGGCAAAGATGGCGACGAGCACGTTGGCGCCGGACACTTCCTCGCGGCCGGATGACTGCACATGGATCACGGCGCGCTGGATGACGCGCTGGAAGCCGGCGGTCGGCTTGGAATCCTCATCGTAACCGGTGACCAGATTGTCGAGTTCGGTGTCGATATAGGTCAGAACGGTGTGCTTCAGCTCGTCGAGATCGACGTTGCAGGCGCGCATAACGGCGGCCGCCTCGGTGTCGTCGATGAGGGCGAGCAGCAGATGTTCTAGGGTTGCATATTCATGGTGCCGCTCATTGGCGAGCGTCAGCGCCTGGTGAAGCGCCTTTTCCAGGCCTTGGGAGAAAGCCGGCATGTTACCTCACTTCTTCTCCATCACGCATTGCAGCGGATGCTGATTCTGTCGGGCGAAATCCATGACCTGAGACACTTTGGTCTCGGCCACCTCGAATGTATAGACCCCGCACTCGCCCACCCCATGATTGTGAACATGAAGCATGATGCGTGTGGCGGCTTCGCGGTCCTTTTGAAAAAAACGCTCCAGGACGTGAACCACGAACTCCATGGGCGTATAGTCGTCGTTGAGGATGAGGACCCTGTAAAGGCTGGGCTTCTTGGTCTTGGTCTTGGTGCGCGTAATGACGGCTGTGCCGCGACCGGCCTCATTGCCGTCGCCGTCACTTTGCATCCGCACCACGCTTGTCGTGGCAGTCAAACCTGAAGTCACGTAATCCTGCCTCTTTCGAATCCCCATGGCGAGTTCGATATGTAGGTGTTCGATGGACGATTTTAAGCCCTTCTTGTTAGCTGACAATATGGCTAGGTGGGCAAACCGAGGCGATTTTCAAAATCGTGAACCGCCAAAGCCCCGGAATTGAAACCGGCATGAAAAAACCCGGCCGCGCATCCGCGACCGGGTCTGTTTTGCAAGCCCGAAAGGCCGTGCCTGGTATTCTCGAGCGAAATTACTTCGCCTTGGCGACAATCGATTCGAAGGGCTTGTAAGCCTCCTTGGCGAGATCGGCATAGAGATCGCCGAACTTGGTCGCCTCGGCAACGAAGCTCTCATAGCTCTGCTTGGCGAAGTCGGACTGGATCTCGACCGCCTTTTCCAGCGACTTGGCGGAGAACAGCTTTTCGACCGCGGCGCTGCCGGCTTCGAAGCTCTTCTTGGTGTATTCGCCAGCTTCAGTGGCGATCGCCTGCGCGCCCTTGGAGAGCGAGGTGAAGCTCTTCAATCCGGTATCGGCAAACTCCTTGCCGTATTTCGAGAAGTCCTCGTAGGTCTGGGTCATTTGACGTTTCCCTTGGCGTTTTGAAGCGCCCTTGCCTGAGCGCGGTTGTGCAATGCACGAGAATATATTGTGCGCTGCACAAAAGTCAAGATTTCAGCGGCATCAGGCCGCGCTGCGCCGGCAACAGCTAAAATTCGAATAAAGAAAAGCTCAAGCCCGAGGAAAATGGTGAACGCGCCGGTTACCATAAACGGATTGGTAACGCTGGCCGCGATAGTTTGACGACAAGTGAGGTCGGATCCCTTTGCCGCCTCCATGGCAATGAGTTTCAAAGGAACTATCAGTGCGTCAGGCGTTGTCGGTCTTCGGTTCAAAATCCGCATCTTCCCTCAAAACGATCATGATCCTCGCTTTGGCGATGTCATTTGTCGTTGCGGATGCCGCGTCCTCGATGGCCGCCAGGTCTTCGGCGATCGTCGTCGACGCCAAGACCGGCAAGGTGCTTTATTCGTCCGATGCCAACGGCCGGCGCTACCCGGCGTCGCTGACCAAGATGATGACGCTCTATCTGACCTTCGAGGCCATGGCGAAGGGCCGGATCAGCAGGAACACGCCCGTGCCGTTCTCGGCCAAAGCGGCGGCCGAACCGCCGACCAAGCTCGGCGTCAAGGCGGGCGGAGCGGTTTCGGTCGAAACCGCCATCCTGTCGATGGTGACCAAGTCGGCCAATGATTCGGCGACCGCGCTCGGCGAACTGCTCGGCGGCAGCGAAAGCAATTTCGCCCGCATGATGACCGCCAAGGCGCGCGCGCTCGGCATGGACGGCACCGTGTTTCGCAATGCCAACGGCCTGCCCGATCCCGGCCAGTTCACAACCGCCCACGACATGGCGATGCTTGGCATAGCGCTCAGGGAACATTATCCGCAGTATTACGGCTATTTCTCGCAGCGCTCCTTCCTTTACGGCCGCCAGCGCATCAATGGCCACAACCGCCTGCTCGGCCGCATCAAGGGCGTCGACGGCATCAAGACCGGCTATACCCGCGCCTCCGGCTTCAACCTGGTCTCGTCGGTTTCGGATGGCAACCGCCGCCTCGTCGCCGTCGTCATGGGCGGCACTTCGGGGCGCAGCCGCGACAACCAGATGGCCGGCCTGATCAACGCATACATGCCGCGCGCATCGACCCGCGGCGGCGGCGCCCTGGTCGCCAAGGCCGGCGGCGACAATCCGGTCAAGGCGCTGGCCAAGGTCTTCCTGCCCAAGCATGACGCGCCGACGCCGGATGGCAAGCCGATGGTTGAAGACGATGCCGTAGCGTCCAATGACGATCCGACATCCGCTGACGAGCAGTCTGCTGAAGGCCAGTCTGCCGACGAACAGACGGTGGCCGCGGTCGAAGAGCCCGCCCCCGTCGTCAAGACCAGGAAGGTCAAGACCGTCATCGTGACGGCGCCGAAGGTCGAAACTGCGCAGATTGTGGCTGCCTACGCCGAACCCACGCCTGCATCCCCAAAGGCGGTCGACCCGGTCAACACGGCCTCGGTGCCGGCTCGTTGGGCGGTGCAGGTGGCGTCGTCGCCCAAGCAGTCCGAAGCCCAGGCTTTCCTCGACAAGACCGCCAAGCAGGCGCCCAAGGTTCTTGCGGCTGCTTCCGGTTTCACCGTCGCCTTCGAGAAGGATGGCGAGACCTATTACCGCGCCCGGTTCGGCGGCTTCGGCTCGAAGGACGCGGCCTGGAATGCCTGCAATGCCCTGAAGAAAAAGAAAATCGCCTGCTACGCAGTCCAACAGTAGGGCGGCGTCGGAACCATCTCCCGGAAATTTACTGCGTCGAAGGAGACTAGTTGTGATTGGAGAGCAAGACGTCCTTGGCTTCGTTGATCCGCGCCGCCAGGAAAGACGTGCCGCCGATGTCGGGGTGCAGGCGCTGCATCAGGCGGCGGTGCGCCTTGCGGACATCCGCCGCGGCGGCCCCCGCTTCAAGACCAAGGATCTTGTAGGCCTCCTCCTTAGTCATGGCGCCCGCACCTGGCGCAACACCCAACCCTTCGCCACCGTTCGCCTCAGCGTCTTTGCGCCAGACGGGAAAACGGCCGTCAAGATACGTCTCTAGGAGCTGGCGGCTCTCCGGGTCGCCGGAGAGTTCGCGGTAAAGCTGCTGCAACTCGGCCAGGCCCATCGCGCCCAGCATCTTGCCTTCATGGCGGCCGGCCAGAACCAGGCCTTCAAGCCCGCCCGTATCGTGATCAAGCTCCATTTCCAGTGCGGCGGTCCGCACCGTCGAGCGCTTGCCGGGCTCCGGCCCGACCGACGGCCGCTTCATTCGCATCGAACCGTACCAGGCAAGGGCCGCGGCCAGGATGAGGCCGGCAATGCCTTCGCGCCCGACCACCAGAACGGCAAGCCCGACCAGCGCCAGAAGCACCGGCCCGAGCGTGCGCATGCCGCTTGCCAGTCTTTTCGCATCGGCGCGGACAAAGATCGTCGCCGCGCCGAGCAGCACCAGAAACAGTGCAACAAGTGCAATGATAGCGCCCATCAATTCCCGCCGCCCCTGAGATGCTCGATCAGCAGCCGGTCTCCCGGCCTGTCCCTTGCCTCGAGCGCCTTCAATCCGCCGGTCGCATAGACGGCAACCGCCGAAAGCAGCCCGGCCAAGGTCGCGGCAGCCCGCCGATCAAATCGGAACCAAGCCCCTTTGGACAGCCGCGCAATCTCCTTGAACGCCTTTTCTGCGCCGGGATCATGGCCTTCCTGGAAGACGAAGACGGGAACGCCGTGCAGACCGAGGCTGCCGGCCTTCTGCGCCAGCTCGTCGATATCCTCTTCCATGGCGTCGCCGATATAGACCAGAGCGTTGACCTTGGCCGCCGCCGTTTCCTTTAGCGCATGCGCCAGCACCTTGCCGATCTGGGTGTGGCCGGCACGGCAGTCGATCCGCGTCATCAGCTGCTTCAGGGCATCAGTATCGGCGACAAAAGCCGACGAGCGGCACTCGCCCAACCCGCGAAAATAGGCCAGTTGGACGCTGAGAGTTCCGGCCTTGCCGACGGCGTCGAACATTTCGCCCTGCAGCTTGGTGGCGAGATCCCAGGTCGGCTGGCGGCTCATCGTGGCGTCGAGCGCAAGGATCAGCCGCCCGGAGCCGGTCGCGGACGCGGCAAGCGTCCGGGCCTGACGGATGAAGGCGTCGATCTCGCCGGCATTGGATTGAGGCTTGACCGGCGCAGGACTGGCCCTTGCGGGCACGCGCTGCTTCTTGTCGCTCATAAGAAGCAAGATGTGGCGTTGTCGGGCCCCTTGCAAGTCCAGCCTTGGACAAGATGAAGGGCCAGCGCTCGACGCTCTGGGAGAAGCGGCCGCGCCCTTGGCTCTACAGCAAGCCCAGATCGGCGAGCTCGCGCTTCAGTTTCGGCGGCATCTCGACCATTCCGGCCTTGCCCTTGCCGATATCGGCGGGCGCATCCGACGGTTTGAGATAACGCCAGCCCTGGAAGGCGCGGCGCGGCTGCCAGTCGGTGCGCACGACGTCGAGGTCGAGCATCAGGCGGCAACGGCCGATGCCTTCGTCGTCGGTGAAGGGCCTGATATCAGTGATCAGCTGGCGGCATTGCACGCTGCCCTTGATCACCCAATAAAGCGAACCGCCATCGGTCACCTCGGCGCCGCGCGCCGGCACCATGCGGGTGGTGTGCCAGTGCTCGGCGGGTTCGCCGGCGCGGCGGCGCTCATCGACGCGAAAGGCGATCCATTCTTCGAGGTCCTCGACGCTGTCGCAACCGACGCACAGTTTTAGGAGATTGAGTGCCATCGCTTAAGGTTTAGTCCGGCGCGCGATTGCGTCAACGGCCCTGCCCGACTTCTCCACAGTGCCAGTGGCGTTGCGCGGTCAGCATTCCACGACATTGACGGCGAGCCCGCCAAGGCTGGTTTCCTTGTACTTCTCGTTCATGTCGAGGCCCGTCTGGCGCATTGTTTCGATCGCGGCGTCGAGCGGCACGAAATGGACGCCGTCGCCTTTGATCGCCAGAGAGGCGGCGGTGACCGCCTTGACGGCGCCGAGCGCGTTGCGCTCGATGCAAGGCACTTGGACCAGACCGCCGACTGGATCGCAAGTCATGCCGAGATGATGTTCGAGCGCGATTTCGGCGGCGTTCTCGACCTGCTCGGGCGTGCCGCCCATGACGGCGCAGAGACCCGCGGCAGCCATCGCCGAGGCCGAGCCGACCTCGCCCTGGCAGCCGACTTCGGCGCCGGAGATCGAGGCATTGGTCTTGATGATGCCGCCGACGGCGGCCGCCGTGAGCAGGAAGTCACGGATGCTCGGCTGGTCAGCCTCGGGGTGGAAATGCAGCCAGTAACGCAGCACCGCCGGCAATGTGCCGGCCGCACCATTGGTGGGCGCGGTGACGACGCGTCCACCGGCCGCGTTCTCTTCGTTCACCGCCATGGCGTAGATCGACAGCCAGTCATTGGCCAGCAAAGGGTTGGGCTTGTTCTGCTGCCATTGCTCCTGCAGCTTGTCGTGCAGCATGCGGGCACGACGGCGCACTTTCAGCCCGCCCGGCATGATGCCGTCCTGCGACAGGCCGCGGTCGATGCAGCCCTTCATGGCGCCCCAGATCGCATCAAGGCCGCTGTCGAGCTCCTCGCGCGACATATGCGTCTCTTCATTGATGCGCTTCATGTCGGCGATAGACAGGCCGCTTTTGCCTGCCATCTTCAGCATCTCGACGGCGTTCTTGAAGGGATAGGGCACCTTCTTGCCTTCTGTGGTCACCGAGCCCTTGACCTTCATCCGCTGCAGCTCTTCCTCGGACACCACGAAGCCGCCGCCGATGGAATAATAGATGCGCTTGAGCAGCAGCCGGTCGCCGGCATCGTAAGCGTAGAAGGCCATGCCGTTGGCGTGGCCGGTGAGCGGCGTCTTGCGGTCGAGCACCAGATCCGTCGCCGGGTCGAAGCGATAGGAGGGATGGCCGTGTGGCGATATCCGCTTCTCGGCGGCGATGCGCGTGGCGATGCCTTCGGCCTGATCGGGATCGACCGTCTGCGGTGTCAGGCCGGCAAGGCCGAGGACAACGGCGCGATCCGAGCCGTGGCCGATACCGGTATAGGCGAGCGAGCCGTGCAGGCTGGCGCCAATGCGATCGACCTTGACTCCGGCCGGGCGCGGCCAGTCATCTCCGGCGATCTCGTCGAGAAACCGCCGCGCCGCCGTCATCGGTCCCATCGTGTGCGAACTCGACGGTCCGATGCCGATCTTGAACAAGTCGAAAACCGAAAGAAACACGCTGCGCCGTCTCCGGGAATGGGATCAAGACCTACATATAGGACTTTCCATGATGTTTGTGCTGTTTTGCGGATTGCGGCGCTGCACCTGCCGACCTTGTTTGCTCCGGCAGCGACATCCCCGGCTGAAAGCGCGTCGCGCTGAAACGGATTCATGCGACGCGCTTTAAGTTCTTGTTTTAATGCATGTGGTTGTCCCAGAACCGCAGCTCACTTTTGGGCGACATGCTTTGGAGCATCGAACTGACCGCTTTGGCTGTGGTAAAAGGGGGCATGGGCGATTCCTTCCATCTGTCGACGGCTGATCTGGCGGCGCTGGCTTTTTTCCTGCTCGCATGGTTGCTGCATACGCTGGCGTCCGACGGCAGACTGGTCAGCCGGGTGTCGTTGACGATGGCCATGAACGTGCAGCGCGAGGCCTGGATGCGCACCATGGCCGAGCGCGAAATCCGCATCGTCGACACCGCCATCATGAGCGGCCTGCAGCAAGGCACCGCCTTTTTCGCCTCCAGTTCGCTGATTGCGCTCGGTGGCTGTTTCGCGCTGCTTGGCGCCTCGGATCAGGTCCTTGACGTGCTGAACGACCTGCCGTTGAACGCGACCTCATCGCGCTCCGCCTTTCAGATCAAGGTCTTTGGCCTGGTGCTGATCCTGGCCTTCGCCTTCTTCAAGTTTGGCTGGGCCTACCGTCTCTTCAACTACTGCACGATCCTGATCGGCGCGGTGCCGATCCCCTATGGCGAGGCGTCACGCAACCCGGTCAGCGAAACGGCGGTGTGGCGCGCGGCGCGCATGAACATGCTGGCCGGCAAGCATTTCAATTCAGGCCTGCGCGCGGTGTTCTTCTCGATCGGCTATCTCGGCTGGTTCGTCGACCCGATCGTGTTCGTGCTGTCGACGCTGCTGCTACTGGCAGTGCTGGTGCGGCGTCAGTTCTTTTCCGCCGCTAGGCAAGCCGTGATCGGTCAGCCGCCCGGGCCGGGGAAAAGCTGGTCGATCCGGCCCGACAGCCAATAGGCGGCGAGCCCGATCCATTCGCGGATCGCCATGGTCGTGGTCTGCAGCGAATCGGGTGCGTTGTCGCGAAACAGGCCAAAGCCTTCATTGCCCGAGGTGCGATAGTCGACCGGCCACGGGACCGTGTGAAAGCCGGCCTTGTCGAACAGCGCCTTGGCGCGCGGCATGTGGAAGGCGGAGGTCACCAGCAGCCAGGTTTCGCCCGATTTCGGCGTTACCAGTTCCTTGGTGAAGACGGCATTCTCATAGGTGTTGCGGGATTTGCTCTCGAGCATCAGGCGATCGGCGTCGACGCCAAGCGCACCGAGCAGCCGCGGCGCGGTGGCCGCATCCCCCTCGCCATCGATGAACAGTTCACCGGTGCCGCCCGAGATAACCACTTTCGCCTCGGGAAAGCGCCGGGCAAGGATCGCCGCCTCGACCATGCGGTCGCCGCCGGAATTCAGCTCATAGCCGCCGCGCGCCAAGTTGATGGCGCCCTCGAAGCCGCCGCCGAGCACGACAATGCCGTCGACCTTCCGCGGCAGCGGCGGCTTTGGGAAGCGCTCTTCGAGCGGATTGAGCATCATGGCGCCAAGCGACGTCCAGGCCGACAGCGCCAGAATCAGGAAGGCGAACACACTGCCCGTCGCCGCCAATCGCCGGCGGCCGATCAGCGCCGCGAGCAAGCCGGCAAGCAGCAGGAAGATCGCCAGGTTAAGTGGTTGGACGAAGAACCAGAATACCTTGGAGAGATAGAAGAACATTGCCTGCCTATCTCCAGCTCAAATTGTGACGGCCGGTGAAGTGCTCGACCGCACTCGCTACCGCTTCCGCTTCGAGGCGGCTTAACTCCCTGCCGAAAACAAGGGCGCCGTTCGCGTTGGTCAAGCTGATGACTTCCGACAGTCCCACTTCGTCCGTGGGATAGGTATGGTCGAGGATTTCGACCCTAAGATGCCCTTTCAAAGGCAGTGACCACCGATTTCGCAAAGAACCCCTCACCGAGCGCACGGCTGCGGTGTCGGTCAGCCGCAGGGTTTCCCTGCCGAACACCCGCCAGATGAAATCCTTGCCCAGGAAATAGGTGAAGAGGGCAATGACCGCCACGAAGGACAGCAGGCCGAGCGTGCCGCTGGTGAGCGTTGCGGACGACATATCCGTCAATCCCATGTAGCCGGTGTAGGCGACGATCGCGGCCCCGATCAGGACAAAGACTGTCCTGAAATCCGAGGTGCGTGGCGGGTTCGTGATCAGCAGTTCGTTTCCCGTCTCGACGATGGAAATGCGAGACGGAGGCGGCATGCTACCACCACTTCTCCGGCTGGAAGGTTCCCGCCGCCTGCTCGATAACGGCGGCTGTCTGGAACAGGGTTTCCTCGTCGAAGGGACGGCCAATCAGCTGCAGGCCGAGCGGCAGGCCCTTGGCATCGAGGCCGGCAGGCACGGCAATGCCCGGCAGTCCGGCCATGTTCACGGTCACCGTGAAAATGTCGTTGAGGTACATTTTTACCGGATCGGCGGCCATGTCCTCGTCGGCGATGCCGAAGGCGGCCGACGGCGTCGCCGGCGTCAGGATGACGTCGACGCCGTCGGCAAAAACCGTCTCGAAGTCGCGCTTGATCAAATTGCGCACCTTCTGCGCCTGCAGATAGTAGGCATCGTAATAGCCTGCCGACAGCACATAGGTGCCGATCATGATGCGACGCTTGACCTCTTGACCGAACCCGGCGGCTCGGGTCTTTTCGTACATGTCGACAATGTCCTGGCCTGGCACGCGCAAGCCATAGCGGACGCCGTCATAGCGCGCCAGATTGGACGATGCTTCGGCAGGCGCTACGATATAATAAGCCGGCAAAGCATACTTGGTGTGCGGCAGCGAAATGTCGACGATCTCGGCGCCGGCATCCCTGAGCCAGGCAATGCCCTTCTGCCACAGCGCCTCGATCTCTTCCGGCATGCCGTCGACGCGGTATTCCCGGGGAATGCCGACCTTCATGCCCCTGATCGGTTTGCCGATCGCCGCCTCGTAATCCGGCACCGGCCGGTCGACGGAAGTGGTGTCCTTGGCGTCGACCGAGGCCATGGACTTCAGCATGATCGCGGCATCGCGCACGTCCCGGGCGATCGGGCCCGCCTGATCGAGCGACGAAGCGAAGGCGACGATGCCCCAGCGCGAGCAGCGGCCATAGGTCGGCTTGATGCCGACGGTGCCGGTGAAGGCGGCTGGCTGGCGGATCGAGCCGCCGGTGTCGGTGGCGGTGGCGCCGGCGCACAGGAAAGCCGAGACGGCGGAAGCCGAGCCCCCCGACGAGCCCCCCGGCACCAGTTGGGCATTGTCCAGCGTGCGCGCGGTCTTCGTGCCGCCGGCCGAAACGAAACCGCCATCGCCCTGATGCGTGGTCGGCATCACCACCGTGTCGAGGCGCGAACGCCGCCACGGATTGACGACAGGGCCGTAATAGGAGGTCTCGTTGGACGAGCCCATGGCGAACTCGTCCATGTTAAGCTTGCCCAGCATGACGGCGCCGTCTGCCCACAGATTGGCGGTGACGGTCGATTCGTAGCGCGGCTTGAAGCCGTCCAGCACATGGCTGCAGGCCTGGGTGTGGACACCTTCGGTCCCGAACAGATCCTTGATGCCGAGCGGGATGCCCTCCAGCGCACCGCCCTCGCCCTTGGCGAGCCTGGCGTCGGAAGCTTTGGCCATATCGCGCGCCTTGTCGCCGGTGACGACGATGTAGGCATTGAGCACCGGATTGGCGCGCTCGATGGCACCGAGATAGGCCTCGGTGATTTCGACGGCAGAAATCTCCTTGGCGCGCAGCTTGGCGCGCGCCTGCGAAATTGTCAGATGGGTCAGTTCGCTCATCAAAGGCTCTTTTCGTAAAACACCGACCACTCGGAATCGGGATAATCCAGCACCGGCCCGCAGCGCGAGAAGCCGGCGCGTTCATAGACGGTCCAGGCGGCGGGATGGCGGTCGCCGGTTTCCAGCACCAGACGCTTCAGCCCTTCGCTGCGCGCCAGCGTTTCGACATGTTCGACGATCTTGGCGCCGATCTTCCTGCCCCGATGCGAAGGCCGCGTGTACATACGCTTGACCTCACCGACGCGGGCATCATGGCGCTTCAGCGCGCCGCAGCCGATGGCTTGCCCGTCGTCGCGGGCGATAAAGACGGTGGTGTCGTCGCCAGCCATCTGCTCGACCGTCAGATGGTAGCAATGCTCCGGCGGCGTCAGTTCGAGCAGAGCCGCGTTGAGCTCCTCGACCAAAGCGCGGACATCGTCCTGCAGCGGCGTTTCGATGGCGATCTCGATTGCCATCGGCCGCCTACTCCACGACCTTCGGCACGAGGAAGAAATTCTCGTCAGTGGCCGGCGCATTGGCGACGATATCGGCGGCCTTGTTGCCGTCGGTGACGATGTCTTGGCGCTTCTTCATCTCCATCGGCGTCACCGATGTCATCGGCTCGACGCCGGAGACATCGACCTCGTTCAGCTGCTCGACAAAGCCCAGAATGGCGTTCAGCTCGCCGGTCATGCGCTCGGCATCCTCCTCGCTCACCGCAATGCGGGCGAGACGCGCGACGCGCTTCACAGTTTGCAGATCAACGGACATGTCTTTAGCCTTTGGGAAAACCAGATGGCGCTATAGCGGCGTGGCGCGTGCCGCGCAACATCGATCGTGCTTGGGGATAGAGCCCGTTCATGCCAGGGCGGCATTTCAGCCTAGGGCAGCGATACACCCTCGCACAGATAATAGCTGCCGCCATTGCCGGCCTGCTCGCCTTCGTCGGCGGTCGGGCGCACCGAGACGATGTCGATTTGGGTCGCGTTCATCTGCGTGATCGACAGTATATCGGGAAAGAGAAAGCCCGGCTCCTGGCAGATGGCAGTGACCGCCCAGCTCGGCGAGCGCGTCGCCTTGGTGACCTGGACGAACTCGCAATTATACTCGACGCTTTGCAGGCCGTCCGCCGACAAGATGACATTGCCGGTGTCGATCAGCGTCTGCAGCGTGTCCTTTTTGGCTTGCGCGCAAAGCTCCTGGGTCTGGAGGTAAACGCCCTTGATGAAGTCCTCGGCGGCGGATGCGGGCGACGCAGCGACCAGCATCGAAACGCAAAGAGTCTCTCTCAAACCCATGGTTTAATTCCCCTTTGCGACAAGGGATCGTTTCAACGATCGCTCTATAGTGTGATCGTTTGGCCGATGGCTGGCAAGGCTACGTCGACACCTGATCCTTCGAGGCCGGCCACGAACTTCTCCGCCGTCGCGTCGATGATCGGGAAGGTGCCGAAGTGGCATGGCACGACGGTGTCGAAGTGGAAGAAGCGCCGGCAGGCCAGGGCCGCCACCGCGCCGCCCATGGTGAAGCGGTCGCCGACCGGCACGAGGCCGATCTTCGGCTCATGCAATTCCTCGATCAGCGCCATATCGGAGAAGATGTCGGTGTCGCCCATATGGTAGAGCGTCTTGTCCTCCGGGAAATGCAGGACCAGCCCGTTGGGATTGCCGAGGTAGACGTTCTGGCCGCCATCGAGCCCAAACGACGAGGAATGCAGTGCCTGCACGAATGTGGTGGTGAAGGCACCGCAATCGACGGTGCCGCCATGATTGCCGGGATTGATCTTCTTGCCGTCGACGCCCTTGCCGACCAGGTACATGCAGATCTCGTAATTGGCGACCAGCTGGGCGCCGCTCTTCTTCAGCACCTCCACCGCGCCGCTGACATGGTCACTGTGGCCGTGGGTCAGAAGCACATGGGTGACGCCTTCCGCCGGCCCCTCCCAGCCGCTCGTCCATGATGGGTTGCCGACGAGATAGGGGTCGATCAGGATGGTCGCGCCTGATGTCTCGACGCGGAAGGCGGAATGTCCGTACCAGGTCAATTTCATCGATCGTGTTCCTCGATTTTGGTTGCGCCGGAAGATAGAACGCCGGCAGCAAAATTAAAGTGACATAGTGTGCTCGCGGTTCAAAAGAACGTGTCGCGCTCTTTGTGACGGCAAGTCTGGGTCACGGTTAGACTGGGTCACGGTAAAACTGGTTGGGGAAAGCCGTTGGGCATCATAGCAATCGAGGATCTGCCGGCACGGCTGGAGGGCGGCAGGACGCTGGCCGGACTCGACCTCGGCGACAAGACGATCGGTGTCGCCGTTTCCGACCGCGGCCTGTCCTTTGCCCATCCGCGCCCTGTCATCCTGCGTAAAAAGTTTTCGCTGGATGCGGCAGCGCTGCTCGCCCAGCTGCAGAAGGATAATGTCGGCGCGTTTGTACTCGGCCTTCCTATCAACATGGACGGCTCGGAAGGTCCCCGCGCCCAGAAGTCGCGCGCCTTCGTGCGCAACATGGCAGGCATAACCGACCTGCCCTTCGTGCTGTGGGACGAGCGGCTGTCGACGGTGGCGGCGGAGCGGACGCTGATCGAGATGGATTTCTCGCGCCGAAAGCGCGCCGGCAAGATCGATTCGGCGGCTGCGGCCTTTATTCTGCAGGGAGTTCTGGACCGGCTCCAGTCGCTTGACCCACGCGATCGGACGGAGCCGGATTCCCCGCCTGCCGCCTGACCCAGGCCGTGATGTTGCGGCGGCGGCGAAACGCCCACAATGCCATCAGCAGGAAGCCGTCAAAGACGCAGGCCCTTGCCACCATGCCCGGAATGATCGCCGGATCGATGCCCAGCATCTGCCCGTAGAGCTGGAACACGAAATCATGCAGCTGCCGGCTGAGCATGACGTAGCCGAAATTGATGTCGTTGAGCGACAGGAAGAACCAGCCCCAGAACAGAGCGAGTGGCGCGGCCCACAATGCGAACAGCGTGCGCATCAGTGACCGTCCCTGCGGCTGGAACCGCCTCTGGGACCGCTGGGACCAATGTCCGGACGGCCGGAAATGCGCGACAGCAAGGAGCCGTGCGCGGCACCCTTGGCCATGGCATGGGCGGTGGCGCGGCTCTCTGCCTCCCGCGAAACCATGACGGCGAAGACCGACCTCCGCTCTGCCAGCATGGCGACATAGGAGGCCAGAAGTGCCGCCAATTGCACGGCGACAACCAAAAACAGGCCGTTGATGCCTCGCGCTGCGCCGCCGATCAGGATCAGCGACAACACCGCGGATGCCGAAATGAAGGCGGTCCGCGCCACACTGTCGGCTCCGTCCGGGCTCGCTGCGGCGTTAACCAGACTCTCGACGAAGACCCAGCAAAACAGCACCGCCACGACCAGCAAGGCGATGGCCAGCGGCGCCACGACGGCAGCATTGTCGAGATCGGCCAGACGAGTGTTTTCCACGACGACGCCGAGCACGCCCAGAGCGCCCGCAACGCCGCGGTTTCCATCGACACAGATGAACGCCAGCAGGGCGAAAACCAGCGCCCAGTGCAAGGCCAGAAAGGACGTCAAAATGTGCCGCATGGCATTCCTGCTTTGGTGACAAAGACAGTGGGGTCTGCGGCCTGCGGCTGCAACGGAAACCATTCGTTAAGGTTAACGGCTGTCCACAGGCAGGCAAATTCGTTCAAGGCCTGGCGGAAGGCCCTCAATTCACCGGCGGATAGAGCGTGTCGATGATCATGCGCGCATCGTGGCGCGAATCGAGCATGCCATAGGTGTTGCGCCACTGGCCGGCGAGCCGCGTCTCGACGAAGGCGTCCGCAATCCGCCCTGCCCCCAGCCGGCGCAATTCCGCAGCTGCCGCCGACAGCGCCAGCTGTTCGGTCAGCAGGCGGGCCGACCCCTCATCGGTGCCGGCGACCTGCATGGCCGCCTTGAGCACGCCAATGGTTCCGCGTCCGCCGGCGCCGAGATCGCGGTCGATGCCGGCCAGCACCTCCTCGAACAGGCCGGGCGCGCGGCCGAGCACGCGCAGCACGTCGAGCGCCATGACATTGCCTGAGCCCTCCCAGATCGCATTGACCGGGGCTTCGCGGTAGTAGCGGGCGAGCGGCGCTTCCTCGACATAGCCATTGCCGCCGAGGCACTCCATCGCCTCATAGAGCAGTGGCGGCGCGATCTTGCAGACCCAGTATTTGACCACCGGGGTCATGGCGCGGGCAAAAGCAGCCTCGCCGCGGTCGCCGGCAGCCTCGTCGAAGGAGCGCGCCAGTCGGAACGAGAGTGCCGTGGCGGCGGCGACATCGAGCGCCATGTCCGCCAGCACGCGCTGCATCAGCGGCTGTTCGATCAGCGTCGAGCCGGCCACCTGGCGGTGACGGGCGTGATGCACGGCCTCAGCCAGACCCGCTCGCATGATTGCCGACGAGGCGACGGCGCAGTCGAGCCGGGTCAGCGTGACCATGTCCATGATCGTCTTTATGCCGGCGCCGGGCTCGCCGACCATCTCGCCGATGGCGTTGACGAACTCTACCTCCGATGAGGCGTTGGAGCGGTTGCCGAGCTTGTCCTTCAGCCGCTGAAAGCGGAAGCCGTTGCCGGAACCGTCGCCGAGGATGCGCGGGACGAGAAAACAGGAAAGCCCTTCCGGCGCCTGTCCAAGCACGAGAAAAGCGTCCGACATCGGCGCCGACATGAACCATTTGTGGCCGGTGAGGCGATAAAAGCCGCTGCCGGCGCGTTCGGCCCGTGTGGTGTTGGCGCGCACGTCGGTGCCGCCCTGCTTTTCGGTCATGCCCATGCCGAGCGTCAGCCCGGCCTTGTCGACCGGCGGCTTCTGGCTCTGGTCGTATTTGCGCGTCGTCACGCGCGGCGCCCATTCGCGAAACAGCTTTGGGCTGGCCATCAGGGCGGCCAGCGAAGCGCTGGTCATGGTGATGGGGCAGAGATGCCCGGTCTCGAGTTCGGCGGTCAGGTAGAAACGCGCGGCGCGCACCTGATGGCGACGGCCGATCTCGCTATCGCCGTTTTCCCAGATCGAGGAATGCAGGCCGCCGGCAACCGAGCGGCGCATCAGCGCATGATAGGCCGGATGGAATTCGACGAGGTCGATGCGCCGGCCCTGACGGTCATGCGTGCGGAGCTTCGGCGTCTCGACATTGGCGAGGCGCGCCAGCTCCTGCGCCTCCTGCGTCAGGACGAACCGGCCAAGCCCATCGAGGTCCTTGCGCACCGGATCGGAAAAACGCTCGGCAAGCTGGATCAGCAACGGATCGCCCCGCCAGGCGTTGCCGCCCGTCAGCGGCGGCGGCTGGTTGGTCACGTCGTCGGTCACGCCCAATCCTTCTGAAAGTAGAAGGGCCTTCCAACGGTAGAAAGGCCTTATCATCACAAGGCTTCGAATCCGAAGCAATCGGCTAGATATAGCCCAAGCCAGGCGGCGCGCGCGACGAAAATACCGGGGAGAAAGGCCGCAATCCCAAGCTGGCGCTTGCGGCAAGGAATTCTCCCCCCTATAGCAGCGCCTTGAGATGACCGACGCTTCGTCCCTGCCGCTTTATCCTCACCGCCATCTTCTGGGCATCCGCGATCTTTCCCCCGGTGATATCGAGCTCCTGCTCGACCGGGCCAATCGCGCCGTCGCCATTTCGCGGCAGTCCGAAAAGAAGACCTCGACGCTGCGCGGCCGCACCCAGATCAACCTCTTCTACGAAGCCTCGACGCGCACGCAGTCGTCGTTCGAACTGGCCGGGAAACGGCTCGGCGCCGACGTCATGAACATGTCGGTGGCGAGCTCTTCGGTGAAGAAGGGCGAGACGCTGATCGACACGGCGATGACGCTGAACGCCATGCGGCCCGACATCCTGATCATCCGCCACCAGTCTGCGGGCGCCGCCGCCCTTTTGGCGCAGAAGGTCGGCTGCTCGGTGGTCAATGCCGGCGACGGCGCGCATGAACACCCGACGCAGGCGCTGCTCGACGCGCTGACCATCCGCCGCGCCAAGGGGCCGCTGTCGAAACTGATCGTAGCGATCTGCGGCGACATCCTGCATTCGCGCGTCGCGCGTTCCAACATCATGCTCTTGAACGCGCTTGGCGCGCAGGTGCGGGTCGTGGCGCCGTCGACGCTGCTGCCGTCCGGCATCGAGAAAATGGGCGTCATCGTCTCGCGCTCGATGGCCGAGGGCCTCAAGGGCGCCGACGTGGTGATGATGCTGCGCCTGCAGCGTGAGCGGATGGAAGGCGCCTTCGTGCCTTCGGTGCGCGAATATTTCCGCTATTTCGGCCTCGATGCCGAAAAACTGAAGGCCGCCAAGGACGGCGCGCTGGTCATGCATCCCGGGCCGATGAACCGCGGCGTCGAGATTGCGTCCGAAATCGCCGACGGGCCGCAAAGCGTCATCCAGGAACAGGTCGAGATGGGTGTCGCCGTGCGCATGGCGGTGATGGAAGCGCTGCTCGACCCGCGCCGCAACGAGGGCCGGAGCGCATGAGCACGACGGTCTTTGAGCGCGCCCGCATCGTCGACCCGTCACGCGGCATCGACGAGGTCGGCACCGTCATCGTCGAAGGGAAAAAGATCGTTGCCGCCGGCAAGGCTGCCCTGAACCAGGGCCTGCCGGCGGGAGCCACCGTGGTCGACTGCGCCGGCAAGGCGATCATTCCCGGCCTGATCGACGCGCGCGTCTTCATCGGCGAACCGGGCGGCGAACATCGCGAGACCATCGCTTCGGCCAGCGTTGCGGCGGCGGCCGGCGGCGTCACCTCCGTCGTCATGATGCCCGACACCGACCCGGTGATCGACAATGTCGCGCTGGTCGAATTCGTGCTGCGCACCGCCCGGGACACGGCAAGCGTCAACATCTTTCCGGCGGCGGCGATCACCAAAGGCCTCGCCGGTCGCGAGATGACCGAATTCGGCCTGTTGCGCGAGGCCGGTGCGGTCGCCTTCACCGATGGGCGGCACACAATATCCAGCGCACTGGTGATGCGCCGGGCTCTCACCTATGCCCGCGATTTCGGTGGCGTCATCGCACATGAGACACAGGATGGCGACCTCGCTTCGGCAGGCGTGATGAATGAAGGCCTGTATGCCAGCTGGCTCGGCCTTGCCGGCATTCCGCGCGAGGCCGAGTCCATCCCCCTGGAGCGCGACCTGGCGCTGGCACGGCTGACGCGCGGCGCCTACCACGCGGCCAAGATCTCGACGGCGATGGCAGCGCAAGCGATGACGCGCGCGAAAGCCGACAAGGCCAATGTCACGGCGGGCGTAGCGATCCACAATCTGTCGCTGAACGAGAACGATGTCGGGGAATACCGCACCTTCTTCCGGCTGACGCCGCCTTTGCGCGCGGAGGAAGACCGGCTGGCCATGATCGAGGCGGTCAAGGACGGCACGATCGACATCATCGTCTCCTCGCACGACCCGCAGGATGTCGACACCAAGCGCCTTCCCTTCGCCGATGCAGCTGCCGGCGCGATCGGGCTGGAGACGCTGCTTGGAGCAGCGCTTCGGCTCTACCACAATGGCGACGTGCCGCTACTTCGGCTGGTCGAAACACTGTCCACCGCACCAGCAAGGCTGTTCGGCCTGCCGGGCGGCACGCTGAAGCCGGGAGCGCCGGCCGATCTTGCGCTGATCGACCTTGAAGAACCCTGGATCGTGAGTGAAAGCGGCATCCGCTCGCGCTCGAAAAACACCTGCTTCGAAGGTGCGCGGCTGCAAGGCATGGTCTTGCAAACGCTGGTGGCGGGCCGCACAGTGTTTTCGAGCTAGAGCGATCGCGCCACGTCGCAGACCGATATGTTGCTGGGGAAATGCGGGGACAAACAATGAGTTATAACGTTATCCTGACATTGCTGTTCGGCTATCTCCTCGGCTCGATTCCCTTCGGCCTCTTGATCACCCGCGCGGCCGGCCTCGGCGATGTGCGCAAAATCGGCTCCGGCAATATCGGCGCTACCAACGTTCTGCGCACCGGCAACAAGGGCCTCGCCGCCGCGACGCTGGTGCTCGACGCGTTGAAGGGTACGGCGGCGGTGATGATCGCGCGCCATTTTGGACACGACTACGGACTGTGGGCCGGCCTTGGACTCTGGGGGGGCCTTGGCGCCTTCCTTGGCCATCTGTTTCCGGTCTGGCTCGGTTTCAAGGGCGGCAAGGGCGTGGCGACCTATCTCGGCGTGCTGATCGCGCTCGGCTGGCATGTGGCGCTGATCTTTATCGTCGTCTGGCTGGCGATGGCTTTTCTGTTTCGCTATTCCTCGCTGGCAGCGCTGACGGCGGCGGTCATCGTGCCGATCGCGCTTTATTTCTGGAGCACACCTGAGACCGCCGGGCTGTTCCTGGTGATGAGCCTGATCGTCATCTTCAAACATCGCGCCAACATTTCGCGCCTTCTTGCCGGCACCGAAGGCAAGATCGGAGCCAAGGGTTGAGCAAGCCCGCCGCCGGGCCGCGCCTCAGCGACCGGCAGCGGCTGAGCTGGCTGCGGCTGATCCGCACACAAAATGTCGGCCCGGCCTCGTTTCGCGAATTGATCAACCGCTTTGGTTCGGCGGAGGCGGCGTTGGAGATGCTGCCCGAGCTGATGATTTCGGGCGGAGCCAAAAGGATCATGCGCATTCCTTCCGTGGAGGAAGCCGAAGCGGAACTCGACGCAGCCAGTGAAAACGGCGCCCGCTTCGTCGGCATCGGCGAGGCCGACTACCCGCCGATGCTGAAAAACATGGACAATCCGCCGCCACTGATTGCCGTGAAGGGCGAGGCAGCCGTCTTTCGCCTGCCGGCGGTGGCCATCGTCGGCGCCCGCAACGCGTCGCTCGCCGGCATCAAGATGGCGCGCATGCTGGCGGCGGATCTTGGCCGCGACGGCTACGTCATCGTTTCCGGCCTGGCGCGCGGCATCGACACGGCCGCACACCAAGGCAGTCTTTCCACTGGCACAGTCGGCGTGCTGGCCGGTGGGCTCGATGTCCCCTACCCGCCCGAAAATATCAGCTTGTGCGAAGACATTGCCGAGCGTGGCGGCGCCGTCATTTCGGAAATGCCGTTCGGCTGGCAGCCGCGGGCGCAGGATTTTCCGCGCCGCAACCGGCTTGTCGCGGGCGCCGCCCTCGGACTGGTGGTGATCGAAGCGGCGCAACGCTCCGGCTCGCTGATCAGCGCGCGCCTGGCCGGCGAGATGGGCCGGCTGGTCTTTGCCGTGCCGGGTTCGCCGCTCGATCCGCGCTGCGCCGGCTCCAACGGGCTGCTCAAGGACGGCGCCACCCTGGTCACCGAGGCGGCCGATGTTTCCGGTGCGATTGCACCCTTGGCCGGCACGCGAACGCGAAGCATTGCGCCGCCAGAAAAGGCACCCGATTTTTCGGCAACACCCCCGCCCGGTGAGGACGAACGCAGCGGCGTGCTCGAGATGCTGGGCCCAACGCCGGTGGGCGTGGACGAGATCATCCGCCACACCGGCCTCAACGCCGCGCAAGTCTCCATGGTGCTGCTGGAACTCGACCTTGCCGGCCGCATCGAGCGCCATGCCGGCGGCAATGTCTCACTGGTTTCGTGAAAGCCTGAGACTTAGTTTGCGGCCGCAAATACCGCAGCACTTTCAGACATGAGGCGCCGCGCGGCGGGCTGGACATTATCCCTGTATGTAATGCATTGGCGGTAGCGGCCATCGGCAACGCGCTGTTTACCAATGCGCTCCCACTCCGGTGTCCAGGAGGAATTCCAGTCAAAATCCTGGGACATCAGATTTTCCCTGTCGAAGCATTGCGGATCCCTCTCGAGTATCCGACGCGCTTCATCGGCGAGGGGACTATAGTTTTCAACAGCCGCTATCTTCCGCGCCCGCGCGGCCGGGGAAAGCTGAATTGCCGATTCGACACGTCCCGCCACATTTGGAACCGCAGCGGAACAAAGCTGTTTGCCGACCTGTGCCGTCTTTCGCAGTCCTCGGCAGAGGGCCTGGCCAAACGCAAAGGCAAGATCATGTATGGGATTATAGCCGTCGACCGCATCCGATACGATCTGGACACTCTTTGCGGTCGTTAGATCGGCGCGCACTCTCGAAAACATGTCGATCAGGAAATCATGGTTCCCGGCCAGCAGCGCTTCGTACCAGGCGCCATCCGGAATTTCCCCAAACACCGCGCCGCGTGTCGCGCCCGCAGCTTCGACCAGATCGCGCGAATAGCGGGTTCGCGATGTTTCCTTGCCGCCTGATCCGTCGGTCAGAAGATAGACCCTTGGTTTGGCGATCTCGAGCCAATGGTGGATCCTGAGTTCGTGCCCGGGGTGAGCGAGAATCAGCACGTTTTCCAGTTTTTCTCCTGACTTTTCAGGCAACAATGGCTCCAATCCAGTTTCTGGTCCGATCGAGCCGAATGGCCTGGGGACAAATTCAGGCGCAAACCTTGGCCGCGACAATGCTGACGAAGCTTGTTTGGTCAGCGGCTTCAACTTAAGACGCTGCCAGAAACTCATGCGCCTTTCTCTCATATCAGATGTAGTGCGCAAGCAAGGAATCGCCCGTTGCGAATTCTTATCACCAATCTCTCCCTGTCGCGAAACAGCGGATCGGAAGCGGTCGTCGAACTGTTGGCCGACGGGCTTCGCGGCGCCGGCCATCAGACCATGCTGCTGGCTCCCACTCTGGGCGACATGGCCGATAGAATGCGTCGGCGCGGGCATCATGTCGTCGATCGGATTGCCGAGATCGTCGAAAGGCCCGATGTCATTCACGCCCAGCATCTGACGCCCTGCCTGACTGCGCTCGCCAGGTTTCCCGACGTGCCAGCGGTATTTTCCTGTCACAGCGCCTTCTTTGAAGTCGAAGCGCCGATGCTGCATCCCCAGATACGCCATTGGATTGCGGTCGACGAGGCGTGCCGAGCCAAATGCCTGTCGAGGGGCATACCGGCCGACCAGATGAGCCTTGTCTACAACGCGGTCGATCTCAATCGCTTCAAACAGCGCCCACCGCTCCCCGCCAGACCCGCGCGAGGCCTGCTGCTGACCAAGAATTTCGAGCACCAGGCGGCGGTTCGTGAGGCCTGTGCGAGAAGTGGCATCCAGCTGGATGAGCTAGGTCCAGCCACCGGGCGGTTTTCGCAGCAGCTGGAACAGGATCTGCTTGGTTACGACATCGTGTTCGCAACCGCCCGGATGGCCATCGAGGCAGCTGCGGTCGGCTGTTCCGTCGTGGTTTGCGACGCGCGCGGTTTTGCGGGATTGCTCAGCAGCGCAAACATGGAGGCATGGCGTCGCTTCAATCTGGGCGTTGGGCTTTTGACCAAGCCGACCACGGTCGAAAATCTTCTGGGCGCGATATCCGGTTTCGATGCGAACGATGCCGCGGCGGTGTCCACCTATTTTCGGAAGGCGGCCGGCGACGCGTATTTTGTCGAGGAACATGTGCGCATCTATGATCAGGTGCTGCGATCCGACAGGGGGCTGAATCCCGATGAGCGCGCGCTTGCGACCGCCGTGTGGATCGAAGAGATCGGGGTCTCGCATCCACGCCGAAGATGGTTTCACATCGTGAAAGAATTGCACGGCTGGCCGGATGCGCCCGAATTGGCGACGCTTCTGGCTCAGTCCCACGCAAACTCGCGAGTTTTGGAGAAGCTTGGCGAACAGATCGCCAGAACCCAGCAGCTTGTTCTGGACGAGGCTGTCTCGCGCGCCGCCGCGCTGGGCGACAACCCGGCTGTGCTGAGCCGGGTGGAGGAACAGCTTTCGAACCTTTCAAATTTTGTGGACGAGATAAAGCGGCTGTACAACGGTATGATCCCCCTGTTCATCAGAAAGCTTCTCCTTCGGGCGCGTAAAGGGGTCGGACATTGACAGGGCTCGACGGCTTGGACCGCGATAAATTGAGTGGCTACAGCATCTGCACCTCGCCACGATCCGGCAGCAATTTCCTGTGCCAGCATCTGAGCGGCACGGGCCTGCTCGGACATCCGCTGGAATATTTCAATTGGGGCGGGCGGCGCTATTTCGATGACCCGGACTACCCCAAGGATATCGCCGGCCAGGTCTGGAAGATCCTTACCATGGGCGCCACTCCCAACGGCATCTACGGCTTGAAGTTATTTGCCCACCAGCACGACTGGATTTCGGGCGAGGTGAACTGGGTCGATGCCCTTCCCAATCTTCGCTTCGTGCTGCTCACCAGACGCGACTTGCTTGGCCAAGCGATTTCCTGGGCACGCGCGCTGCAGACGGGACAATACCGATCGAGCCAACCGATGGCCCAGAAGCCGGTCTTCGACGCTGGACTGATCCAGAGCCAGCTCAACGCCCTTGCTCGTGAACGAGCCCGCTGGGAGATGTTCTTTGCGCGCACCGGTATCGAGCCCTTGCGGTTCGAATACGAGACAATGATCGAGGACCCTCGCCACGCCGTCAGTCAGGTCGCCGAGCTGATGGGCCTGAAGCCGCCCTCCAGGCTGGACCCCGGCAACGTGACCGTTGAGCTGCAAAGGGATGCATCAAACCTCGAACGGGCAGACCGCTTCCGGGCAGAGCGCGGCGACCCGAACATCCTGGACTTGATCTAGCTCCGCAGAATTCGTTTCGGGCTGTCTGGAGCGCCGCTGAGCGGGTAGCAAAAGTAGCCATTTACTCTTCGCCATCCCGTCTGTATCACCGCCCCAGACCGCGTGGGGCGCCACGCCATCCAGCCGGGGGGCAGATGTCGACACCGTTCAATGCATTTACTTTGGTTGAGTTTCTCGCCTTTGCAGGGTTGAGCTTCCTTTATGTCCGGGCAGACGATTCGTTATCCCCCAGGGGCAAGACCGAGTGTACCATCGTCGCAGGGATACTGTTTGCGATCCTGGTCGCGGCAAGAGCCCCGGCGTTGCTTACCTTCTACAGGGTTTGGGCTGAAATTGGCCCTCTGTACTTCGGCTATGCCTATGCGAACGGTCCGTTAGCCGCTCTGTTCAACCCGGCAAGCAATTACTACGATCTAGCGGCAAACCTATCTTCAGCCGTTGCGGTGTCGGCCGGACTTCAGTGGTGGCCGGTCGTTGACACCGGCTCCGGTCTTCTGGTGGCTTTGCTGTTTCCATTTGTTGTCGCCGGCACAACGCAATCGATATCGTGGCGAACCGGAATCCTGTTGGCGGTTGCGACCGCGCTCTATTGCGTCACCGCATCGGAAACATTCGGAACGGCACTGCACATCAAAGGCTGGGGACCTGTTTATGCCGCGCTTGTTTTTGGGTCGTTGGCGTTCAAACAGCCGCTCAATCGCGTTCATATCGGTCTTCTTCTAGTGCTGCCGTTCACAGGAACCCCCGCAGCTTTCGCGCTGATCATATGGGCGGCTGCCGGCTTTGTGCTACGGCAGCCTTATCTTGTCCGACCTCTGGTTTGGTCTATTCCTGGATTGGCGACGCAGATCGGCTGCGCACTGTTGCCGGCAACGAATACCGGCTTGGCCGTACGGCCGTTCACGTTCCTCGGTTTTGCAAGCTTGCCAGACCTGTTCCTGCTCAAGGTGGGTGGTGCGATCCTTTGGCCGGCCTTGTTTTTCAGCAACTTGACACCGGGTACGCTTGAACTGATAGCAGCTGCCATCGTGTTCCTTGGCGTGCTTGGAGCTGCAGTTTTCCTCGCCCGCCGCCAGCCCATCCTGCTGCTCGTCCCGATCGTTGCGCTGCAATTTTCGGCTACTGCGATTCTCGCCGTCGGAGGTGCCGAGTCACTGCTCCAATCAGGATCTGGCTTCAGGTATTACTTCGCGCCAGTCGCAACACTTCTAATCGTTCTGGCGATTTGGGCGTCTTCGTGGAGGTTGGTTACAAGGGTCGCGGCGGTTGCTATTTGCCTATGCGCGGTCCTCGCAAATCG
Organism: Mesorhizobium sp. M0615; assembly: GCF_040320805.1. NCBI lineage: Bacteria > Pseudomonadati > Pseudomonadota > Alphaproteobacteria > Hyphomicrobiales > Phyllobacteriaceae > Mesorhizobium > Mesorhizobium sp. M0615. The sequence continues at coordinate 134,240 of NZ_JAMYQI010000014.1, read as the reverse complement.
AGACTACAACGCCATGGTCGACGGCTTGTTCTTCACACCGTCCCACACCAGTTGGTCCTCGCAGGCAACGACCCATCTCACGTCACCGTCGCAAACGCTTGTAAATTACCCCGGAGCAGGCGGAGTACAGCTACCGGACTGTGGAGAATACCACTGCTAACAAGCACATCAGGTTGTTTCGGAATTGTGATGGTACATGACGAACCTGCCGACCAAAGTCGCGCCAGCAATAACACCTCCCGCCAGCATCAGCAAAAAGACCTGGTGAAACTCAGGCGATTCGAGAGACGCCGCATTGCCGAGCAATGAACCGACATAGACATAACCAAAAAGGGCGGGAAGCGACGCTGCGGTTCCTATCACGTAGTCGGCGAGGCGAATTCCACTCGCGCCCAGCGCAATGCTTGTGGCGGCAAAGGGAACGACCGGTGACAGGCGGATCAGAAAAACCGATCGCCAGCCGTCAGCGGCAAGGAACTGTTTGACCTTGTCGAGGCCGCCAACAATTTTCGTGTTGGTAAAAGGAACGTTTTGGAGACCCTTTCGGCCTATGTAGTAGCCGACGATGCCGCCGGCCAAAGTCCCGACGAGCGCCATTGCCGAGCCACCGGCGAATCCGTAAACCGCTCCGCCTGCGATGCCGAGCAGGGACGCCGGCAATATGCCGGTGGCGGCCACTAGAAACTGCATCACGACCAGCGCAACGAAACCAAACAACCCTGTCTGCTGAACGCTCGCTTTGGCGATCCGCAAGATATCGTCGAGATAGCCCGACAGCGCCGCGGGGACGAGAACCATCGCAAGGCCCGCCACACCGAGGGCCATTCGTGTCCGGCGCCTCATCAGATATTGCTCCCGACGAATAACGGATCTTGTCGAATGCCCAGTTTGCTGAGGCGAAACTTCGCCGCGGTTTTCAAGACACCCAGGCCATAGACGACGCTACGCCGAAAGTTGATCGACGACGCCTCCGGGAAGTATCTCGTCGGACAGGACATCTCGCCACCACGCAGGCCGAGATAGACGGCCTGGCAGACCATCTCATTGTCGAACACAAAGTCGTCCGAGCACCGGTGATAAGGAATCTCGGTCAACGCTTTCCGGCTCCAGCACCGAAAGCCAGTGTGAAACTCCGACATTTTCTGACCGATCAGAATGTTTTGAACCAGGGTCAGAAAGCGATTGGCGATATATTTATAGACCGGCATGCCGCCGCGCAGGGCACCCTTGCCCAAGATGCGCGAACCAAAGACGTAATCATACTCGCCAGAGGCGACCATCGAGGCAATGGCCGGCACCAACCTGGGCGAATATTGATAATCGGGATGAAGCATCACGACGATATCGGCATCGCGCTGCAGCGCCGCATCGTAACAAGTCTTCTGATTGCCACCGTAGCCCTTGTTGATCGAATGCTCGATTGTGTGAATGCCGAGCTGTCGCGAAATGCCGACAGTATCGTCCTTCGAGAGATCGTCCGTGAGAATAACGTCGTCGATCAATTGCATCGGCAAGGCGAAGTAGGTCTTCTCCAGTGTAGCCGACGCATTATAGGCGGGCATGATCACCGCCACACGCAATCCATCAATCATTTCTACGCTAACGCCCCGATGTTGCGTTTCCATTGCCGGAAAACGTCCTATAGCGCAAGCCGGCCTAGCATTTCCCGATCCACGTGCGGCAAAAACGCCACGCAATGTTTCCGTCCGCACCAAACGACGCCGGAACGAGAGACCGTGGTGGTCGAGGTCCCCGTTGAGGTCCCGGTTTATGTCGAGCCGCCAATCCAGTCGACGGCAGAACTCGCGCGCCTGCTGGCAAAGCGGGTCCGGCGCAAGGCGCTTTCCCTAGCCGGGTTGTCCTAAAGTTAGCCGATCAAGCAAACTGGGGCCGTCGGTTGCCGGGCAACGACGGCGCGCAGTCAGATCCATTTGATGTTTCGGATGTTTCCTGCGCGATGCGCTGGCGAATGCGCTCCACCCGACGCGCTATGTCTGGCGACACCCGGTCGTGCGTTTCAACCAGAATGGCGCCGATAGCATCTTGCAGCCCAGCTTCGCGGGATGCTTCGAGGCATTCGGCTTCGCTGCTCTCAATGTCCATCTTCATGATCGATGGCACGCCGGCGGCGCCAACGCCGGTACAGATGCCACCGCAGGGTATTTTTCCAGGCGGCTCTCGGAAAAGCACTCCGCCATTCCAGGGCTCTCCGTTGCACTGACGATCACGCTCGCAATGGCATACTCGACAGCTGACGAAAACCGGGCTCGACAGTCTGCGCATCAGTCAGCGGAACAGATACTTCGATACCTCCGGATTGCCACGGCGCCACATCACATTGTCCAGAAAATAATGGTGCACATTGATGAAGATGAGCACGATGAAGAAGAACAGCGATGACCCCAGCACTTGCCTGTCATAGGGAATCAAAGCCGTCAGCGCGGATGGGATCAGCCAGAAGCCGAGATAGCCAAGGGCCGTGCCGCCGACGATGAAGCCGAGGAGCCGAAACCTGTAGAGGGGGCCAAGAAAGGACAGGATTTTCGGCTGCGGATCGCCTTCGGCATCGGAACTGTCTCGCTCGACGTTCGTCTGGTAGCGCCAGACCACGGCGAGATACTGCAGCGAGTGGAGCGCGGGCACGATCAGCAGCCAAAGCGGGTTTACGCGCGCAATCAAGATCCAGAGATAGAGCGACGCCACATAGGCCACCAAACCGTTATAGGGCAGGCCGCCGCCGTTCTTCCGCCAACGATTGACCAGCATCAAGAGCGTGGCCGTCGTCGACGCAACGGCCGCCAGCATGGCGATGTTGGTGACCCAGGAAGGGGCCGCGAATGTGTAATAGTCCAGGCCATAATATTTGCCCTGGGTGACCGCCGTATTCGTCTGCAGCCATGCCAGAATCCACACGGCATAGGAGTTGACCAGCAGCACCTTCTTGTCGCGGTCGTCGAAGAATTTGCGCTTCAGCACCGCATCCACCATCAGCATGCCGTAGCCCTGCTTGACGTAGTGCCAACCGACAAAAAAGAACATGGCGTTGGTGGCATAGCCGAGCAGGCGCGTGTTCGCCGCCGCGGCCCCATAGGCAAAGAACCCGGCCATGACCAGGGGCACGACAATGCCCGCGAAGATGTAGCGGAGCTGCAAGCTCCTGTCGTAGCCGTCGCCCGTCACCTTGCGCCCGAAATTGCGGTAGAAGAGCTGGTAGGAGTGGGCGAAGTGGGGATAGTTCACGAGATAGGCCACGAAGACCATCGTTGCGGCCACCGGACCTTCATATTCGAGCGGAACGAGAAACAGCACCGGCAGGATGAGAAAGGCGCTGCCGCCCAGCATGAGGAAATCGGCGACCGGGCCGAAGAGGTACTTTTGAGGCGCCGCCGCCTTAGGAGCGACAGCATCCGCCGAAAGCTGAAGTGTCATGTCAGAACCCTCCCCTGGGAAAGGCTGAGTTTAGCCATCGACTGGGATGGGGACAAGGTTGGAGCTGCCGCTCCGCGCCCGAACACTGGGCCATCCTGCTGTTTCGCCAATGGTCTCGATCCGCCATGGCTTGAACCCGTGAACCTCTCGATAAAAAAGGTGGGGGCCCTCCGCTGTTAAAAAAGCGCACCGCCCCAATTTACGACTAACATGTTAGTGTGCTAGCACAGCATCCATACCCGCTTCGGAGACCTTCCGGTGACATCACGCTTTGGCCTTTCGGCCGCTCTCGCCACGCCTTTCGATGCCCGCGGGCAGATCGCCACCGCCCCCATGATCGCTCAGGCCGAAAGTTGCCTGGCGCAGGGTTGCGGCAGCGTGACGCTTTTCGGCACCACAGGGGAAGGCGCATCGGTGGGCACGACGGAGCGGCGGTCGGTGACCGAAGCCATGCTGGCTGCTGGAATCCTGCCGCATCAACTCGTTGCCGGCGTGCTGGTCGACGCCGCCGAAGACGCCGCCGAACAGGCACAGCATGCCTTGCAGCGCGGCGCCCGAAACATTCTGCTGGCCCCGCCAAGCTACTTCAAGAATGTCGGCGACGACGGCCTTTTCGGCTGGTTTTCCGCCGTCTTTGCCGCGCTCGACCCCCTCGCCCGTGACGTGCTGCTCTACAACATCCCTTCGGTTACCATGGTGCAGCTTTCGCTTGGCCTGATCGGCCGGTTGCGCACTGCTTTTCCCGACGTGGTCGCCGGAGTGAAGGATTCCGGTGGAAATTGGAGCTACAGCGAGGCGCTGCTTGCCGCCCATGGCGATCTGGTGATCCTGATCGGCGATGAAGGCATCTGGCGCGTGCGGTGCGAATGGGTGCTCAAGGCGCAATCTCGGGCATGGCCAATTTCGTCCCGGGCGAAATCCGCGCCATGGCCGAGGACGGGCGCGACGATCCTCGCGTCGAGAGTTTTGTGCTCGAATTGCTCAAACATCCGGTCACCCCGGCGGTAAAGGTGATGGTGGCGCGCAAGACCGGCGACGAGCGCTGGCTGGCGGTCCGTCCGCCGCTGGAGCCGATCGCGTTGCAAGGGCAGCAGCAGCTTGCCGCAGCCTATGACAGCTTGTTTGCCAGGGAACCGGCCTGACCGGCAAAGAGAAGCGCGCCGATATGGAAGACGGCAACGAACCGACCACCCTCAGGGAGAAGGCCTATGCCAGCTTCACGCGGCATTTGCTGGCGCGCGACTTCAAGCCAGGCCAGTTCGTGTCGCAGCGTGAGCTGGTTGCCTTCACCGGACTGCCGCTCGGCGCCATTCGCGAGATCGTGCCGCGTCTCGAGGCGGAAGGACTGCTGACGACCATTCCGCAGCGCGGCATGCAGATCGCCCATATAGACATCAGGCTGATCCGCGAGGCCTTTCAGTTCCGCCTGTTCATGGAGCGTGAAGCGGTGGCGCTGTTTACGGTCAGCGCCTCCGACGCCGAGCTTGCCCGCTTGCGGCGCGAGCATGAGGACATGCTTGCCCGGGCGCTGGAGCAGACCCCGACGCCGGAGATGGAGGCCAAGGCGCAGACCATCGACTGGGCCATGCACGACACGTTCATCGATGCGCTGGGCAACGAGATCATCGCCAAGGCCTATCTGGTCAATTCGGTGAAGATCCGCCTGATCCACCAGGAACGGTTCCGTATCGACGGGCGCGTCGTGCCGGTCATGCGCGAGCACCTGGCGGTGATCGATGCGATGCAGAGCCGCGACCCTGGCAAGGCGGTCGAGGCCATTAGCCAGCATATCGATAAGGCGCGCCGGCTGGCGCTGCAAATCTGAGGAAGCATGAGCCGCGCCGCGGTCGCTGCGGCGCAATCGACAACGACAACAACCGGGAGGAAGAAAATGTCGTCCAATCTGTTCAACCCAACCAGGAGGCAACTCCTCCAGGGAACCGCCGCCCTTGCCGCCGCCGGCTTTGCCGGTGTTCGCCCAAGCTTTGCCGCCGGTGTCGACTGGAAGCGCTTTGCGGGAACGACGCTTGACGTCAATCTGGTGAAAAGCCCGCGCAGCGACACGCTGATAAAATACATCGCCGAGTTCGAGGAACTGACCGGGATCAAGGTCAATGCCGAAGCGACGCCGGAACAGCAGCAGCGCCAGAAGACGGTGATCGAACTCAGCTCCGGCAAGCCGAGCTTCGATGTCGTGCATCTGAGCTACCACGTGCAGAAGCGGCAGTTCGAAAAGGGCGGCTGGCTGGCCGACATATCATGCTATCTCGCTGACTCGACCCTGACCGATCCTGCGCTGGTGGAAACCGATTTCGCCGATGCCGGCATGCTGTTTGCCAAGGACGGCCAGGGCGTGCTGCGCTCGCTACCGTTCTCAGTCGACTACTGGATCGTCTACTGGAACAAGGAATTGTTCGAGGCCAAGGGCCTCAAATACCCTGAAACCTTCGAGCAATTGGTGGTGGCCGCCGAAGCGCTGACCGACCCGTCGACCAACACCTATGGATTTGTCGCCCGCGGCCTCAAGAACGCCAACACGCCGGTGTGGACGTCGCTTATGCTAGGCTACGACATGACGCCGCTCGACGACAAGGGCAAGCTGCGCACGACCTCGCCCGAGGCGGTCGAGGCGGCCAGCCTCTACCAGCGGCTGATGACCAAGTCGGCGCCTCCAGGCGTCACCGGATTCAACTGGGCCGAAGCCCAGTCCGCCTTCCTGCAAGGCAAGATCGGGATGTGGTTCGATGGCGTCGGCTTTGCCCCGCCAATGGAAAATCCGGAAAAGTCACGAGTGGTCGGCAAGGTTGGCTACGGCGTCATGCCCAAAGGGCCCAAGGCGCATGCCGCCGGCACCTTTGGCGACGGCCTCGGCGTGACGGCCACCAGCGAGAAGAAGGAGGCCGCCTACCTCTTCTGCCAGTGGGCGATTTCGCCCGCCATGGGCGCGCGCCTGCTGCAGGCGGGTGCCGGCGTGCCGTTCCGCAAGTCGGTGCTGGAAGATCCCAAGGTGCGCGAAGGCGTCACCATGCCGGCGAGTTGGCTCGATGCCGTGGTCGGCTCGGGCAATGTCAGCCGGCTGTCGCTGCCGGTCATCATTCCGGTCACCGAGTTCCGCGACATCTATGGCGTGGCGCTGACCAATCTGATCGCCGGCGCCGATCCGGCGGAGGAACTGAAGAAGGCCACCGAGCAGTTCCAGCCGGTGCTCGACCGGAGCGAGCAAGGCTGATGTCCGCCATCACCCCAGAACGCACCGGGGTGACGACGCAAGCCATCGAAGGGAGCCAGACCATCCGGCTGGCTCCCAACTACTGGCCTTTCGTCGTCCCGGCGCTCGTCGTCGTCGGCGCCGTGATCGTCTTTCCTTGGGCCTTCACACTGTGGATGAGCGTCAACCGCTGGACCCTCGGCCAGGCGCGAAGCTTTGCCGGGATGGAAAACTACCTGCGGCTGGCAGTCGACCAACGCTTCTGGGAATCGCTTTTCCATACGCTGACCTACACGGCGCTTTCGGTCGCGGCGCCGATGTTCCTCGGCACTCTTGCCGCGCTGATCTTCGACGCCAAATTTCCGCTGCGCGGGCTGTTGCGTGGCGTCTTCGTCATGCCGATGATGGCGACCCCGGTCGCCGTGGCGCTGGTCTGGACGATGATGTTCCATCCCCAGCTCGGCGTGCTCAACTATCTGTTGTCGCTGGTCGGCATTCCGGCGCAGGAATGGATCTTTAACGCCAGGACAGTCATCCCGTCGCTGGTTGCGGTCGAGACCTGGCAGTGGACGCCGCTGGTGATGCTGATCGTGCTGGGCGGCTTGGCCTCCGTGCCGCGCGAGCCCTTCGAGAGCGCCGAGATCGACGGCGCCAACGCCTGGCAGCAATTCCGCTATCTCACCTTGCCGATGATCGCGCCGTTCCTGATGATCGCGATGATCATCCGCACCATCGATGCGTTGAAGAGTTTTGACATCATCTACGCCATGACCCAGGGCGGACCGGGCACGGCCTCGGAAACCATCAACATCTATCTCTACAACACCGCCTTCTCCTACTACGACATCGGCTATGGCTCGGCCATGGCCGTGGTGTTCTTCATCGTCATCGTCGCGCTGTCCTTCATCCTGCTGATGCTGCGCCAGCGCTCCCATTGGATCGGGGTGGAGGGCAAATAGATGAGTTCACGGCTGCTCAACCGAATCGGGCTGTTCTTCGCGGCTCTGGTCTTCGTCTCGCCGGCGATCCTGTTCTTCCTCTGGATGATCTCGCTGTCGCTGAAATTCGAGATCGACAACGGTGCATACCCGCCGATCCTGATCCCGGAACATCTCGCCTGGTCGAACTATGTGAAGGTATTCGAGGAGAACAATTTCCTGCTCTATTTCTGGAATTCGGTTCTGGTGACGGGCACGGCAACGTTGCTGGCGCTGCTGATCGGCGTGCCGGCGGGCTATGGCATCGCGCGACTCAAGGCCGAGCGCTCGGCGGTGGTCATCATGATCGCCCGCATGACGCCGGGGCTTTCCTATCTCATTCCGCTGTTCCTGCTGTTCCAGTGGGTCGGCATTCTCGGCACGCTGTGGCCGCAGATCATCATCCATCTGGTGGTGACGGTGCCGATCGTGGTCTGGGTGATGATCGGCTATTTCGAGACCACGCCGATGGAGCTGGAAGAAGCGGCCAACATCGATGGCGCCAGTTCCTGGCAGGTGTTCCGGCTGGTCGCCTTGCCCATCGCCAAGCCGGGCATTGTCGTCGCCTTCATCCTGTCGATCATCTTCTCATGGAACAATTTCGTCTTCGGCATTGTGCTCGCCAGCCGCGAGACCCGCACGCTGCCGGTCGCCGTCTACAACATGCTTTCGTACGAGCAGGTGAGCTGGGGTCCGCTCGCCGCCGCAGCACTTGTGGTCACGCTGCCGGTGCTGGTGCTGACCCTGTTCGCGCAAAGGCAGATCGTCGCAGCGCTGACCGCAGGCGCCGTCAAGGGCGGCTGAGGCACGGCCCGACATCACTCATTTCCGGGAGAAATCCAATGGCATCGGTAACAATCAACAACGTCCAGAAGGCTTTCGGAGCCGCCAAGATCATCCACGATGTCAGCGTCGACATCTCCGATGGCGAATTCGTCATCCTGGTCGGGCCGTCGGGCTGCGGAAAGTCGACGCTGCTGCGCATGATTGCCGGACTGGAAACGATCTCGGGCGGCAGGATCGCCATTGGCGATCGCGTCGTCAACAATCTCAGGGCGCGCGACCGAAACATCGCCATGGTGTTCCAGAACTACGCGCTCTATCCGCATATGACGGTGGCCGACAACATGGGCTTTGCCCTGAAGATCAAGAAAGCCGATCCGGCCGACACCGCCGGTCGCGTCGGCAGGGCCGCCAGCATTCTCGGCCTGGACAAGCTGCTCGACCGCTATCCGCGTCAGCTTTCCGGCGGCCAGCGCCAGCGCGTCGCCATGGGCCGCGCCATCGTGCGCGACCCGCAGGTGTTCCTGTTCGACGAGCCGCTGTCCAATCTCGACGCCAAATTGCGAGTGCAGATGCGCGGCGAGATCAAGGCGCTGCACCAGCGGCTGGGAACCACCACCATCTACGTCACCCACGACCAGATCGAGGCCATGACCATGGCCGACAAGATCGTCGTGCTGCATGACGGCCTTGTCGAGCAGATCGGCGCGCCGCTCGATCTCTACGATCGCCCGGCCAACCTCTTCGTTGCCGGCTTCATCGGCTCGCCGGCGATGAATTTCATTCGCGGCCATGTCGAGGAAGGCGTTTTCCGCAGCGCCGGTGGACTGATCTTGCCGCTGCCGGAAGGCATCGACCTGACCGATATTCCCGGCGGCGACCTCATCTACGGCATCCGGCCTGAACACATCCGAGCGACGACCGCCAAAGGAATCCCCGGCACGATCGTGCTTCTGGAAGCAACGGGTTCGGAAATCTTTGCCAGGGTCGACTGCGCCGGAGAAGAAATCTCCTGCCTTTTCCGCGAGCGGCTGGCACTGAAACAGGGCGAGCAGATGCGCATCGAGATCGACCGCGCCTGTGCTCATCTGTTCGACGTCAAGACCGGGCGGCGATTGTAGGCGGCGACGGGGGCTGCTGACAGGGAGCAACTTTCGCACGAAATATTTCTGGTGAGCGCGTCGGGGTTCGAACCCGAGACCTACTGATTAAAAGTCAGTTGCTCTACCGGCTGAGCTACGCGCTCCCGCGGGCTCTAAAGGCCGCCCTCGAAATTGCGCGGAACATAGGGAGAGTGCCGCGACCGGTCAACCGGAAAAAGATGGCCGTTCCACCGGGGTTTCGGCCATCGCCCGACGCGCCGCAAATTGCGTCGTCACCAGCCCGGTGAGCCGCTCCCGCAACGTGGTCGCCGCTTCGATCTGTTGGCGCGCGAAACGCGCCTTTTCTCACGCGCCAAATTCGAGAAACATTACAAATCAGCAACTTACTGTTTTGGTGGGAACCATCGCACGAGCGGGCCGTTTTCGTCTCACAAGGGACGTCAACCACCCTTCAAGGAGAAGATCATGAACAAGATCGCAACGGGTCTACTGGCGACCACCCTGTCAATTTCGTTTGCCGCGGCCGCCGCTATGCCGGCCAATGCCGCCCAGATGTTCGTGCCCCAGTCATCAGCAACTTCGTCCGACATCGTGAATGTGGGCGATTCTCGTCATGACAACTGGCGGTGGATGCGCCATGGCAACCGCAATTCCGGCAATCGCGATTTCCGCGTAGGCCGCCAGTTCTCGCGCAACAATGATGGCGGCAGCTATTGGAATGGCCATCGCGGCTATCGCGAATATCACCGCGGCTATCGCCGTCACGGCGACTACTGGTTCCCGCTGGCTGCCTTCGCCACCGGCGCCTTGATCACCGGTGCGATCGTCAACAGCGAGAACAACCGCGGCGATGCCCATGTGCAGTGGTGCTACGACCGCTATCGGTCGTACCGCGCTTCGGACAACACATTCCAGCCCAATTACGGCCCGCGTCAACAGTGCAATTCGCCCTATTGAGCTGAGTTGGTACCAAGTGTTGAGTAGAAAAGCCTGCGCCGGCAACGGCGCGGGCTTTTCCGTAGGTTGCTTGGGTACGGGCGCGGCGGATTAGCTGGCCCAATTGACGCTCTTGAAGATCAGATACAGGGCTCCGCCTTCACCACGCGGAGAACGGTATGCGCCGAGGCCGTTGCAGATTCGAACCGCAGCTGCGGTCATTTTCCAGCCGAGCACTTCCAGGTCGTTGTTCAAATCTATCGCATAGGGTTGAGCCAGCTCATCAACGGAATGCTCCTGTCCGAAAGACCGAACCAGCTCTGCGTCGGCAAGCAGGTCGCCAGGCAGGTTTGAATTTGCCCAAGCCCAGAGCCAGTTGCTGGCCTTGGCACTCGTCGATCCGGCGATTTGGATTTCGGCGACGACCTTGGTGATGCCGTTGTCCGAGAACAGAAGCTTTCCTTCTGTCAGATCATAGTCATAGCGAGGCCAACTGCCGAGTCGGAACTCCTGCTGCAAGCGTGCATTCTTTGCATCCAATTGTTCGACAGCCTCGTCGCGCCAGGCCCCATACCAGTGTGGATTCATCCCCTTCCCCCGCCATGATTTACTACCGCGCGCTCAGCGTCCGGCGCACCGCATTGCGCCAGCCCGCGAGCTTTGCCGAGCGCACCGTGGCATCCATGTCCGGCTTGAAGCGGCGCTCGAGCGCCCAGCTCCTGGCAAAATCCTTCGCCTTCGGCCACACGCCTGCTTTCGAGCCGGCAAGCCACGCCGCACCCAGCGCCGTCGTCTCCAGAATGGTCGGGCGATCGACCGGCGCATCGAGGATATCGGCCAGCCGCTGCATGGTCCAGTCGGAGGCCACCATGCCGCCGTCGACGCGAAGCACGGTTTTGGCCGACGCCCCCTTCCAGTCCTTGCGCATGGCGTCGAGGAGATCGCGCGTCTGGTAGGCGACGGATTCCAGCGCCGCGCGGGCGAACTCCGCCGGGCCAGAGTTGCGGGTCAGCCCGAAGATCGCGCCACGCGCCTCGGCGTCCCAATGCGGCGCGCCGAGACCGACGAAAGCCGGCACCAGATAGACGTTCTGCGTGGGGTCGGCGGTTGCCGCCAAAACGCCGCTATGCTCGGCCTTGCCGATCACCTTGATGCCGTCGCGCAGCCATTGCACGGCGGCACCCGCGATGAAGATCGAGCCTTCCAAGGCATAGGTAGTCTTGCCGTTCAGCCGATAGGCGATGGTGGTCAACAGCCGGTTCTTCGAGCGCACCAGATCGGCGCCGGTGTTGAGCAGCGCAAAGCAGCCGGTGCCATAGGTCGATTTCATCATGCCTGGCTCGAAACAGGCCTGGCCGATGGTCGCTGCGTGCTGATCGCCGGCCACGCCAAGGATTTTGATTTCGGCGCCAAACAGGCTTTTTTCCGTCACGCCGTAGTCGTCGGCGCAATCCTTGACCTCAGGCAGCATCGCCACCGGGATGCGCAGGATGGAGAGCAGCTCGTCGTCCCAGACATTTTTCTCGATGTTGTAGACCAGCGTGCGCGAGGCGTTGGTGGCATCTGTCGCATGCACCTTGCCGCCGGTCAGCCGCCAGATCAAAAAACTGTCGATGGTGCCGGCGAGCAGTTCGCCCTTTTCGGCGCGCTTTCTCGCACCGTTCACCTTGTCCAGCATCCAGGCGATCTTGGTGCCGGAGAAATAGGGATCGAGCAGCAGGCCGGTTTTTCTGGTGAACTTTTTCTCCAGGCCGTGTTTCTTCAGCTTCTGGCAGAGCGGCGCGGTGCGGCGGTCCTGCCAGACGATGGCATTGTGGATCGGCTTGCCGGTCGCCTTGTCCCAGATGACGACGGTTTCGCGCTGGTTGGTGATGCCGATCGCCGCCACATCCGAGGCCTCGCGGCCGGCGGCCTTCAGCGCGCCTTTGATCGTCGCGACGACGCTTGCCCAGATCTCTTCCGGATCATGCTCCACCCAGCCGGAGGCAGGATAATGCTGCGTGAATTCCTGCTGCTTGCTGCCGGCGACCTTCATCGCGCCGTCGAACAGGATCGCCCTGGTCGATGTCGTACCCTGGTCGATTGCAAGGATGTATCCGGTCATTAGTCCTCCCGGTAGCTCGCCTATACAAACAGGGGAGACGGCAAGATGCCGCCTCCCCGTTCACTATGATCCTGGCGCGTACGCCAAGATTACTTCTGCCAGCTCTTCACCAGTTCGTCGTAGTTGATGGTGATCGGCTTTTCCTTCTCGTTCTCGATCTTCAGCTGAGGCGCGAGATTGCCGTTCTTGACCGCGTCGGCGTTCCAGTAGGCGAGGTCATGCTCTTCGGCCATCTTCGGGCCGATATCGCCCTGGACGCCCGACTTCTCGATGCGGGTCATGACTTTTTCCTGCTCGGCGCAGAGCGAGTCCATGGCTTCCTGCGCCGTCTTGGCGCCGGACGAGGCATCGCCGATCGCCTGCCACCAGAGCTGTGCCAGCTTCGGATAATCGGGCACGTTGGTGCCGGTCGGCGACCACTGAACGCGGGCCGGCGAGCGGTAGAACTCGATCAGACCACCGAGCTTCGGCGCACGTTCGGTGAAGCTCTTGTCGTGGATCGTGCTTTCGCGGATGAAGGTCAAGCCGACATGGCTCTTCTTCACGTCGACCGTCTTCGAGGTCACGAACTGCGCGTAGAGCCAGGCGGCCTTGGCGCGGTCGGTCGGCGTCGACTTCATCAGCGTCCAGGAACCCACGTCCTGATAGCCGAGCTTCATGCCGTCCTTCCAGTAGACGCCATGCGGCGACGGGGCCATGCGCCACTTCGGCGTTCCGTCGTCGTTCAGCACCGCCTTGGCGCCGGCGTCGACCATCGAAGCGGTGAAGGCGGTGTACCAGAATATCTGCTGCGCGACCGCACCCTGTGCCGGCACCGGGCCGGATTCGGAGAAGGTCATGCCTTGGGCTTCGGCCGGAGCGTAGGCCTTCAGCCAGTCGAGGTATTTCTGGATCGAGTAGACGGCAGCCGGGCCGTTGGTGTCGCCGCCGCGCGCCGTGCAGGAGCCGACCGGCTGTGATTTCTCGTTGACCTTGATGCCCCATTCGTCGACCGGCAGGCCGTTCGGCAGACCCTTGTCGCCGTTGCCGGCCATCGACAGCCAGGCATCAGTGAACCGCCAGCCGAGCGACGGGTCCTTCTTGCCGTAGTCCATGTGGCCATAGACCTTCTTGCCGTCGATCTCGCGGCCGGTGAAGAACTCGGCGATGTCCTCATAGGCCGACCAGTTGACGGGAACGCCGAGGTCGTAGCCGTATTTCGCCTTGAAGTCGGCCTTGTTCTTCTCGTCGTTGAACCAGTCGTAACGGAACCAGTAGAGGTTGGCGAACTGCTGGTCGGGCAGCTGATAGAGCTTCTTGTCCGGCGCGGTGGTGAAGGAGGTGCCGATAAAATCCTTCAGGTCGAGGTTCGGATTGGTAACGTCCTTGCCCTCGCCCGCCATCCAGTCGGTCAGGTTGCGGACCTGCTGGTAGCGCCAGTGGGTGCCGATCAGGTCGGAATCGTTGACCCAGCCGTCATAGAGGTTCTGGCCGGTCTGCATCTGGGTCTGGATCTTCTCGACGACGTCGCCTTCCTGGATGACGTCATGCGTGATCTTGATGCCGGTGATGGCGGTAAAGGCGGGCGCCAGCACCTGCGATTCATACTGGTGGGTGGCGATGGTTTCGGACACGACCTTGATGTCCATGCCGGCGAAAGGCTTCGCGGCATCGATGAACCACTGCATTTCTGCTTCCTGGCCGGCGCGGTCGAGCGTCGACAGCGGGCCGATTTCCTTGTCCAGAAACGCCTTGGCCTCATCCATTCCGGCGTAGGCGTTGCCTACCCCGAGCAACAGGACAAGGGCAGTTGTTGATGTTAAAAATTGCCGTCGCATAGGTTTCCTCCACATTTAGGTTTCAAGTGCGATCTGGAACGGCCGCCGGCACGCGGTCGATCCAACAGTTTCCCCCTCTATACGTAGCGGAACACGCCGACGGCGTAGACCACGGAGAGAGCGAGAGCCCACCACAGGTTGGATCCGACAAGACCCAGCCAAGCGAGATGGATAAAGGCGCTGCCAAGCAGCGACAGAAAAAGACGGTCGCCGCGCGTCGTCTCGAAGCGCAGGATGCCGACGCGCGGATTGCCGCCCGGCGAGGCATATTCCCAAAACGCCATGCCGCACAGCAGCAGGAGAATGGTGCCGAAGAACGCCGCCGTCGGCCACGTCCACGCCATCCAGGTGAGGTCGAGATTCATGGTGACACCCTCCCCAGGGCAAAGCCCTTGGCGGTGGTGGTGAGGATGAACCCGTGCTTTTGTTTCATCACACCCTCCCCAGGGCGAAGCCCTTGGCGATGTAGTTGCGGACAAACCAGATGACGAGCGCGCCGGGGATCAGCGTCAGCACGCCGGCGGCGGCAAGCAGGCCCCAGTCCATGCCGGCGGCCGAGACGGTGCGGGTCATGGTGGCGGCGATGGGCTTGGCATCGGTGGTCGTCAGCGTGCGAGCGATCAAAAGCTCGACCCATGAGAACATGAAGCAGAAGAAGCACGCGACACCGATGCCGCTGGCGATCAGCGGCATGAAAATCCTGACGAAGAAGCGCGGGAAGGAGTAGCCGTCGATATAGGCTGTTTCGTCGATCTCTTTGGGCACGCCCGACATGAAGCCTTCGAGGATCCACACCGCCAGCGGCACGTTGAACAGGCAGTGCGCCAGCGCCACCGCGATGTGGGTGTCGATCAGGCCGAAGGCCGAATAGAGCTGGAAGAACGGCAGCGCGAACACCGCCGGCGGCGCCATGCGGTTGGTCAGCAGCCAAAAGAACAGATGCTTGTCGCCGAGGAAGCGGTAGCGCGAAAAGGCGTAGGCCGCCGGCAGCGCCGCAGCCACGGAAATCACCATGTTCATGACAACATAGGTGATCGAGTTGATGTAGCCCGAATACCAGGACGCATCGGTGAAGATAGTGACGTAGTTGGCGATCGTAGGCTGATGCGGATAGAGCGTTAGCGAGGAGACGATCTCGGCATTGGTCTTGAAGCTCATGTTGATGAGCCAGTAGATCGGCAGCAGAAGCACGATGATGTAGATCGTCGGCACGATCCACCACCAGCGCGATTCCTCGCCGCGCTTGCGCATCAGCCGGGCGACCTGATCCTGCGAAAGCGTGCTCGCCAATTTTCCCGAAGCTGTGGTTTCGCTCACTCTGTCGGCTCTTTCGTTGGCGCCGGCCATCTCAGCGCTCCGCGTCGTAGTTGGTCATCACGGTGTAGAACACCCATGACAACAACAGGATGATCAGGAAGTAGACCAGCGACATGGCGGCCGCCGGACCGAGGTCGAACTGGCCGAGCGCGGTCTTGACGAGGTCGATCGACAGGAAGGTCGTCGAGTTGCCGGGGCCGCCGCCGGTGACGACGAAGGGCTCGGTGTAGATCATGAAGCTATCCATGAAGCGCAACAGCACGGCGATCAAAAGCACACGCTGCATCTTCGGCAGCTGGATGTAGCGGAACACCGCCCAGCGCGAGGCGCCGTCGATCTTAGCCGCCTGGTAGAAGGCATCCGGGATCGAAACCAGGCCGGCATAGCAGAGCAGCACGACAAGGCTGGTCCAGTGCCAGACGTCCATGATGATGATGGTGACCCAGGCGTCGAACGGATCCTGCACGTAATTGTAGTCGATGCCGAGCGCGTTGACGTAGTAGCCGAGCAGGCCGATGTCGTTGCGGCCGAAGACCTGCCAGATGGTGCCGACGACGTTCCACGGAATGAGCAGCGGCAACGACATAAGCACCAGGCAGACCGGCACGCCCCAGCCCTTCTTCGGCATGTTGAGCGCGATGAATATGCCGAGCGGCACTTCGATGGCCAGAATGATGAAGGAGAAGATCAGGTTGCGCACCATCGCTTCCCAGAAGCGGCTGGACGACAGCAGTTCCTCGAACCACTGGGTGCCTGCCCAGAAGAAGACGTTGTTGCCGAAGGTGTCCTGCACCGAATAGTTGACGACCGTCATCAGCGGAATGACGGCCGAGAACGCCACCAGCACCAGCACCGGCAGCACCAGGAACCAGGCCTTGTTGTTCCAGGTCTTTTCCATCTATGCCCCCATCT
Organism: Mesorhizobium sp. M0615; assembly: GCF_040320805.1. Classification (NCBI taxonomy): domain Bacteria; kingdom Pseudomonadati; phylum Pseudomonadota; class Alphaproteobacteria; order Hyphomicrobiales; family Phyllobacteriaceae; genus Mesorhizobium; species Mesorhizobium sp. M0615. The sequence continues at coordinate 117,654 of NZ_JAMYQI010000014.1, read as the reverse complement.
CGACACGCCCCATCTCAACCAGCCAGGAATCGGCATAGATGTTGATGCCGGCCGGATCGAAGCGAACCTTTGGGTCGGCCGGCACGCTCTCGTCCTCGCCGATGACGGCAGCGATCTCGCGGCCTTCGAGGCTGGCGCGCACCACCTTGTGGCGGCCGAGATCCTCGACCTTGCTGATTTTAACCGCCATGCCGTCACGGCCGAGCCTGACATATTCGGGGCGGATGCCGAGTTCGATGGCGCCGGAGCTCCCAGCGGCGGTCTTTGGCGCGCCGGGCAGCTCGATGCGCTGGCTGCCAATGGTCGCGGTCTTGCCCTCGATCGCCACCGGCATGACGTTCATGCCGGGCGAGCCGATGAAGTAACCGACGAATGTGTGGCGCGGGCGCTCGAACAATTCAGCCGGCGTGCCGATCTGGACGATGCCGCCATCATACATGACGACGACCTGGTCGGCGAAAGTCAGCGCCTCGGTCTGGTCATGGGTCACATAGACCATCGTGTAGCCGAAGCGGCGGTGCAGTTGCTTCAATTGCGAGCGCAGCACCCACTTCATGTGCGGATCGATAACCGTCAGCGGTTCGTCGAACAGGATGGCATTGACATCCGAGCGCACCAGGCCGCGGCCGAGCGAGATCTTCTGCTTCTGGTCGGCGGTCAGGCCCCTCGCCTTCTTCTTCGCCCACGACGCCAGGTCGATCATCTCCAGCGTCTCGCGCACCTTACGGTCGACATCGGCCTCCGGCACGCCGCGATTGCGCAGCGGGAAGGCAAGATTGTCGTAAACGGTCATGGTGTCGTAGATGACCGGGAACTGGAACACCTGCGCGATGTTGCGCTCCTGCGTCGACAGATTGGTGACGTCCTTGCCGTTGAACAGCAACTCACCGTGCGAGGGGTGCAGAAGTCCCGAAATGATGTTGAGCAGCGTGGTCTTGCCGCAACCCGAAGGCCCCAGCAGCGCGTAGGCGCCGCCATCCTCGAATGTGTGGTGCACTTCCCTCAGCGCAAAATCGGCATCCTTCTGCGGGTTGGGCAGGTAGGAGTGCCTGACATGGTTGACGTCGATGCGCGCCATCTCTTCCCTCCTCAGGCCGCAAGCTTCGGCGCGGCGACGGCGCTGCCGTTGCTGTCGAAGACCATGATGTGGCGCGGATCGATAAACACCTCGATCTCGGCGTCCGGCTCGAAATCGCGGATGCCGTGGGTCAGCATGACCCAACGCGCATCGGCAAAATCGAGGTGGATGAAGCTTTCCGAGCCGGTGATCTCGGTGATCGTCACCTTGGCGCGCACCGGCACCGCGGCAGCGTTGGGCCGCTCGAGCGACAGATGATGCGGCTGAAAGCCGATCGTGTAATTGGCGTCGGCAATGCCGGCGAGTTCGGCCGGCACCGGCAGCTTGACGCCGCCCTCGAGCAGGAAATCCGGGCCCTTCTTGGCCAGCACGATGGTGTTGAGCGGCGGATCGGCAAAGGTTTTCGCCGTCACCAGGTCGATCGGCTTGCGGAAGACGTCGATGGTCGGCCCGAATTGGGTGATCCGCCCCTCGGACAGCGTCGCCGTATTGCCGCCGAGCAGCAAGGCTTCATGCGGCTCGGTCGTGGCGTAGACGAAAATAGTGCCGGCGGCGGCAAATATCTTGGGCAGTTCGGCGCGCAGCTCCTCGCGCAATTTGTAGTCGAGATTGGCGAGCGGCTCGTCGAGCAGCACCAGGCTGGCATTCTTGACGATGGCGCGAGCCAGCGCCGTACGCTGCTGCTGGCCGCCGGACAGGCTGAGCGGCGTGCGGTCGAGATAGGGTGTGAGCTTCAAAAGCCCTGCCGCGTTGCGGACTTCCTTGTCGATCTTGGCCTGGTCGGTGCCGGCGACGCGCAATGGCGAGGCGATGTTCTCGTAGACGGTCATCGCGGGGTAGTTGATGAACTGCTGATAGACCATGGCGATCTTGCGCTGCTGCACCGGCATGCCGGTGACATTCTGGCCGTCGAACCAGACTGAACCGGTGGTCGGCACGTCGAGTCCGGCCATCAGCCGCATCAGGCTGGTCTTGCCCGACAGTGTCGGCCCGAGCAAAACGTTGAGCGAGCCGTGCTGAAGCGTCAGCGACACGTCGCGGATATGCTCCACCGCGCCGACCATCTTCGTCACGTTTCTCAGTTCCAGCATGATGCCTCCTCCCAGGCTTTGTGCATCAATCGCCTTCCCTATTCCGCTGCCGCGACATGGCGCCGGCTGATGCCGCGCATGAATTCGTCAAGCGCCGAGGCCTGTTCGCGGCTGAGATGCAGACCGCGCTTGGTGCGACGCCACAATACATCTTCGGCGGTCAGCGCCCATTCGTTTTCGCTGAGGTAGCGTACCTCGGCCTCATAGAGATCAGCGCCGAAATTGCGGCCGAGATCGGCGTTCGACTTGGCGAGGCCGAGCAGCACTTGCGCGCGCGTGCCGTAAAGCCGGGTCAACCGACGCGCCAGGCGCTGGTCGATGAAAGGAAAGGCGCTCTTCAGCTTCGCCACCTGGACGTCGAAACCGGTGGCCGGGAAATCGCCGCCCGGCAAGGGCGCGTTCGCCGTCCACGGCTTGCCGCGCTTGCCGAGAAAACCTTCGACCTTTTCCAGCATCGATTCCGACAACCGGCGGTAGGTGGTGATCTTGCCGCCGAAAGCGTTGACGATCGGCGCCTTGCCCCCGCCGCCGTCGGCTTTCAGCACATAGTCGCGGGTCGCTTCCTGCGCCTTCGAAGCGCCGTCGTCGTAGAGCGGGCGCACGGCCGAATAGGTCCAGACGATGTCGGGGCGCGTCACGGCTTCAGCAAAATATTCGCTCGCCGCCGCGCAGAGATAGTCTATCTCGGTGTCGCTGATCTTCACGTCATGCGGATCGCCGGGATAGTCGCGATCGGTGGTGCCGATCAGCGTAAATTCTTCCTCGTAAGGGATGGCGAAGATGATGCGCCCGTCCTTATTCTGGAAGAAATAGGCGCGCGGATCATCGAACTTCTTTTTGATGACGATATGACTGCCCTGCACCAGGCGCACATTGTGCACGTCGTTCTGGTCCACGGTGGTCGACAGGACGTGGTCGACCCATGGACCGGCGGCATTGACCAGCAGCCGGGCCTTGACCTCCTCGGCCTCTCCCGTCTGCACGTCTTCCACGCGGATCGCCCACAGATCGCCTTCGCGCCGCGCCCCGACGACTTTCGTGCGGGTGCGGATGGTGGCGCCGCGGTCGGCGGCGTCACGCGCATTCAACACCACCAACCGGGCATCGTTGACCCAGCCGTCCGAGTACTCGAAGGCCTTGTGAAACAGCGGCTTCAGCGGCTTGCCAGCTGGATCCTTGGACATGTCCAGTGTCCGGGTCGCCGGCAGCAATTTGCGGCCACCAATATGATCGTAGAGGAACAGGCCGAGCCGGATCAGCCAGGCCGGGCGCAGGCCCTTGGCATAGGGCAGCACGAAGCGCATCGGCCAGATGATGTGCGGCGCGTTCTTCCACAGAACCTCGCGCTCCATCAGCGCCTCGCGCACCAGCCGGAACTCGTAGAATTCGAGGTAGCGAAGACCGCCGTGGATCAGCTTGGTCGAGCCGGAGGAGGTTCCGCTGGCAAGATCGTTCATCTCGGCGAGAAATACCGAAAAGCCCCGCCCAACGGCGTCGCGGGCGATGCCGCAGCCATTGATGCCGCCACCGATGACGAAGATGTCACGGACTGCGTCCACAAAGCCCTCCCGCGATTTCGCATTGCAGCATTTTTAGGTTTTTACGAAACCGTAGCGGGATTATTTCGAAATAAGAACGAATGTCAAACGAAATATCACGGGGCTGTGATAGCGCCGCTATCCGAGCGACGTTTCAATCAATTGCACCTCGGCCTCTTCGCAGATCCGGCGCACCGACGGGATGTCGCAACGGTCGGTGATGAAGGTGTTTACCTGCGAGAGATGGCCGATGCGAACCGGCGCGGTGCGTTCGAACTTGGTCTGGTCGGACACCAGGATGACATGCCTGGCATTGGCGATGATGGCTTGCGCCACTTTCACTTCGCGAAAGTCGAAATCGAGCAACGCGCCGTCATGGTCGATGGCCGAGGCGCCGATCACCGCATAGTCGACCTTGAACTGCCTGATGAAATCGACCGCGGCCTCGCCGACAACGCCGCCGTCGGAGCCACGCACGACGCCGCCGGCGATTACCACCTCGATCGAAGGATAGATGCGCATCCTGTTGGCAACATTGATATTATTGGTGATGACCATCAGCCCGGTATGGTCGAGCAGCGCCTTGCTGACCGACTCGGTCGTGGTGCCGATATTGATGAACAGGGAGGCGTTGTCGGGTATCAGCCTGGCCGCCGCGCGGCCGATGGCCTCCTTCTCGTCGGCGGCAATCTTGCGGCGCGCCTCATACTCCATGTTCTCGATGCCGGACGGGAACAGGGCCCCGCCATGGATGCGCGTCAGCAGCCGCTGATCGCAGAGATCGTTGAGGTCCTTGCGGATGGTCTGTGGCGTCACGTTGAAATGCGTGGCGAGGTCATCGACCAGCACACGGCCATGGTCCTTCGCCATCTGGATGATTTCGGCATGGCGCGGCGACAAATACACTGAGAACCTCCCGTTTTCGTTTTTCTTGTTTGTAGCTGAAAACGAAAGCAATGAAAAGGGAGACGCCGGCTAATGAAATATCGATGATTGCAAAGGCGAACCGGGCAGATACGGCTCAGACCCGCTCCGCCACCTTGCGGGTGACAGCCGCGACTTTACCTGGCGAGCGGATCATCAGGAAATTGCCGGACCAGTATCCCGGGATTCGCCAAGTGCCTTTGATCTCGGTTGCATCACCGTTGATGATGCCGCTGTAGTGAATCGGGTGCGCCTTCAATTGGGCCTTGTCGTATGTCTTGGTAAAGGAGACGGCGTTGCCCTCTCGCTGCCCCTGCAGGCTTGCGTATCTTGCCGTGCTGGTCGCCGCCGGTTCGTGGGTCATCCCCGTCAAGCTGGTTGCCGTCTCGATCAGCGTTGCAACGAAGGAAACCGGCGGCAGTTCGCGCGGATAGAAATAGCGCCCGCTCCAGACGCCCGTCAGATTCTGGCTAACCCCTTCAGCCCTTCCGGCCATATGCTTGCTCGCAAGTCCTTGCTGGCTTGCCCCGGCGGCGGCAACCACCCGGGCAATCCCTGTCAGTCCTTCGGGGATCTTGCACACTCGCAGATGACAGTGAAGGCGGTATCGACATCGGCCGCGGTTGTCTCGAACTGGCCTGCCTGGAAGCGGATGGCGACCCGCCCATCGACACGCGTCTGCGTCAGGTAGATACGGCCGTCATTGTTGATGGCGTCGACCAGACGCAGATTGTGCTCGTCGCAGTCAGCGCCGGATGCGGCGCGATGCCGGAACGAGAACAGCGACAGCATCGGCTGGCTGGCGAGCTCGAAATCCTCCTCCTCGGCCAGGCGCGCTGCTATGCCTTCGCTCCAGGCGACGTGATTGCGGATCATGGTGCGCAGCGCCTCGAGGCCATGGGCGCGCAGCAGGAACCACAGCTTCAGCGCCCGGAAGCGACGGCCGAGAGGCACCGACCATTCGGAGTAGTTGATGATGCCGTCATGGCCGCGAGTTTTCAGATAGTCCGGCTTGATCGCCAGCGTGCGCACGAGATCCTCCGGCTGACGGACGAACTGGATCGAGCAGTCGAATTGCGCGCCCAGCCATTTGTGCGGGTTGAAGACGATCGAGTCCGCGCCCTCGACACCGGTCCAGAAATGCCGGTATTCCGGACAGATCATCGCCGATCCGGCCCAGGCGGCGTCGATATGCAGATAGAGCCCCTGGCGTTTGGCCACCGCGGCCACTTCAGCGATGTCGTCGGTGCCGCCGGTGCTGGTGCCGCCGACGCACGCGATGACGCCGGCCGGCAATAGGCCGGCCGCGCGGTCGGCAACAATCGCCGCTTCCAAAGCCGCGGTATCCATGGCGCGGTAGGTGCCGGCGACGGGAATGCGGACGAGGTTTTCCTCGCCAATGCCGGCGACCCAGATGGCGCGGTCGATCGAGGTGTGCACCTGGTCGGAGGAATAGACGCGCAGCCTGCCCTGCCCGGAAAGACCCTTCTTGTTGCCCTGCCAGTCGAGCGTGCGCTCGCGCATGGTCAACACGGCGGCCAGCGTCGCCGATGATGCGGAGTCCTGGATCACGCCGGAAAAGCCTTCGGGCAGGCCGAGCGCCTGGCGCATCCAGTCGACGATGCGCGTCTCAAGCTCTGTCGCCGCCGGCGAAGTCTGCCACAGCATGCACTGCGCGGCCATCGCAGAGACCAGATATTCGGCCACCACCGAGACGGGTGCTGCATTGGCCGGGAAATAAGCAAAGAAACGCGGATGCTGCCAATGCGTCATGCCGGGCACGATCTTGGCTTCGAAATCGGCGAAGATCGTCTCCATCGATTCCGCGGCCTCCGGCGGAGAAGCTTCGATGCTCCTGAAGATCTCGCCCGGCGCTATGGCAGGTCGCACGGGCCGATCGCGAAGGCCGGCGCGGTAATCAGCGCCCCAGTCGGCGGCGCGCCTCGACCAGTCGCGGAATTGCTCGTTGTCCATGGATCCTCCCGACGCGCCGATCAGCCAGCCGCTTGAATTTTGATTAACATGTTAAATAGAGACAGGCAACCGCGACGAAGGTTCCCGCGCTACCCCGGAAAATCCGGCAGGCTGGCAAAGGCCGTCTTCAACGCGTTCGACCAGCCTTCGGAAATAGCACGATAATATCGATCGTCCTGGCCGATGCGCTTTTTCAAACCCACCATGAACGTGTCCTCCTCCAGGAACAGAAGGTCGAGAGGCAGGCCGACGGACAGGTTCGATTTCAGCGTCGAATCGAACGATACCAGCAAGAGCTTGACCGTTTCAGCCAGGCTCATCGTCCTTTCATAGGCACGGATGATGATCGGCTTGCCGTATTTGGTCTCGCCGATCTGGAAGAACGGCGTGTCGTCGGTCGATTCGATGAAATTGCCCTCGGGATAGATCATGAACAGCCGTGGCGGGCTGCCCTTGATCTGGCCGCCGAGGATGAAGGAGGCGTTGAAATAGGAATCCGCCTTTTCGCCGGCAGGCGACGAGCTGGCGATGACTTCCTTGACGGTGTCGCCGACCAGCCGCACCGTCTGGTACATGGATGGGGTTTCGAGCAGCGTCGCGTGGCGCTCGGCCACCGCCTTGGTGCGCTCGTCGAGCAGGCTGACCACGGCCTGCGTCGTGGCCAGATTGCCGGCCGACATCAGCACGATGACGCGCTCGCCTGGCTCTTCCCAGACATGCATCTTCTTGAAAGTGGAGATCGAATCCATCCCGGCATTGGTGCGCGTGTCCGACATGAACACGAGCCCACGATCGATCTTGAGGCCGACGCAATAAGTCATGGAATCTCTTCAGGCAGCAATCTTGCCGGAGACTACTGCTCTACCGTGACGGTGACTGCAAGCTGTTCCTCCGCCTGTCCCAGTCGAATTCCCGATACCGGCGAGGCGTCGCGATAATCACGGCCGGTGGCTACCCTGACATAGCGTTCATCGGGGGAAATGCCGTTTGCGGCGTCGAAGGCGACCCAGCCGAGACCCTGAACATGGGCTTCGGCCCAGGCATGGCTCGCCGCCTGCTCGATGGCCGCATCCATCATCAGATAGCCACTGACATAGCGAGCCGGAAAACCCATGACGCGGGCTGCGGTGACAAAGATGTGGCTGTGATCCTGGCAAACGCCGGTCTTCAGCGCCAATGCCTCTTCCGCCGGGGTCGTCACGCTGGTGGTGCCCGGCGTGTAAGCGACGCGCTCGACGATCAGCGCCATCAGCCGATGCAGCCTTTCGATGTCGGTACCTTTGCCGACCGCCGCGGCAAGCTCGCTTATGCCCTCACCCGGGATGGTCAAAGCTGTCTCCTGGCTGAACAGCCACAGCGGCGCAAAGCCGTGATGCGGACCCGAGACGCCCGCTGTGTCGCGCGTGACAACCTCGCCGGAGGCCTCGACGGTGATGAAGTCGCGCTCGCCCTCGACGCTCAACAGCCTGTTATCGTTGCCGAAATGGTCGTTAAAGCGGACTTCCTCGCGCGCGCCCTCGATCTTCAGCGCCCAGGACAGCACGGTCTGCGTCGGGCCACTGACCGGTAACAGGCGTAGCCGCTGCAACAGATAGTGCACCGGCGCGTCGTAGCGGTATTCGGTACGGTGGGTGATCTTGAGCCGCATGCCTATTTTCCGTTTGTAAGCATGATCTTATCCGAAAACCGGGTCTCACTTGTCGCTAGCGCGGTCCTCCGGTTCGCGATCATGCTCAATTGAACCGGTAATCTTGTGCGATCTCTTCGCCAAGCTTGGTGTTGTCTTGAATGAATCTGGCCAGGAATTCGTGCAGGCCGGTGTCGAATATGTCCTTGATCGACCCTGCCTGCAGCATCGCCTGTGTCCTGTCGACGGTGGCGTGGCAGGCATGACGGTCGCCATAATCGTCGCCGAGGAACTTCAGATGCTCGGCGAGAAAACGATAACAGAAGGTCAGCGAGCGCGGCATGCGCACATTGAGGATCAGATAGTCGGCAATGTTGGTCGGTTTGTAGTCGGCCTCATAGACCCAGCGATAGGAACGGTGCGCCGACACCGAGCGCAGGATCGATTCCCATTGGTAGTTGTCGAGGCTCGAGCCGACCCAGGAGATCGACGGCAGCAGCACGTAGTATTTCACGTCGAGGATGCGTGCCGTGTTGTCGGCCCGCTCGACATAGGTGCCGAGTTGTGAGAAGTCGAAGATCTCGTTGCGCAGCATCGTGCCGTAGAACGAGCCGCGGATCAGCGCCGTCTCGCGTTTGATGGCGTCGAGCACACTCGGCAGGTCGCGCTCGTCGATCGGCTTTGCCAGCATGCGCTTCAGGGCCATCCAGGCTTCGTTGATGCTCTCCCAGGTCTCGCGCGTCAGCGCGGTGCGCACCATGCGGGCATTGTTGCGAGCGGTCTCGATCGCCGACATCGTGCTCGACGGGTTCGAGGTGTCGCGCAGCAGGAAGTCGGCGACATTGGCGGCGGTGTAGTCCTTGTATTTCTGCGTGAAGGTGACGTCGGAGCCGGCGCTGAGCAGCACCGAATTCCACTCTTCCGACGCGCTCTGGGTGCGGGTCAGCGCCATGCGAAGGCCGGCATCGACCAGACGCGCCATGTTTTCCGCCCGCTCGATATAACGGTTCATCCAGTAGAGCCCGTTGGCGGTGCGGCCGAGAAGCATGGCAAGACCCTTCGGACTAGTGAGTAGGGAATAGTGAGTAGGGATTAGTAAGCATTTGATTCTCTGTGGAATATGGCATTTCTTGTCCCTCTACTGCCTACTGCCTACTGCCTACTGCCTACTGTCTACTGTCTACCTAATCGTCCAACACCCACGTATCCTTCGTCCCGCCGCCTTGCGAGGAATTCACGACCAACGACCCCTCCTTCAGCGCCACCCGCGTCAAGCCGCCGGGAACGATCTGGATTCGGTCGGAGACCAGAACATAGGGCCTGAGATCGACATGGCGCGGCGACAGGCCTTTTTCGGTCAGGATCGGGCAAGTCGACAGCGCCAGCGTCGGCTGGGCGATGTAGTTGGAGGGCTTCGCCTGCAGCTTCTTGGCGAAATCCTGGCATTCCTTCTTGGTCGCAGCCGGGCCGACCAGCATGCCGTAGCCGCCGGAGCCGTGCACTTCCTTGATGACCAGCTCATGGATGTGTTCGAGCACGTATTTCAGGCTGTCGGGCTCCGAGCAGCGCCAGGTCGGGATGTTGCCGAGGATGGCTTTGCGGCCGGTGTAGAACTCGACGATGTCGGGCATGTAGGAATAAATCGCCTTGTCGTCGGCGATGCCGGTTCCCGGCGCGTTGGCGATGGTGATGTTGCCGGCGCGGTAGACGTCCATGATGCCGGGCACGCCAAGGGCCGAGTCCGGCCGGAAGGTCAGCGGATCGAGGAAGGAATCGTCGACGCGCCGGTAAAGCACGTCGATCTGCTTGTAGCCTTCGGTCGTGCGCATAGCGACGTGGCCGTCTACAACGCGCAGATCCTGGCCTTCGACCAGTTGCACGCCCATCTGGTCGGCGAGGAAGGCATGTTCGAAATAGGCGGAGTTGAAGCTGCCCGGTGTCAGCACGGCAATGGTCGGTGCACCCTTGGTGCTTTGCGGCCGCACTGCCGCCAGCGACTGGCGCAGCAATTGCGGATAATTCTCCACCGGCCGCACCTTGATCTGCTGGAACAGCTCGGGAAAGAGCTGCATCATCGTCTCGCGGTTCTCCAGCATGTAGGAGACGCCCGACGGCGTGCGCGCATTGTCCTCCAGCACGTAGAACTCGTTCTCGGAGATGCGGACGATATCGACGCCGATAATGTGGGTGTAGACGCCGGCCGGTGGCCGCACTCCGATCATTTCCGGCAGGAACGCCTCGTTCCTGGCGATCAGCTCCCTCGGCACGCGGCCGGCGCGCAGGATTTCCTGGCGGTGGTAAATGTCGTCGAGGAAAGCGTTCAGCGCCTGCACGCGCTGCTCGATGCCTTGCGTCAGCCTTCGCCATTCATTGCCGGAGATGATGCGCGGCACGATGTCGAAGGGGATCAGCCGCTCGGAGGCTTCCTGCTCGCCATAGACGGCGAAGGTAATGCCGGTCTTGCGGAAGACGCGCTCGGCGTCCTGCATCTTTTCGGTAAGCCTGGCCGGGTCCTGCTCCTTCAGCCAGCGGTCGTAAGCCGTATACGGTTGTCTAAGCCCGGAAACTTCCGGAAGCATTTCATCGAACGCTGCCAATCGCATACTCCCCTGTGACGCCATTTCACTGGCGTCGCGGGAGAAAATCAAGCGCAATCGGTGATTTGGAGGATATCGGCGATCAGTATGTTCCGACTGCCCAAAATTCGGGCAGTCGGAACAGGACCTTAATCAGGCTCTGCCTTGTCGCCGGGCAAGTGCCTGATGCGGCTCTAGCAGTTCACCGGGCAAGTGCCTGATGCGGCCATAGCAGTTCACCGTTTCATGGAAACGGCGACCTGCCATGGCTTTTTGCTTTGCCGCAATTCCGGACGGAAAACCGCTTCACACTTTTCCTGGAATTGCTTTAGAATGCGCGGAAAGTGACGACCGTGAAGGTGTCCTTGATTCCGGGAATAATCTGCACTTTCTCGTTGACGAAGTGGCCGACATCTTCCTCGTCGTCGACGTAGAATTTGGCAAGCAAGTCGTAATTGCCGGCGGTCGAGTAGATCTCCGAGGCGATTTCGGCATCGGCGAGCGCGCTGGCGACCTCATAGGACTTGCCCAGATCGCACTTTATCTGCATGAAAAACGTCTTCATTGCCGGTCCCGATCAAGCTTCAGCACTCAAGCGGCCCTTGTGGCAGACTGCCGCCCGGCTTTCAAGCATCAGGCGGAGCGGGCCTTGGCGACGGCTTGTCTCAGTTCGGACACGGGCATGCCGCGCCGGTACAGGTTGCCGCCGATGACCAGGGCTGGCGTGCCGCGCAGCTTGAAAGCCGTCGCCTGGGCTTCGGTGCGGACAAGGGCAGCGTCGATGTCGGGTTCACGGATGGCGAGGTCGGCACGCACCATCGCCACATCGACACCGACGGAAGAAAGGATGTCGTTGGTGCGGCGTTCCGAAAGGCCGCGCTGGTTGGTCATCAGCGCATCGACCGCCGCGCCATAGTGTTCGCCGCTCAGCAGCGTCACCCGCGCCGCGTCGCGCGACACGTCGCCGAAGATCGGCCAGTCCTTCATCACAAGCCGGACGCCGTTGTCCGCTTCCATCAACTTCTTCAGTTCGACGAAGACGAGCTTGCAGATCGGGCATTGATAGTCGACGAATTCGGCGATGGTGACGTCGCCATCGGGGTTGCCGAGCGCTGGAATGGCGGGATCGAAGGCGACTTCCGTGACAGTCGGCCCGGTGCTTGCCCAGGCGGGCAAGGGAGCCAAAACTGCGAGGCTTGCCGCGCCCTTCAGCAAAAGGCGCCGGTCGATCGGCTGCTTGAACATGGTCGTCCCCTGGTTGCGCGAACGGGTCCCCACCCGTCCCTACGATGCGCGCCCCGCGTTAAAGGAGGCTTAAGCATGATCATGTGGCACTTGCGTGGCGAATATTGCGGTTGCTGAAACCGTGAGGCTCCGCAAACCGTATGGTATGATGCGTCCCGGGACAGGTTTTGTTGGGGGACAATGGAGACAGGCCATGCGCCGCACCGCATTCGCAGTTGTTTCATTGCTGTTCGCGTTGTTCGTGTCGGCAGCCCTTGCCGGCGACGCCGAAGTCAAGGCCGGCCAGGCCGTCATCGATGGTCAGTTGAAGGCGCTCATCGCCAATGATGGCGCCAAGGCGTACAGTTTCGCCGCTCCAAATGTGAAGCGCATCTTTCCGACCGTCGACACCTTCATGAACATGGTGACCAACGGCTATCCGCCGGTGCGCCAGCCGCAGAGCTATTCCTTCGGCAAGGTCGAGCAGATGGGGCCAACTTCTCTAATCCAGCAAGTGCTGATCGTTGGGCCCGACGGCAAGGACTATGAGGCGGTCTACACGCTGGAACAGCAGCCCGACGGCAGCTTTCAAATCACCGGCTGCAGCTTGCGCGCAGCGAATTCGCTCAGCACCTAGATGTGCTTATAGCACCGGAATATCGCCCCTCGCCCATCCCTCTGAAATGTCTGATGTGTGCGCCTCGAAGGCCTTTGCCTCGATCGCGGCGCGAATGTCCTGCATCAGCTTCTGATAGTAAGACAGGTTGTTCCAGGTCAGAAGCATCGCGCCCAGCGCCTCCTGCGAGCGCACGAGATGATGCAGATAGGCGCGTGAATAGTCGCGTGCCGCCGGGCAGTCACTCTCCTCGTCCAGCGGCCGCGGATCGTCCGCATGGCGGGCATTCCTGAGATTGACCTTGCCGCGCCTGGTATAGGCCAGGCCATGGCGGCCGGCGCGGGTCGGCATCACGCAGTCGAACATGTCGATGCCGCGCGCCACCGATTTCACGATGTCGTCCGGCGTGCCGACGCCCATGAGATATCGAGGCTTGTTGTCAGGCAATTCCGGACAGGTGATCTCCAGCATATCCAGCATCACCGCTTGCGGCTCGCCGACGGCCAGGCCGCCGACGGCATAGCCCTTCAGCTCCATCGCGCTCAGCGCCTGCGCCGAGCGCACCCTGAGTGCTGCGTTGTCGCCACCCTGGACGATGCCGAACATGGCCTTGCCGGGCTGGTCGCCGAACGCTGTCTTGCAGCGCTCGGCCCAGCGCAGCGACAGCTCCATCGCGCGCTCGATCTGCTTGAGGTCGGCCGGCAGCGCTGTGCATTCGTCGAGCTGCATCTGGATGTCGGAATCGAGCAGGCCCTGGATCTCGATCGAGCGCTCCGGCGACATCTCGTAGGCAGCGCCGTCAATGTGCGAGCGAAAGGTGACGCCCTTCTCGGTCAATTTTCTGAGCTTCGACAGCGACATGACCTGAAAACCCCCACTGTCGGTCAGGATCGGCTGTGGCCAGCGGGCGAACTCATGCAGGCCGCCAAGCCGCGCCACGCGCTCGGCGCCTGGCCGCAGCATAAGATGATAGGTATTGCCCAGAATGACGTCGGCGCCGACGCCGCGCACCTGGTCCATATACATGGCCTTGACCGTGCCGCCGGTGCCGACCGGCATGAAGGCCGGCGTGCGGATTTCTCCGCGCGGCATGGTGATGGAACCGCGCCGCGCCTTGCCGTCGGTGGCGAGGATCTTGAAGGTGAATGTCTCAGCCATTGAATTCCTTGTCATGGACAGGCGCGCCTGGCGCCTGCCTGTCGAGCGACTGGCGGTATTGGATGCAGCCGCGCATGAATTTCGGCCATGGCGGCACGGCAATCGATGGATCGGTCTTTTCCGGCAGCAGGTCCCACAGGTTGGGATGATGCCAGCATAAATCATGGCCGGTAGAATCTCGGTGCTGGCGAATGCCGGCACGCAATTTCTTCACTTCGGCGATCAGGCTTTCGCGATCAAAGGCCTGCAGGTCATCGTCCATCGCTCATCTCCGCTCGATAAAGCAGGCTTGCATCTCCGTAGGAATAGAACCTGTAATCGTTCCCGATGGCATGAGCATAGGCCGCACGCATCGTATCTAGGCCGCTGAAGGCCGAAACCAGCATGAACAGCGTCGAACGCGGCAGATGGAAATTGGTCATCAGCAGGTCGGCGGTCTTGAACCGATAGCCCGGCGTGATGAAGATGTCGGTCGGGCCGGACCAGGCGGTCAGCGAGCCATCAGGCCGTGCCGCGCTCTCCAGCAGGCGCAGCGAGGTCGTGCCGACAGCGATGATGCGCCCGCCCCGCGCCTTGGCGCCATTCAGAGCGTCGGCTGTTGCTTCGCTGACCGAGCCGGTCTCGGCATGCATCTTGTGGTCAGCGGTGTCGTCCGCCTTGACCGGCAGGAAGGTGCCGGCGCCGACATGCAAGGTGACGAAGCGGCGTTCGATGCCTTTTGCATCCAGCGCGGCAAACAGCTCCGGCGTAAAATGCAGGCCTGCGGTGGGGGCAGCGACTGCGCCCTCCTCCTTGGCATAGATTGTCTGGTAATCCGTCAGGTCGCGTGCGTCGTCGTCGCGCTTGGAGGCGATATAGGGGGGCAGCGGGATGTGGCCGACGGCGCGCAGCGCTTCGTCGAGAAATGGGCCGGAGAGGTCGAAGACGAGCAACGCCTCGCCGGCGTCGCCCTTCTCGATCACCGTGGCGTCGAGTTGGCCGAGAAAACAGGAATTGCCGTCATGGCCGAAATGGATGCGGTCGCCGGCGGCGATGCGCTTGCCCGGCCGCATGAAGGCCAGCCAGCGGTCCGGCGCCATGCGCATATGCAGCGTGGCGTCGACCTGCGCCTGCGCTTCGCCGCGCCGCCTGATGCCTCTCAACTGGGCAGGAATGACCTTGGTGTCGTTGAAGACCAGCACGTCGCCCGTTCTGAGCAAGGACGGAAGGTCGCGCACCGCGCGGTCCGCAAAGTCTTCGCCTGGCCTGACCACCAGCATTCTGGCGCTGTCGCGCGGCTCGGCCGGGCGCAGCGCGATGCGCTCCTCCGGCAGGTCGAAGTCGAAGAGATCGACGCGCATCAGTAGAGCCGGACGAGCAGCGCTCCGGCCAACAGCAGCACCGCGCCGGCGATGCGGCCGAGCGAAATCTCGCGCACCGCCACGCCGAGAAAGCCGACGCGATCGATCAGCATGCCGGCCAGCAACTGGCCGGCAACCAGGAACGCCATCAACGCGGCTGCACCAATGCGCGGCGTAAGAATGGTTGACAGGGTAACATAGAAACCGCCGAGCATGCCGCCGGCGATGAACAGCCAAGGCGCCGGCGCCTTCCAGTCGAGCGAGATGTCCTGCAGCCGCACAACGGCAATGGAGATGATACCAAGCACGATCGCGCCCGACAGGAACGAAAACGCAGCAGCCGCGACCGGGAGCCCCAGGCCGCGCGCCAGCTGCGAGTTGATCGGCGCCTGGACGGCGATGAAGGCGCCTGACAGGATGCCGAGCAGCGACCAGACCAAGCCCATCATCTTCGTTTGTCCTTACCTGACGTCGGCCGCGACCTTCAGCGACACGATCTTGTCGGGATCGACCACCGGCTCGCCGCGCTTGATCTTGTCGACATTGTCCATGCCTTCGATGACCTGGCCCCAGACCGTGTACTGGCGGTTGAGGAAAGCGGCATCGTCGAAGCAGATGAAGAACTGCGAATTGGCCGAGTTCGGGTTCTGCGAACGGGCCATCGAGCAGGTGCCGCGGCCATGGTTGGCGTTGGAGAACTCAGCCTTCAGGTCCGGCTTTTCCGAGCCGCCCATGCCCGCACGCGAAGGCGCGAAGGTCGGCTTCGACGAATTGCCGAACTTCACGTCGCCGGTCTGCGCCATGAAGCCTTCGATGACGCGGTGGAAGACCACGCCGTCATAGGCGCCTTCGCGGGCCAGTTCCTTGATGCGGGCGACGTGGCCGGGAGCCAAATCGGGGAACAGTTCGATGACGACCTTGCCCTTGGTCGTTTCCAGGATGAGCGCGTTCTCGCGGTCCTTGATCTCAGCCATGTCGTATATCCTTTATCTCAGAAAACAGATTGATTTGATTGGTTTACTTGTCGGCGGCGATGCGTACCTTGATCATGCGGTCGGGCTCGCTGACCGTGCCGTTGTCGGCCTCGTCGCCCTTCTTGATCTTGTCCACCAGCTCCATGCCGCTGACGACACTGCCAACGATGGTGTACTGGCCATCGAGGTTCGGCGCCGGCGCGAACATGATGAAGAACTGCGAATTGGCGGAGTTCGGGTCCTGCGAGCGGGCCATGCCGAGCGTGCCGCGCTTGAAATGTTCGCTCTGCGAGAATTCGGCCGGCAGATCGGGCAGGTCTGAACCGCCAGTGCCGACGGCCTCGGGGCTGAACCCCTTCTTCATGTTGCCGAACTTGACGTCGCCGGTCTGCGCCATAAAGCCGTTGATGACCCGGTGGAATGCGACATCGTTATAAGCGCCTTCACGCACCAGCTTCTTGATCTGCGCGACATGCTTGGGTGCCAGGTCGGGGCGTAGCGCGATGGTGACGTCGCCGTTCTTCAAGGTGATGACCATGGTGTTTTCCGGTTCGGCGGCGAAGGCCGAAACGGATGCGGTCACGAGACCGGCAAGCACGACGAGGAACGAGGCGAGCTTTTTCAGCTGCATAAGGGATCTCCGAAGGTCTTTGTTAGGGTGCATGTCGTTGCCCCAAAAACCGGCATCCACTTTGGGGCGACATGCACTATTTCGCGAATTTGGCGGTGAGCGCACCGGCAACGGCGGCCGGTACGAAGGGACGGATGTCTCCGCCCATCGAGGCTATCTGGCGCACAAGTGTGGCAGTAATGGTGCGTACCGATGGGCTGGCGGGCAGAAAAACCGTCTGCAGTTCCGGCGCCATGGTCTCGTTCATGCCAGCCATCTGCATCTCGTAATCGAGATCGGTGCCGTCGCGCAGGCCGCGGATCATGATCGAGGCGCCATGCTTGCGGGCCGCGTCGATGACCAGCCCGTCAAAGGCGACGACCTTGATCCGGTTGCCGTCGCGGCCAAATTCGGCCTTGGTCGCGGCCTCGATCAGCTTCACCCGTTCGTCGAAGGAAAACAGCGGCGTCTTGCCGGGGTGGGTGCCGATCGCCGCATAAACCGTGTCGGCGACAGCCAGCGATGCCTTCAGGACATCGAGATGGCCGTTGGTCAGCGGGTCGAAGGAGCCGGCATAAAGGGCGATGCGATCGGTCATGGGAGGTGCTTCTAGCGGGGCATTGGGCGGAAGGCAAATGCGATTGGGAACATCTGCGTGAACCTTTTCGCAGACATGAACGACAGATGAATGCCTTGATCACGAAGACTTCACGCCGCGTTCGCTAGTTTGCACTTCGGAAAATGAAACCAAAACCCGATCTAACCGTTGGATAGGCGCAGGAGAACACGCACATGCTGATCTACATGCTCGCCACCGCAATGACCGTCGCCATGCTGATCGCCACCGCATTCGGATTGCATAGCGAGGCAGAGCGCGTCCGTGTCCGCACAAAGCGGTTCGAAGGTTTCGGCGCTCGCTGGCCCCACCGTCGCCCCTGATTTATTGCTAGTTCTTGTTTGCGCCGGCCCATCGGGCCGGCGTTGTTGCTCAAACCTATTCGGTGCTGTCCGGTACGGCATCTCCGGCGCCGGCCTCAATGACACCCTCTTCGACATCCTCGTCGGCCTGCGGCTCCGAAATCCGTTCGACCGAAACCACCTTCTCGCCTTCGGCGGTGTTGAAGATGGTCACGCCCTTGGTGGCGCGGCTGGCGAAACGGATACCGTTGACCGGCACCCGGATGACCGTGCCGCCATCCGAAACCAGCATGATCTGGTCGTCATTGCCGACCGGGAAAGTCGCCACCAGCTGGCCGATCTCGGCCACCTTCGACACGTCGGTGGCGCGGATGCCTTTGCCGCCGCGTCCGGTCAGGCGGAAATCGTAGGATGACGAGCGCTTGCCGTAGCCATATTCGGTCACCGTCAGCACATACTGCTCATGCGCCTTGAGCTCTTCGTAACGGCTGTCGGAAAGCTCGGTCTCCTCGCCAATCTCCTCATTGGTGAGTGCAATCTCTTCTTCCTCGCCGGTCACCTCGGCGGCAAGCCGCCGCTCCAGTGCTGCCCGCTTGAGGTAGGCGGAGCGTTCCGCCGGCGAAGCATCGACATGCTCGATCACCGACATGGAGATGATGCGGTCGGTCTCGGCCATGCTTATGCCGCGCACGCCGACCGAATTGCGGCTCTGGAAGACGCGCACATCGCCAACGCGGAAGCGGATGCACTGGCCGGAACTGGCGGTCAAAAGCACATCGTCATTGTCTGTGCAGGTCTCGACGCCGAGAATCTCGTCGCCCTCCTCCTCCAGCTTCATGGCGATCTTGCCATTGCGGTTGACCTGGACGAATTCGGACAGCTTGTTACGGCGCACGGTGCCGCGCGTGGTGGCGAACATGACGTCGAGTTCGCCCCAGCTGGTCTCGTCCTCGGGCAGCGGCATGATGGTGGTGATGCGCTCGCCCTGCTCCAGCGGCAGCATGTTGATCAGCGCCTTGCCGCGCGACTGCGGATTGCCGATTGGCAGCCGCCAGACCTTTTCCTTGTAGACGATGCCGCGCGAGGAGAAGAACAGCACCGGCGTATGCGTGTTGGCGACGAACAGCCGGGTGACGAAATCCTCTTCCTTGGTCGACATGCCGGAGCGGCCCTTGCCGCCGCGGCGTTGCGCCCGGTAGAGCGACAGCGGCACGCGCTTGATGTAGCCGGAATGGCTGACGGTGACGACCATGTCCTCGCGCTGGATCAGATCCTCGTCTTCCATGTCGGCGCCGCCGTCGGTGAGCTCGGTGCGGCGCGGCGTGCCGAACTCGTCGCGCACGGCGGCAAGCTCGTCCTTGACGATCTGTTGGATGCGGGCGCGGGACGACAGAATATCGAGGTAATCCTTGATCTCGTCGCCGATGGTGTTCAGCTCGTCGGCGATTTCGTCACGGCCGAGCGCGGTCAGGCGCTGCAGGCGCAGTTCGAGGATTGCGCGCGCCTGTTCCTCGGAGAGGTTGTAGGTGCCATCCTCATTGATGCGATGGCGCGGATCGTCGATAAGCAGAATCAATGACTCCACGTCCCCGGAGGGCCAGCGCCGCTCCATCAACTGCTCGCGCGCCGTCTGCGGATCGGGCGCGGTGCGGATCAGCTTGATCACTTCGTCGATGTTGGCGACGGCGATGGCGAGGCCGACCAGCACGTGGGCGCGGTCGCGCGCCTTGCGCAGCAGGAATTTCGTGCGCCGGCTAATCACCTCTTCGCGGAAGCTGACAAACGCCTTCAGCATGTCGGTCAGGTTCATCACTTCCGGCTTGCCGCCGTTCAGCGCCACCATATTGGCGCCAAAGGAGGTCTGCAGCGGCGTGAAGCGGTAAAGCTGGTTGAGAATGACGTCGGCGACAGCGTCGCGCTTCAGCTCGATGACGACGCGGTAGCCCTGGCGGTCGCTTTCGTCGCGAATGTCGGAAATGCCTTCGATGCGCTTGTCGCGCACCAGCTCGGCCATTTTCTCGATCATCGAGGCCTTGTTCACCTGGTACGGGACTTCCGTGATGATGATCGATTCACGGTCGTTTCCGCGCTGTTCGACATTGACCTTGCCGCGCATGACGATGGAGCCACGGCCAGTCGCATAGGCGCTGTAGATGCCGGAACGGCCGAGCACGATGCCGCCGGTCGGGAAATCGGGACCCGGAATGATCTCCATCAGCGCCGGCAAATCGATCGCCGGATTGTCGATGATGGCGATGGCGCCGTTGCAGATCTCGGCCAGATTGTGCGGCGGGATGTTGGTGGCCATGCCGACGGCAATGCCGCCGGAACCATTGACCAGAAGATTGGGGAAGCGGGCCGGCAGCACCTTCGGTTCGGTGTCGGATGCGTCATAAGTCTCCTGGAAATCGACGGTTTCCTTGTCGATGTCCTCCAAGAGTTCATGCGCGACCTTGGTCAGCCGCGATTCGGTGTAGCGCATCGCCGCCGGCGGATCGCCGTCGATGGAGCCGAAATTACCCTGTCCGTCGATCAGCGGAACGCGCAGCGACCAGTCCTGCGCCATGCGCACCAAGGCGTCGTAGATCGAGGCGTCGCCATGCGGATGGTATTTACCCATCACGTCGGCGACCGGGCGGGCCGACTTCACATATTTGCGGTTCCAGTGGTAACCGCTCTCATGCGCCGCATAGAGAATGCGGCGGTGAACCGGCTTCAGGCCGTCGCGTACATCGGGCAGCGCACGGCTGACGATGACGCTCATGGCATAAGAGAGGTAGGAGCTCTGCATCTCCTCGATGATGGAGATGGGCTCGATGCCGGTAGGGCCGCCGTCGGCGCCGCGCGGGGGTTTTTGGTCGGTCAAATCGGATCACAATCTAATCAGGAATCACTGACCGCTTATATAGGAAGCACGGCCGAAACTCCAATATTCGTGGTGCTTTTCCAATGAGGATTTCAGTGGTAAATTCAAATGGATACCTCTGATTGCGACGATTTGGCCATAACGCATTCGCCGCCGCCAGGGGCAAAAGCCTGCGAAGGACAGTTTTCCAAGCCAAGAGCGTATCAGGAGGCAGACAGACGCGTCAGCGGGTAGCCACCCGCCGGGCGCGATAGTGGCCAGGCGTCTCACCCATGACGCGCCGGAAACGGCGGTTGAACGTCGACAAATCGTTGAAACCGGCCTCGAAGGCGATTGCCGAGATGGCATCGCCTGACATGCGCAGCCGCACCGCCGCGCGGTGCAGCCGGGTTCTCAGCAGAAACTGATAGGGCGTCATGCCGGCGACCTGCCGGAAGGTGCGCAGGAAATGATACGGGCTGGTCGCCGTCGCGCAGGCAAGCTCGGAAAGCGAGACCGGCCTGTCGGCATTGAGCTCGATCTGCCGCACCGCCTCGGCAACCCGTTTCTGGTCGCGGCGGCTCGGCGGTCGAAGGCCAGGCACCGCATCGCTGGCGACGGGCAGTGCTGCGCCGGCAACTGCCAGTGCTGCACCGGCAATTCGCAGGCCAAGCTCCTCGAAGGCGTCGATGTCGACCATCTCGCGCGCCGCTTCCGCCTCGGCCAGCAGCGATGCGAGCGCCGGCAAAGGCGGCATATGCGGCACGCCGAAGGCGAGCTTGCTCGCGCCGGGCACGTCGCTGGCGATGCGGTCGAGATAGGCCGGAGCGAAGTGGAAGGACAGGCAACGGTCGCCGGCGCCATGCTCATGCCCGCATTCATAGCAGGCGCCGACATTGCCGAGCAGGATTGCGCCCGGCGCCAGCATGGCGGCGCCTTGCCTGGTGCGGTAGCGGAAGGTGCCGCTGGTGACAGCGGCAACGCAGAAGGTGTCGTGCGCCTCCTCGAACGGGCGGTCGCCGGCGCCGGCCGTGCACAGCACGTCGGACACATGCCAGCCCTGCCCCGATGCCAGGTTTTGTTCGCTCGTCGTCATGGCTTGAAAGATAGCAATTTTTGCCAAGCGCGACACCCTGCCGGGGCCTATCGCTTGCAGCCTCCTGACACAACGAAGGCAGCAAGTATGATCGGTACATCCTCCTTTGCCGAAGCGCTCCACAGCGACGGCCCCAACCCCGGTCTGGCTGACAAGCTTGATCTCTACGGCCGCTTCGTCGGCGCCTGGACATTCGATGCCACGCGCCATCTCGAGGACGGCACGGTTCTCACCGGACGCGGCGAGGTGCATTTCGGCTGGGTCCTGGAAGGCAGGGCGATCCAGGATGTATGGATCCTGCCCGCGCGGGATGCCGGCCCCTCGCCTTCTCTCGGCAAATGGACTTTCTATGGCACAACGCTGCGGGCCTATGATCCCGGCTCGGATGCCTGGCACATCTTCTGGAGCGACCCGCGCAACCAATACTACAGCCGCCAGCTTGGTCGCGCCGAAGGCGACACGATTGTGCAGGTCGGCGCCGACGGCACTGGTTCCTCGGTCCGCTGGAGCTTTTCGCGCATCACCAAGGACAGCTTCCGCTGGCTCGGCGAGCGTTCGCACGACGATGGCAAGACATGGCGTCTCGAAGTCGAGTTCCTGGCGCGCCGCGTCGCCCACGACTGATGACGCAACATATTGCAAAAAGGTGACCAAAAGCATGCTTGACCATGTCTCGATCGGCGTCCGCGACACCAACGTTTCGAAGCCCTTCTACGATGCCGCGCTAAAGCCGCTCGGTTATTCCTGCCTCAGCCAGTCGCCAGGCTCACTGGGTTATGGTGCGCAAGCCGTCGCGCTGTGGGTGAACGACGCGGAGCGGCCAGTGCCATCGGACGAGAAGTCCGGTCTGCATTTCTGCTTTGCCGCGCCGACGAGGCAGAGTGTCGTCGCCTTCCATGCCGCCGCCTTGCGTGCAGGCGGCAGCGACAATGGCGCGCCGGGCCTGCGCGCCGACTATGGCGAGGACTATTACGCTGCCTTCATCGTCGATCCCGACGGCTATCGCCTGGAGGCCTATTGCAACGCTGCCGCCTAACATAGCCGGCGTCTCCGGTATCGCCATCTCAGACGGTTCCCACCGGCCAGGCTTTGCTCTACCACTATCGTGGCGCAGGGGTCCGGCCCGGCGGGAGGGGTCAGCGATGCCGAGTTTCGACAGCCTGTTCAATGCCTTCGTCACCATTCTGGTGACCATCGACCCGCCAGGTCTCGCGCCGCTCTTCCTCGCGGTGACACGCGGCATGAACCGCGAGGAACGTCAGCAGGTTTCGGTGCGCGCCTCGATCATCGGCTTCCTGGTGATGGCGCTGTTTGCGGTGGCCGGGGCGTCCATCCTGTCGGTGTTCGGCATCACGTTGCCGGCTTTCCGCGTCGCCGGCGGGTTTTTGCTGTTCTTCATCGCGTTCGAAATGGTGTTTGAGCGCCGCCAGGACCGCAAGGAGAAGATCGGCGACGTCGCCATCACCAAGGACATGATCCACAACATCGCGGCCTTCCCGCTGGCGATCCCGCTGATCGCCGGCCCCGGTGCGATTTCGGCGACTGTGCTACTGTCGGGCTCTTTTCAGGGTTTTGCAGCACAAGCGGCGCTGGTCGGCATCATCTTCGTCTGCCTTGCCATCACCTATCTGGTGTTCGTGCTGTCGGAGCGCATCGACCGCATCCTCGGCCAGACCGGCCGCTCGATCCTCACCCGCCTGCTCGGCGTCATCCTGGCCGCGCTTGCGGTTCAGTTCGTCGCGGATGGGATCAAGGCGCTGATGGCGGGGTGAACGGCAGCCCCTGCTCCCTGCTCCCTGCTCCCTGCTCCCTGCTCCCTACTCCACCGCCGTATCGACGACCTCGAAATCGTGGGTGATGACAGCCGTCTTGGCCAGCATGGCCGAGGCCGAGCAGTATTTCTCGATCGACAGGTTGATGGCGCGCTGGACCTTGTCGCGCGACAGCGCGTGGCCCGTGACGATGAAATGCATGTGGATGCGGGTGAAGACTTTGGGGTCGGTTTCGGCCCGGTCGGCGTCGAGTTCTACAACACAGTCCTCGATCGCCTCGCGGCCTTTTTCGAGGATGTGGACGACATCATAGGCCGAGCAGCCGCCGGTGCCGATCAGCACCAGCTCCATCGGGCTCGGACCTGGCGTCTTGCCTTCCGGCCCGGGGGCGGTCCCCAGCACCAGTTTGTGGCCGCTGCCGGACTCGCCGACGAAGGTGCGCTCCTCGACCCATTTGATCCGTGCTTTCACGGCAATCTTCCTTTCAGAAAGCGTCACTGGCCGAAGACGACCGTGTGCATGATCCGCCCCGGCAGCAGCGTGAACACGCCGGCGCCGATCAGGGCGAAAACATACAGCGATATCATGACCCTGCGATGTTTCGCGACCCGATGCATATGCGCGTGCCAGACCGCCAGCGGCACGGCGATCAACACTAAAATCGACAAGAGATGGATCGGGCTGAACGGACCGACGAGGCGTATCTGCTGGATCCAGAAACTGGAGATGGCGACGACCAGCATCAGCGCCGCCCAGGTATAGCCGACGACACGATGACGCGTCGTGCCTTTCGGCAGCGCCAGTTGCGTAGCGCCAATGGCCAGCGCGGCAAGGGCCGCGAAGGCGTGCCATGGAATGGGAGGGCGCGCCGATAGAAGCGGTCCGAGCGACACCGCACCCTCTCCTCAGATATCGCCGACTATCGTCAGCTCAGAACGGGATTTCGTCGTCCAGTTCGCGCGACGAGCCGCCGCCACCGCCGCCCTTGGAACCGCCGCCACCGCTGTTGCCGCCGCGGTTGAAGCTCTCATTGGGGCCAGACTGGCCGAAATCCGAGCCACGGCTCGCGCCGCCGCCGCCGGCATAGTTGCCGACCTGACCGCCGCCCTCGCCGCGAGAATCGAGCATCTGCAGCTCGCCGCGGAATTTCTGCAGCACGACTTCGGTCGTGTACTTGTCGGCGCCGGTCTGGTCTTGCCATTTGCGTGTCTGCAGCTGGCCTTCGACGTAAACCTTCATGCCCTTCTTCAGGTACTGCTCGGCGACCTTGGCGATCTGGTCATTGAAAATGACCACGTTGTGCCATTCGGTCTTTTCCTTGCGCTCGCCGGAGTTCTTGTCGCGCCAGCTTTCCGACGTGGCGATGCGGATGTTGACGACCGGATCACCGGAATTCAGGCGGCGGATTTCAGGGTCCGCGCCGAGGTTACCGACCAGAATGACCTTGTTGACGCTACCCGCCATGACACTTCTCCGTGCTCATCCGAAACAAATTTCAAGTCGTTCACCTTACAGGCCGCGCACAATCCTGGCTTGCCGCGGCTGGCTTTTCCCACAAGGTTTTTGTTCCCTTTTCGTTCCTATACTGTTAACCACGGATTGTCAAGGAATGGCAGCAATCGCCGACGCGGGCGCGTGGATTTAGCTGACACGCAGCGGCGAGAAGCGGTGTCGTCAGCGCCGATTTTTCGCTGGTCGCAACGGACCGAAAAAGCCGCTCCACTCCATGCCCATGGCATGGGCGCGCTGTGCGATCACGGTTGGCGCCGACATCAGCCCGACTGCAGGTTCAGATTTCAGAGCCGGGTCATTCAGCAATTTCCCGATCGCGCGCCCGTGCCACCACACCTGAGCGACGAGCGCCGCTACCACCGCGATCAGGCCCCAGGTCCCCAATCCTTCGCCGAAGATGTAAATCCCGTATGGCGGCGATAGCGCCGTACCCAGCTTGGCCAACAAGATCACGGCCACGAAACCGATGACGGCGATGGCGCCTATACCGAGGACGAGGCGGCGATAGAGCCTCAGAGCCTCGTTGAGGTTCTCGGCGGACGAAAGATCGACGTTGGAATTCATAAATACTACTCCTGCCTCGCCATGAGCGGCCCATCTTGTTCCCCATGGATTAGAGGCCCGGCAGGATCCAATCAATACGGGGCATTCAAAACACCCCTTGCCAAATCGATAAGTATCGACTTATGCTTTTGCCATGATCGAAGCAGAGATTTTTCGCGCCCTGGCCGACCCGACGCGACGCGCCGTCTATGAGCGGCTGACTTCCGGCGAGATGAGCGTTTCGGAGTTGCGCACCGGCATGAGCGTGTCGCAGCCGGCGGTGTCGCAGCACCTTGCCGTGCTGCGCGGCGCAGGCCTGGTCAGCGAAAGACGTGCCGGCCGCAACGCCTACTACCGCGCCGATCCGCAAGGGCTCGAGCCGCTGCTCGGCTGGATCGAACGCTACCGCGCATTCTGGCCGGAGCGCATCGAAAGACTGAAGGCCGTTTTGAAGGACATGGACCAATGACCGACGAAAAGCAGACGCAGACCGCCAAGGATGCCCTCGCCTTCGAATGCGATCTGCCGGACGCACCGGAAAAAGTGTGGCGGGCACTGACCGTGCCGGATCTCTTGGCGGAATGGATGATGCCGAACGACATCAAGCCGGAAACCGGCAGCCGCTTTGCCTTTGCCGGGCCTGAGAAGCCGATCGAGTGCGAAGTGCTCGATGCCGAACCGGGGCGCCTGCTGCGCTATTCCTGGCGCGAGCGTTCCGGCGACGCCGACCGCGAGGAGCTGGAGAGCATCGTCACCTTCACACTCGCCCGCACCGTTTCCGGCGGCACGCATCTCCGCATCGTCCATGACGGGTTTGTCCTGACGCCTGCGGTTGCGATGGCCGGCGCCGGCTGCCGGCTCTCGCTGCACGCATATAAGCCCAAGCCGCCAGTCGCCGCCAACGCGCCGCGCCTGTTGCTGCGCGCTGCCTGAACCGGAAAAATCAAAACGGAGACAATGAGATGAGCGGCTTTGCCAATCTGGTGCCGATGGTGATCGAGCAATCGAGCCGCGGCGAACGCGCCTTCGACATTTTCTCGCGGCTGCTGCGCGAGCGCATCATCTTCGTCAATGGCGAGATCAATGACGGCATGTCGGCGCTGGTCTGCGCCCAGCTCCTGTCGCTGGAATCCGAAAACCCCGACAAGGAGATCTCGCTTTACATCAACTCGCCGGGCGGCGTGGTTACCAGCGGCTTCGCCATCTACGACACGATGCAATATGTCAGCTGCCCGGTGTCGACCGTGTGCATGGGCTTTGCCGCGTCGATGGCCTCGTTCCTGCTGATGGCGGGAACGCCGGGGCGGCGCATCGCGCTGCCCAATGCCAGCATCGTGCTGCATCAGCCTTTGGGCGGCTTCCAGGGCCAGGCCTCCGACATCCAGCGTCACGCCGAAGGCATTTTGCGCACCAAGCGGCACATGGCCGACCTCTACGCTCACCATTGCGGCCGCACCCACGAAGAGGTCGAACGCACGCTTGACCGCGATTTCTTCATGACCGCGAAGGAAGCCAAGGACTGGGGCCTGGTCGACCACGTCTTCGACACCCGCAAGCAGGCAGCGGCCTGATCACCGTATCGAATTCAGGCCGGTGTTCCCTCAATTGCAACGCTGCTGGTCTGGCCTCGCCTTGAGCGCGGCACTATAGTCTTGCCATGCGCTACCACCTGAACAGACTGACCATAGCCATTGCCATCACGGCGGCGACATCGAGCATGGCCTTTGCCGGGGGCAGCACCAGCACGTCGCGGAAAGGCGCCCTGCCCGGCGTGACCGGCGACTACCGCATCGCCAAGCCCGCGCCGCAGCCGGAGCCGGACGACGCGCTGTCTGCCGGCGAGAACGGCACGTTCAAGATCGGCGGCACCGATGTCAGGATTTCCGGCAGCATCACTGTCGATGTCGGCACGGGTGGGATCAAGCCGCCGCGCCGGTAGCCCCTTCTCCCAGCTACTATACGGGAGAGAAAGCCTGCGCCGACGACTTCCTCGCAAAAGAACAGCCCCGCCGTTGCTTCCGCTAACGGTCGGGGCTTTTTTTGGATTCCAAATCCAAACTGCCGGTAGTGTTATACCGACTTTGATTTCGGATGCTTCGCGGCGTTCAGCCGACGATCCGACTAGCCGTCTCTGATTTTTGTGGGATTCGGCAGGTCACGGTTTGTCGGGTGGTTTGTTGGATTGTCGCGATGCGTCCATTTGGACACATACACTTCAATGCCTCGAAACTACCTGGCACTTATGCCCGCCGCGGCTCCACTAGCAGGTGGAGCCTCAAGGGACTATCCGGTGGCGTCATGCTCCGCTCCTATGTCCGTTGCGACAGGTGTCAATCCGAAGCACAAATCGCAAAAACCTGCGGCGTCTCGCAGGCCGCTATGGGCGGCGAGGCCATCAAAGACGGCCGGCTCCGTTGACTCCGGCAGAGTGCGCCCCTGATTCGACGGCGTCAACCTTGAATAGCCGGTTACGGAAAATGTGATCGTCGGGAGCTTACGTCAGGGTCAGTTTCTGAAACACCCTTGTCAGTTTCTGCACAGCTTTGTCAGGAGCGTGTTCGGTCTTTGTTCTTTCCGCTTGCCCGTTCGCGCGAAAGACGGTTAAACGGCTTTGGTCGAGAAGTGTGGCGTCTCTCGACGTGGCGGCAAAAATACCTACATAGGGAATGGCCGGGAAAACCCGCCGATCCCACTGACACCAGACCTGAGGCGGCGACCGGCGATGGCCGACCATAAATACCTTTCCATTCGCGGGGCACGCGAACACAACCTAAAGAATGTCGATCTCGACCTGCCGCGTGACAGCCTGATCGTCATGACCGGCCTGTCGGGCTCCGGCAAATCGTCGCTTGCTTTCGACACCATCTATGCCGAGGGCCAGCGCCGTTACGTCGAGAGCCTGTCGGCTTATGCGCGCCAGTTCCTCGAAATGATGCAGAAGCCGGATGTCGACCAGATCGACGGCCTGTCGCCGGCCATCTCGATCGAGCAGAAGACCACGTCGAAGAACCCGCGTTCGACGGTCGGCACCGTCACCGAGATCTACGACTACATGCGCTTGCTGTTCGCGCGCGTCGGCATCCCCTATTCGCCGGCGACCGGCCTGCCGATCGAGAGCCAGACGGTTTCACAGATGGTCGACCGGGTGCTGGCGGTCGAGGAAGGCACGCGCCTTTTCCTGCTGGCGCCGATCGTGCGCGGCCGCAAAGGTGAGTATCGCAAGGAACTGCTGGAGCTGCAGAAGAAGGGCTTTCAGCGCGTCAAGGTCGACGGCGTCTTCTATGAGATCGCCGATGTGCCGGCGTTGGACAAGAAGTACAAGCACGACATCGATGTTGTCGTCGACCGCATCGTCGTGCGCGGCGACCTGGCGACACGGCTTGCCGATTCCATCGAAACGGCGCTCAAGCTGGCGGAAGGGCTGGCGGTGGCCGAGTTCGCCGACCGGCCGCTCGACGCCAGCCAGACCGGCGAGGACTCGGTCAACAAATCGAAGAACGAGACGCATGAGCGCATCCTGTTCTCGGAAAAATTCGCCTGCCCGGTTTCCGGCTTCACCATTCCGGAGATCGAGCCCAGGCTGTTCTCGTTCAACAACCCGTTCGGCGCCTGCCCGACCTGCGACGGCCTCGGCAACCAGCGCGCCATCGACGCCAGCCTGATCGTGCCGGACGAAAACGTCTCGCTGCGCGACGGCGCCGTCAGCCCGTGGGCGAAGTCGACCTCACCCTATTACGCCCAGACGCTGGAAGCGCTGGGCAAAGCCTATGGCTTCAAGCTCGGCGACAAGTTCAAAGACCTGACCGAAGAGGCAAAGGAAGCCGTCCTGCGCGGCACCGGCGAGCGCGAGGTCACCTTCCAGTATGATGACGGCCTGCGCTCCTACAAGACGACCAAGACGTTCGAGGGCGTCATTCCCAATCTCGAACGGCGCTGGAAGGAAACCGAATCCGCCTGGATGCGCGAGGAGATCGAGCGCTTCATGTCGGCGACGCCCTGCCCGGTCTGCAAGGGATACCGGCTGAAGCCGGAAGCGCTGGCGGTGAAGATCGCCGGCAAGCATATCGGCGAAGTCACAGAGCTGTCGATCCGCAAGGCCGACCAGTGGTTCACCGAACTGCCGCCACATCTCAACGACCAGCAGAACGAGATCGCGGTGCGCGTTCTCAAGGAGATCCGTGACCGCCTGCGCTTCCTCAACGATGTCGGCCTCGACTATCTGACGCTGTCGCGCAATTCCGGCACGCTGTCGGGCGGCGAGAGCCAGCGCATAAGGCTGGCGTCGCAGATCGGCTCCGGCCTCACCGGCGTGCTCTATGTGCTGGACGAGCCGTCGATCGGCCTGCACCAACGCGACAATGCCCGCCTGCTCGACACGCTCAAGCATCTGCGCGACATCGGCAACACGGTGATCGTCGTCGAGCATGACGAAGACGCCATCCTGCATGCCGACTACGTCGTCGACATGGGTCCGGCCGCCGGCATCCATGGCGGCGAGATCATCGCCCAGGGCACGCCGCAGCAGGTGATGGCCAATCCTAATTCGATCACCGGTAAATATCTGTCGGGCGCGCTCGAAGTCGCCACGCCCGGTGTCAGGCGCGAGGCCAAGAAGAACCGCCGGCTGAAGATCGTCGGCGCGCGCGGCAACAATCTCAAGAACGTCACTGCCGAAATCCCGCTCGGCACCTTCACCGCCGTCACCGGCGTGTCTGGCGGCGGCAAATCGACCTTCCTGATCGAGACGCTGTTCAAGGCGGCGTCGCGCCGCATCATGGGCTCGCGCGAGCATCCGGCCGATCACGACCGCATCGAGGGCCTCGAATTCCTCGACAAGGTCATCGACATCGACCAGTCGCCGATCGGCCGCACACCGCGTTCGAACCCGGCCACCTACACCGGCGCCTTCACACCGATCCGCGACTGGTTCGCCGGGTTGCCCGAGGCCAAGGCCCGCGGCTATCAGCCGGGCCGCTTCTCCTTCAACGTCAAGGGCGGCCGCTGCGAGGCCTGCCAGGGCGACGGCGTCATCAAGATCGAGATGCACTTCCTGCCCGACGTCTACGTCACGTGCGACGTCTGCCACGGCAAGCGCTACAACCGCGAGACGCTCGACGTCGTGTTCAAGGGCAAGTCGATCGCCGACGTCCTGGACATGACGGTCGAGGAAGGCGTCGATTTCTTTGCCGCCGTGCCCGGGGTGCGCGACAAGCTTGATACGCTGAAGCAGGTCGGCCTCGGCTACATCCATATCGGCCAGCAGGCGACGACGCTGTCGGGCGGCGAGGCGCAGCGCATCAAGCTCGCCAAGGAATTGTCGCGCAAGGCGACCGGCAAGACGCTCTACATCCTCGACGAGCCGACCACCGGCCTGCACTTCCACGACGTCGCCAAGTTGCTGGAAGTGCTGCACGAACTGGTCGACCAGGGCAACACGGTGGTGGTCATCGAGCACAATCTCGAAGTCATCAAGACCGCCGACTGGGTGCTCGACCTCGGCCCCGAAGGCGGCGATGGCGGTGGCGAACTGGTGGCACAGGGCACACCGGAAGCCATCGTGCGCGAAAAGCGCAGCTACACCGGCCAGTTCCTGAAGGAGCTTTTGGAGCGGCGGCCCGGAGGCAAGCGCGAAGCGGCGGAGTAACTGACAGACCGGTCGGGCGCCTGGAGAGCTTTGAATGACAGTCCGACAGGCGCTTGCCGGTGATCTCGACGCAGTCGTCTCGCTGACGCAGACCGCCTATGAGCACTACACGCCCCTGTTAGGCGCGCCGCCGCTCCCAGTCACCGAGGACTATGCGCCACGCATCGAGCGTGGCGAGGTCTGGCTCTTGGAGAGCGGCGCGGAACTCGCCGGGCTGATCGTTATTGAGCGCCATCCCGATCATGCGATGATCTTCAGCGTCGCGGTCTCCCCCGCTTTCCAGGGCAGGAAACTCGGCACCGCGCTGCTCGACTTCGCCCAGGAACAGGCGCGGCTATGGGGTGTGCCGGAGGTGCGGCTCTACACCAATTCGCGCATGGAGCGGAACATCGAGATCTATACGGCCTATGGCTTCCACGAAACGGGCCGCCGAGCCAATCCCCACCGTCCCGGATGGACCGTGGTCGACATGATCAAACCGGTTGGAAAAATAGCCTGACCGCATTTTTAGAACTGGGAGGAAGACGATGATCAGCCAAGGAACAATCCGCGCCGGGATGGGCGGCTGGACTTTCGAACCCTGGGATACGTCCTTCTACCCGGACAAGCTTTCCAAGGCCAAACAGCTGAGTTACGCCACCCGCCAGGTACCGAGCATCGAGGTCAACGGCACCTACTATTCCAGCTTCAAGGAGCCGACCTTCGTCAAATGGGCGGGCGAGGCGCCGGACGGTTTCGTCTATTCGCTGAAGGGCAATCGCTTCGTCACCAACCGCCGCGTGCTTGGCGAAGCCGGCGAGTCCATGACGCGCTTCCTCGGCTCCGGCATTGCCGCGCTGGGCGACAAGCTGGGCCCGATCCTGTGGCAGTTCGCGCCGACGAAAAAGTTCGACGCCGACGATTTCGAGGCCTTCCTGAAGCTGCTGCCGGAAAAGCAGGATGGCGTGGCGCTGCGCCATGCGCTGGAAGTGCGCAACGACAGTTTCAGCGTGCCGGAATTTGTGGGCCTGGCGCGCAAATACAAGGCGGCAATCGTCTATGCCGACCATGCCAAATATCCTGGTATCGCCGACATCACCGGCGATTTTATCTATGCGCGGCTGCAGACCGGCAGCGACGACAATCCGGATTGCTATACGCCGAATGGCCTGGACGAATGGGCAGCACGGGTGAAGACCTGGGCGCAAGGCAAGCAGCCGGCCGATCTGCGGCGCGCCGATCCGACTTTCGACGCGCCGGTGAAACCGCGCGATGTGTTCGTCTACTTCATCACCGAGGGCAAGGTGCGCGCGCCGTTCGGCGCCATGGCGCTGATGAAGCGGGTGAGCTGATCGGTTAAAGCGCGTCGCGCTGAAACGGATTCATACGACGCGATTTAAGTCTTTGTCTTGATGCATGCCGTTGTCCCAGAACCGCGGCACACTTCTGGGCGACATGCATTAGGAGCAATTCCAGGAAAAGTGTGGACCGGTTTTCCCGGAAAAGCGGTCAGCGCTTTCCCTTGAAAAGGGTTTCAACCCAGAATTGCTACGATCAACCGAAGCGTGATAGCTTATGCGCTCGTAACCTTATCGATACCTCCTTCCTGCATAAATCCGGTGCGGGTCCTTTTTAGAGGCCGGCCGCCGCGCGCAAGGACGAGGGCATGTCGCTCGACTACAGTTCCCTTCTGTTGGCTGTCGGGTTTTCCGCCGCTTGCCTCGGCCTGACGCTGTTCGGCATTTGGCTTACCGCGCGCTCGGAAAAATTCCTGCTGACCTGGGCGGTCAGCGTGCTTCTGATCGTCGCCGACGTCTTCGCCTACCAGGCCTATATCGACGCGCCCGGACGCCTGCTCGGCCTCGCCAGCTTCACGTTCCTGCTGCTCGGCTTCGCGACCATGCTGGGCGCGGCCCATCAGTTCACGACCGGCCGCTCGCCATTGCCGCGCATCGCTGTCGGCGCCGGCGTCTCGCTGGCAGTCGCCTTGCCGCCGATGGCGCTTGGCTATGACGGGCTGGGCTTCATGCTGGAGAATGCCTTCGCCGCGCTGCTTTTGTTTGCGACGGCCTATGAATACTGGAAGGGTCGTACGGAATTCCCGGCCCCGATCCTCGGCATTGCAGGGCTCTACACCGCCACCGCAATTTCCTTCGTGCTGTGCTCCGGTGCACTTGTCTGGGATGGCAGGCTGGTGCTTGGCCATGCGCCGAGCAACTGGGCCGAGGATTTCAGCCTCATCGTCGTCATCGCCTGCATGACCGGCATCGGCGCGCTCTCGCTGGCGCTTAACCAGGGACGCCTGGCGCAGCATCATCGCCGCGAAGCGCTGACCGATCCGCTGACCGGACTGCTCAACCGGCGCGCTTTGTTCGACCTGCACGGCAAAACACCGGTCCGGTCCTTCACCGCCGTGATCGTGTTCGATCTCGACGGCTTCAAGGCCATAAATGACGAGTTCGGCCATGCCACCGGCGACGAGGTGCTGAAACTATTCGCCAAGGATTTGACCGCCAATCTCCAGCCAGGCGATGTCGCCGCGCGCATGGGCGGAGAGGAATTTGCATTGGTGCTCGATCGCACCTTGCCTGAAAAGGTGGAATTCATAGCCGAGCGCATCCGGGCCAGTTTTGCCATGCGCCGGATCGATACCGAGACCCGCCTGCTCTCCTGCACGGTCAGCGCCGGCTACGCCTTCGGCAGCGAGGGCGGCACCAAATTCGACAAGGTGCTCAGCGCCGCCGACAAGGCGCTTTACGGCGCCAAGCGCGGCGGCCGCAATCGTGTGCTCGCCTTCCGGCGCGCCGGGTAGGCTGGCTGATATTCAGCGGGCCTGAACCTCACCACACGTAAAACAACAACCTAAAGCGCGTCGCATGAGGCCGTTCAGGCGCGAGGCGTTTTTAGGCCGCTATGACGATCTCGTTGTAAGTGTCGAGGTCGACGTAGAAAACCTTGGTGATTTCGCCGATCAGCTCATCCTGCTGGTAGCCTTGCGAGCGCAGAATGTTGATGGCGGTAATGATGTCGACACGCTCTGTCAGCCGTCGTTTCTGGTGGTCCTCGACGAACCGTTCCATAGCCCTATTCTCCTGGCAAGATTATCTGAACGCATTGACCGACAATCAGAACTGCGAGGGAAGCTAGGGTGGCTTGCTTGCGTGGAACTTGCAGGCTGAGCCAGCATATTCCCTCGATCTGCTACAGAACCAGACTGATACGGAAGCGGCCGACTCACCGAGGCCTAGGAAAGACTAGCATGCAGTATTCGGCGTGCCAGAGTGTGGCGGCCTCGGACGAAAGTCCGACGCAACGGGTGCGGACCTTCGCGACTCATCATCCTTGGGCGTAGCGACGCGAAGCGGAGCGAAGACCCAGGGATCCATGCCGGGACGAAGAAGCGTCATTAACGGTGCAGAATGTGGAATGCCAATGTGCCGCAGAAGCGATCTTGTTCTGCATCGCGGCACTCTTTGGCTGATGTCGCGGCATGGATTCTAGGGTCTGCGCGCGTCGCTCCGCTCCTTGGCTCCGCCCTAGAATGACGAAGTGATTGTGGGCATTTCAGCCAATCTTCGACGTGTACGATCCGTGCAGCCGTCGACCTGCGTTAAACCGTCAGAAACTTCCTGACGTCCGCCCGGTCGAGATCTTCGGCCGGGCCGGTGTGGACGATCTGGCCGCGGTCCATGATGTTGACCTCGTCGGCGAGCTCGCGGCAGAAATCGAGATATTGCTCGACCAGAAGCACCGCAATGCCGGCCTGATCGCGCAAATAGCGGATGGCGCGGCCGATGTCCTTGATGATCGAGGGCTGGATGCCTTCGGTCGGCTCGTCGAGCACCAGCAGTTTCGGCCGCATGACGAGCGCCCGGCCGATGGCGAGCTGCTGCTGCTGGCCGCCTGAGAGATCGCCGCCGCGCCGCCCCAGCATCTGCTTCAGCACCGGAAACAGTTCGAAGACATGCGGCGGCACGTTGCGGTCGGCGCGCTTCAACGGCGCAAAGCCGGACTCCAGGTTTTCGCGTACCGTCAGCAGCGGAAAGATCTCCCTGCCCTGCGGTACGAATGCGATGCCCGACCGGGCGCGATCATACGCCGCGCTCCGGTCGAGCGCCTTCCCCTCGAAGGCAACGCTTCCGCTCGTCAGCCGGTGGTGGCCGACGATCGATCTCATCAAACTGGTCTTGCCGACGCCGTTGCGGCCGAGCACGCAGGTGATCTTGCCGGCACCCGCCGTCAGCGACACACCGCGCAGCGCCTGAGCAGCGCCGTAATGGAGCGTGGCGTTGGAAACTTCGAGCATGTCAGCGCCTTCTCCAGAAGCGGAGGAACGAAAAGTCGAAGCGATGGAATTGCACCCGCCAGACCATGCTCATCTCCCGAGATAAACTTCGACGACCCGCTCGTCGGCCGAGACGAAATCGAGCGAGCCTTCCGACAGCACCGAGCCCTCATGCAGGCAGGTGACCTTGACGCCGAGTTCGCGCACGAAATGCATGTCGTGCTCGACGACGATGACCGAATGCTCGCGCGCTATGTCCTTGAGCAGCCGCGCGGTTTCCTCGGTCTCGGCATCGGTCATCCCTGCGACCGGCTCGTCAACCAAAAGCAGCTTCGGGTCCTGCGCCAGCAGCATGCCGATCTCCAGCCACTGTTTCTGGCCATGGCTGAGATTGGCTGCCAGATCGTGGCGCTTGTCGCCCAGCCGGATGATGCCGAGGATGTCGTCGATCTGTCTGGCTTCGGCGGCCGAGCGGCGATGGAACAGCGCCGGAAAGATCGAGCGCGGGCCCTTCAGCGCCAGCATCAGATTGTCTTCGACGCTGTGGCTTTCGAAGACGGTCGGCTTCTGGAATTTGCGGCCGATGCCCATCATGGCGATCTCCGCCTCGTCGTGCCGGGTCAGATCGACCTGGCCGTCGAAGAACACTTCGCCCTCGTCGGGCCGGGTCTTGCCGGTGACGATGTCCATCATCGTCGTCTTGCCGGCGCCGTTGGGACCGATGATGGCGCGCATCTCGCCCTTGTCGAGCACCAGCGACAGATTGTTGATGGCACGGAAACCGTCGAAGGAGACCGAGACGCCGTCGAGATAGAGGATGGTGTTGGACTTCGACATCGCTCTATTCCGCCGGCTGCGGTTCAGGCCCGGACGCGGACCAGGCACCGGGCGTTGTTGCTGCGCTGCGCACGATCTTCGATGGCGGCGGGGCATCAGGGTCTGTGCCCGCTTCCTCTGCAATCGCTGCAGCCCGCATCGCCCGAGCGTTACCGCGCCAGGAATCCCACATGCCGACGATGCCCTTGGGCAGGAACAGGGTTACGGCGACGAACAGGCCGCCGAGCGCAAACAGCCAGAACTCCGGCAGCAGGCCGGTGAACCAGGATTTGCCGGCGTTGACCAGCAGCGCGCCGACGATCGGGCCGACAATGGTGCCGCGCCCACCGACGGCTGCCCAGATCACGACTTCGATGGAATTGGACGGCTCGAATTCGCCGGGATTGATGATACCGACCTGCGGCACATAGAGCGCGCCGGCGATGCCGGCCATGACAGCCGAGACGGTGAAGGCAAACAGCTTCACGTTCTCCGCCCGCCAGCCGAGGAAGCGGGTGCGGCTCTCGGCGTCGCGCACCGCCATCAGCAGCTTGCCGTATTTGGAGCCGACGATCGCCCAGGTGATGAAGACGGCGAGCGCGAGTATGATGGCGCTGGCGGCAAACAGGGCCGAGCGGGTGGCGTCGGCCTGCACGTTGAAGCCCAGAATATCCTTGAAATCGGTCAAGCCGTTGTTGCCGCCGAAACCCATGTCGTTGCGGAAGAAGGCGAGCAGCAGCGCGTAGGTCATCGCCTGGGTGATGATGGAGAGATAGACGCCGGTGACGCGGCTGCGGAAGGCGAACCAGCCGAAGACGAAGGCGAGCAGGCCGGGCACCGCCAGCACCATGATGGCGGCGAACCAGAAGTGGTCGAAACCGGTCCAGAACCAGGGCAATTCCTTGTAGTTCAGGAACACCATGAAATCGGGCAGGATCGGATTGCCGTAAACGCCGCGCGAGCCGATCTGGCGCATGAGGTACATGCCCATC
Source organism: Mesorhizobium sp. M0615 (assembly GCF_040320805.1). Lineage (NCBI taxonomy): Bacteria > Pseudomonadati > Pseudomonadota > Alphaproteobacteria > Hyphomicrobiales > Phyllobacteriaceae > Mesorhizobium > Mesorhizobium sp. M0615. Next base: position 80,522 of record NZ_JAMYQI010000014.1, on the reverse strand, counting down.
GCATAGCCGCCGAGGGCGAAGAAGGCGCCATGGCCGAGCGAGAGGATGCCGCAATAGCCCCAGACGAGATCGAGCGCCAAGGCAAGCAATGCATAGCAGAGGTACTTGCCCGTCAACGCGACGATGTAGGACGGAATATAGAACGCGCTTTGCGGCGACACTGCGAGGTTGAGCAGCGGCACGATAATGGCGGCCGTCAGCAGGATGAAAATAGTGATGGCGATGCGACGGTCGGCACCCGCGGCGAAGAAGCGTCCCGTGATCATGTTTCCACCGCCCTGCCCTTGAGCGCGAACAGGCCGCGCGGGCGCTTCTGGATGAACAGGATGATCAGCAACAGCACGACGATCTTGCCGAGCACCGCGCCAGCATAGGGTTCGAGAACCTTGTTGACGATGCCGAGCGAGAAGGCGCCGACCAGCGTGCCCCAGAGATTGCCGACGCCGCCGAAGACCACGACCATGAAGCTGTCGATGATGTAGCCGCGGCCGAGATTGGGCGAGACATTGTCGATCTGGCTGAGCGCGACGCCGGCAATGCCGGCAATGCCGGAGCCGAGCGCAAAGGTCAGCGCATCGACCCAAGGCGTCCTGATGCCCATCGAGGCGGCCATGCGGCGGTTGGCGGTGACGGCGCGCATCTGCAGGCCCCAGGGCGTGCGCTTCATAACAAAGAGCAGCACGCCGAAGACGGTGAGCGCGAAGACCAGGATCCAGAGGCGGTTCCAGGTGACGGCGAGTTGGCCGACATCGAACGATCCCGACATCCAGGAGGGGTTGCCGACCTCCTGGTTGGTCGGTCCGAAGATCGAGCGCACCGCCTGCTGCAGGACAAGCGAGACGCCCCAGGTTGCGAGCAGCGTTTCCAGCGGCCGGCCGTAGAGGAAACGGATGACGCCGCGCTCGATGATCAGGCCGACGGAAGCGGCAACCAGGAAGGCGAGCGGCAGCGCGATCACCAGCGACCAGTCGAACAGGCCGGGGAATGAGGTTCGGATCACCTGCTGGACGACGAAGGTGGTGTAGGCGCCGAGCATCACCATCTCGCCATGCGCCATGTTGATGACGCCCATGACGCCGAAGGTGATGGCGAGGCCGATGGCGGCCAGCAGCAGCACCGAGCCAAGCGAGATGCCGTACCATATGTTCTGGCCGGCATCCCACAGCGCCAGGCTCGAATTGATGCTGGCGATTGCCGCCGTCGCGGCATCCTTGACCGCGCCTTGCGCATTGGCCTCGACCGCGGTGAGCAGCGAGACCGCGTCGCGGTCGCCGCGCGCGCCGATCAGGGCAATGGCGGCAAGCTTGTCGGCCTCCGGCTTGTCGGAGACCAGCACCGATGCCGCGCGCGCCTGTTCGAACAATGCCTTGACCTTGGCGTCGGTCTCGGCGGCAATGGCTGCATCGAGCGGCTCGATATTGGCGGCATCGGGGGTCTTGAACATGGTGTCGGCGGCGGCGATGCGGACAGAAGGATCTTTCGCGCGCAACGTCAGCGTTCCCAGCGCATCTCGGATGACACGACGCAGCGTGTTGTTGACCTTGATCTTGGTGATGTCGGCCTTGGCGGCGTCGCCGGCTTTCTCGCCGCTCAGCGGGTCGAGCAGCGTGACGCTGTCGGCGGCCTCACTGCCGACGAAGACGGCTGAATCGGCTTTACGAATGTAGAGATTGCCTTCGGCGAGGGCTGCAAGCGGCCGTTCAACCAGCGGATCGCCGGTGGCGGCAAGTTCGCGCACAACAGCCTCAGTGGTGGCAAAGCCCGTGCCCGTGGCGAATTTGGCGACGATGGCGCGCAGATCGGCTTCGGCTGCGTTCGACGGCAATAGGCTTGCCACCAGGAACACCAGCATGAGGCCGAGAGTGCGCAACAGGATCATCCGTTCAGACTCTTCTGTGGGGAAATTCCGCGTCCGGGCGGGCTGAAGCGCCCGGACGCTTGGCGGTACCGATCGTGGACGCGTCCACGATCGGTCAGTCCCGGGAGGGATCAGTTCGTGCCCTTGCCGCCGCATTTGCCGGTGGCAACGTTGAAGTTGCCGCAGGACAGAGGCGCGCGCCAATCCGAAATCAGGTCCTTGGAATCGGGCAGATAGTCGGACCATTCGTCGCCCATCACGAGGCCGGGCGTCTGCGACACGGTCTCGAACTGGCCGTCGGCCTGGATCTCGCCGATCAGCACCGGCTTGGTGATGTGATGGTTCGGCATCATGGTCGAATAGCCGCCGGTGAGGTTCGGCACGGACACGCCGACCATGGCGTCGATGACCTTGTCGGGATCGGTGGTGCCAGCCTTTTCGACCGCCTTCACCCACATGTTGAAGCCGATATAGTGAGCTTCCATCGGGTCGTTGGTGGTGCGCTTGTCATTCTTGATGAACTTGTGCCAGTCGGCGATGAACTTCTTGTTTTCGGGTGTGTCGACGCTCTCGAAATAGTTCCAGGCAGCGAGATGGCCGACCAGCGGCGCGGTATCGAGACCGGCCAGTTCTTCCTCACCGACCGAAAAGGCCATGACCGGGATGTCCTCGGCCTTGATGCCCTGGTTGCCGAGTTCCTTGTAGAACGGAACGTTGGCGTCGCCATTGACGGTCGAGACGACGGCGGTCTTCTTGCCGGCCGAGCCGAATTTCTTGATTGCGGAGACTTCGGTCTGCCAGTCGGAGAAGCCGAACGGCGTGTAGTTGACCATGATGTCTTCGGCGGCGACGCCCTTGGCCTTCAGATAGGCCTCGAGGATTTTGTTGGTGGTGCGGGGATAGACGTAGTCGGTGCCTTCCAGCACCCAGCGCTTCACCGAGCCACCGTCTTCGCTCATGAGATAATCGACAGCGGGAATCGCCTGCTGGTTCGGGGCGGCGCCGGTGTAGAACACGTTGCGCTCGCTTTCCTCGCCCTCATACTGGACGGGGTAGAACAGGATGTTGTCGAGTTCCGAGAACACCGGCAACACCGATTTGCGCGACACCGAGGTCCAGCAGCCGAACACGGCGGCGACCTTGTCCTTCGAGATCAGCTCGCGCGCCTTTTCGGCAAAGAGCGGCCAGTTGGAGGCCGGATCGACAACGACCGCCTCGAGCTTCTTGCCGAGCAGACCGCCCTTGGCATTCTGCTCTTCGATGAGCATCAGCATGGCGTCTTTCAGCGTCGTCTCCGAAATCGCCATGGTCCCCGATAGCGAATGCAGAATGCCGACCTTGATCGTGTCTTCGGCGGCCTTGGCCGGAGACGACATCGACAGGCCGGCGGCGATCACGCCCGCCGAAAACATTTTTGTTATTGTGGAGAAATTACCCCTCATACCGAAGACTCCCAAGCTGTTTGATTGCACCGCGACAATGCAAAGCAACTGCCGTGCCAAACGCGAAGGCGCCGCTCATAAAGATGTAATAGCCGAGCGTTATCAGGCCGTTGGTATATTAGCCTGGAGAGACAACAAGGCAGCCGGTAAAAATTGATTGAGGCAAATTTGCGCAGCGCACACGACTTTTGCCTAATTTTCGCCCAATTGAGACAAATGCCTAGTTTTTGATCTCCGGCCGTGGTTTCCGGGCGAACAATGTTGCGGCACCGCGCAAAAATAGGGCAAGCTCGCCCTTCAAACGAGAGACGTCATGACATCTCGCATCTCACGCATTTCCGGCATCCTGCTGCTGATGGCAACGAGCGGCGCCGCGCGCGCCGATTTCAGCGAGGGCAAGCTTCCGGACGGCACCTATCATTGCGAGGTCTACCTGCTCGGCGCCTTCCTCAACCTCGGCGACATCACCATCAAGGGCAATGTCTATACCGGCCCGGTGACATTCGGCACCGCGACGCAAGGCTACAACTATCAGATGAATGCCAATGGCGAGATAACCTGGCTCGGGCCGCTGGGCGGCTATACCACCGGTGGCAACTCCGTCTCCATGACACAGGCAACACTGGACGGCGAGACCGCCCCGTCATTCGACATCATTCTGAAGCAGCCCGACGGCGCCTTCACCGCCTCGACCTGCACCAAGGGCTGAGCGATGCGTAGTGCCGCGCCCAGTTGCGGCAAAACCTTCCTCTTATGTCATGTGAATGTTGCCTAAGCAGACTAGGGCAACGGTGCGCCGTAACATCCACCCTGAGAGGCAGACACCATGGCCAATACACCGTCTTCATCCTCCCCCGTCATCCGCGAAATCATTGCCGAGCGCGTCTCGCGCCGGTCTCTTTTGAAAGGCAGCCTCGCCTCCGGCGCGCTGATTGCCGGCGGCAGCTTTGTCGGCTCCTTGTTTGCCGGCGAAACGCATGCCGCCGCAGCGCAGTCGACGCTCGGCTTTCCCGAGCTGAAGCGGGTCTACGACAAGACCCATGCCGCCGCCGAAGGCTATGAGACGACCATCGTCGCGCGCTGGGGCGATCCGCTTGCAGCTGGCCTCGCCGAATTCGACGGCAACAAGGTCGCGGCGGAGGAACAGGAAAAGCGCTTCGGCTACAATTGCGACTACATCGCCTTCATGCCGCTGCCGAAGGGCACGGTGAATTCCGATCATGGCCTGCTCTGCGTCAACAACGAATACATCTCGCCCAATGTGATGTTTCCGGGGATGACCGAGGGCGATGCCGGCAAGACGATGACCAGGGAACAGGTCGATCTCGGCATGGCCGCGATGGGCCATTCGATCGTCGAGGTGCAATTGAAGGACGGCAAGTGGGAAACCGTAGCCGACAGTCCGCTGAACCGCCGCATCACCGCCAACACCGAAATGACCGTTTCCAGACCGGTTGCCGGCCATGCGCTGATGAAGACCTCGGCCGACGCGACTGGCACCAAAGTGCTCGGCACCAGCTACAACTGCAGCGGCGGTTTCACCCCCTGGGGTACGGTGCTGACCTGCGAGGAAGGCGTGTCCGACATTTTCGGCGGCGACCCGAAAAAGGCGCCGACTAGCGACCTGCTCGACCGTTACGGCTTCGACGGCTCCGACATCTATGGCCGCGGCCGCTTCCATGACCGCTTCAACCTCGACAAGGAACCGAACGAGGCCAACCGCTTCGACTGGGTGGTCGAGATCGACCCTTACGATCCTCAGTCCAGGCCGGTGAAGCGCACGGCACTTGGCCGCATGTCGCATGAGGCCTCGACCGTGGTCCTCAACAAGGACGGCCGCGTTGTCGTCTATATGGGTGACGACGACTATTTCGAATATATGTACCGCTTCGTCTCGGCCAAGGCCTATGACAGGGCCAACCCGGCCTCCGGCGCCGATCTGCTCGACGATGGCGTGCTGTCGGTCGCCCGCTTCGATGCCGATGGCTCGATGACGTGGCTGCCGTTGGTGCACGGCCAGGGCAAGCTTACCGTCGAGAACGGTTTTGCCGACCAGGCCGAGGTGCTGTTGAAGACGCGGTTTGCGGCAGATGCGCTCGGCGCCACGCCGATGGACCGGCCCGAGGACATCGAGACCAATCCGGTGACCGGCCGCGTCTATGCGGTGATGACCAAGAACAAGAAGCGCGACCAGTCGAAGGTCAATCCGGCCAACACGCGGCCGGAGAACCTGTGGGGCCATATTGTCGAACTGATCCCGCCCGGCGGCCGCGGCGCGGATGCCGACCACACGGCGGAAAAGTATGCCTGGGACCTGTTCGTGCTCTGCGGCAACCCGAAAGATGCCAAGGTCGGCGCCACTTTTCATCCGGATACGTCGGACAATGGCTGGTTCGTCTGCCCCGACAACATCACCTTCGACCCGGCGGGGCGGCTGTGGGTGGCGACGGACGGCGCCAATGATTTCGACCTGCCGGACGGCGTCTATGGCGTCGACACCGAAGGTGCGGCGCGCGGCCTGCCGAAGCTGCTGTTCACCTGCCCGCACGGCGCCGAAGCGACCGGCCCGTGCTTCACGCCGGACGGCACGACTTTGTTCCTGTCGGTGCAGCACCCTGCGGAAGATGCCGAGACGCTCGACAAGGTGCAGACGCTATGGCCCGATTTCAAAGACGGCCAGTTGCCGCGACCTTCCGTCGTCGCCATCCGCCGCAGGGACGGACAGCCGGTCGGCGCATAGTGAGTCCTAGGAAAAACGGGCGGAACGCGCCATGCGCGTTCCGCGTAGCGATCCGGGAGGACGGCTCAGATCGTCTTGGCCGACATTTGCGAAGCGATGTATTCGGCCTGGCGGATAGCCAGCGACACGATCGTCAGCGTCGGATTTTCAGCCGCACCGGTCGTGAACTGGCTGCCGTCCGACACGAACAGGTTCTTGATGTCGTGCGCCTGGCCGTGCTTGTTGACGACGCCGTCTTCCGCCTTTTCGCTCATCCGGTTGGTGCCGAGATTGTGGGTTGAGGGATAGGGCGGCGTCGGGAAGGAGCGCGTCGCGCCGACCGCATCGTAAAGCGCTGTGGCCTGCTTGTAGGCATGATTGCGCATCGCCGTGTCGTTGGGATGATCATCGAAATGCACGTCGGCGATCGGCATGCCGTGCGCGTCCTTCTCGTCCTTGTGCAGCGTGATGCGGTTTTCCGCGCGCGGCATGTCCTCGCCGACGATCCACAGGCCAGCCATGTGATCATAGTGGTCGAGCGCGGTGGTGAAGGAACGGCCCCAGCCGCCGGGATTGAGGAAGGCGGCCATGAAGGGCAAGCCGAGCGACAGCGTCTCGAATTCATAGCCGCCGACAAAGCCGCGTGAGGGATCGTGCCGCGCCTCGTCGCGGATAATGCCGGCCATGGTGGTGCCGCGATACATATGCACCGGTTGGTCGAAGATGGCGTAGACCGAACCGGTGGTGTGGCGCATGTAGTTCTTGCCGACCTGCCCCGACGAATTGGCAAGCCCTTGCGGAAACTTCGCTGACTCGGAGTTCAGCAGCAGGCGCGGGCTTTCGATCGAGTTGCCGGCGACGGCGACGATGCGGGCCTTCTGCTCCTGCAGATTGCCGTCCTTGTCGGCATAGACGACGCCGGTCACTTTTCCGCTAGCGTCATGGTTGATCTTGATCGCCATGGCGTTTGGCCGGACCTCGAGATGGCCGGTCGCCTCACCTTTGGGAATCTCGGTGTAGAGCGTCGACCATTTGGCGCCCCATTTGCAACCCTGGAAGCAGAAGCCGGTCTGTTGGCAGGAGTTGCGGTCGTCGCGCTCGACCGAATTGATTGCCATGTTGCCGGTATGACATTCCTTATAGCCGAGCTTGTCGGCGCCGGCCTTGAGCACCTTGAAGTTGTTGTTGCCGGGCAGCCGCGGCCAGCCATTGGTGCCGGTGACGCCCATCTTGGCTTCCGCCTTGGCGTAGTACGGCTCCATCTCGGCCAATGTGACCGGCCAGTCCAGCAGGTTGGCGCCTTCCAGCTTGCCGTAGGTCGAGAGCGTCCTGAACTCATGCTCCTGGAAGCGCAGCGAGGCGCCGGCCCAGTGCGTGGTCGAGCCGCCGACCGATTTGACGATCCAGGCCGGCAAATTGGGGAAATCCTTCGACACCCGCCAGTCGCCTGAGGTTGTGCGCTTGTCCGTCCAGGCGAGTTGGCTGAAGGAACCCCACTCGTCGTTGATGAAATCCTCGTATTCGTGGCGCGCGCCGGCCTCGAGGATGACGACATCGACGCCTTTCTGGGCGAGTTCGTTGCCGAGCGTGCCGCCGCCGGCGCCGGAGCCGATGATCACGACCACGCCATCGTTGTTGAGATCAAATGATGCTGCCATGGTTTCCTCCCATGAATTCCTGTTTGCGGGGTTTCAGAACGACGGAGGGCTCAGAGCCACTCTATGTCGTCGAAACCGCGCGCGATGTAGCCGCCCTTGGAGTAGGATTCGCCTTCGTAGCCGAAGATCGGCCACACCTCCTGCTGGTTGTAGAGGCTGACGACGAGGCCGCCGCGGACGGACTGGAAGAACGGCGTCGCCTCGATCTGCTGCAGCACGGCAACGCGCTGCTCCTCCCAGCCGAGGCCGCGATAGCCGCCCTCGCCCGACTTCTTGTCGAGGTCGGCGATGCCGTCTTCGATCATCGTCTTGTAGGCAGCGTCCTTGCCGGCCTGCTCGTCATGGCCTTTTACGGCGGTGGCGTAGTATTTGTCGGGCACCTGATCGTGCGGATAGATGTCGCGCGCCATCTGGATCAGCGTCGCCATGGTTTCGGGCTTGAGCGCCGATGTCTCGAGCCCCCAGGCATTTTCAGGGCTGATGACGGCGCTGCCGGAAATGACGAGCAACGCGCCGATGCCGCCGCGTTTGAGAAGTTCACGACGTGAGAGCCTCGCGTCATAGATCGTGACCATTTTGTTCCTCCCTGCTTGCTGTTTGCGCCCTTGAACAGCGCCGTTGCTGGCGTTGCGCGGCTGAATGCGGCCGATAATCCCCTACTGGAAGCGGCCTCCACGCTGCAGAACCTCGATCTTGTAGCCGTCGGGGTCCTCGATGAAGAAAAAGCGGGCGATCAGCGATCCGTCGCGGTTGAATTCGACGATCTTCTTGGGGTTGAGGCCGAGCGCGCCGATCCGGTCGTGTTCACTGTCGAGATCGGACACCGAGACCGCCAGATGGCCGTAACCGTCGCCTAGCTCATAAGGCTCGGTGCGGCCCTTGTTCACGGTGAGTTCGAGCTCGAACCCCGTTTCGGCGTTGGCAAGGTAAATCAGCGTGAATGTCTCGAAATCCAGCCTGTCGGCGACATCGAGCCCGAAAGCGTTTCTGTAGAAATCGACGGATCTGGCCTCTTGGAGAACCCGGATCATGGAATGGATTGCCTTCGCCAAATCAGTCTCCGCCGCTGCATGCTGGAGGCGATTATGGGCGGCACGCGCGAAAGGTGGTGGCAGCCGGTTACCACGGCTAAATTTGCAATCGCTGCTATGCCTGCGCCTAAAGACGAAAGTCCGATTGCCGATTCGGCCCACAAGGCCGAACATGCAGGGACAACCATAACTTGAAGGCGCGACACGCTGCGCCCAAAACCAACAATATCGGGAGGTAAGGATGTGCAGGGTTTTTGCCGGGCAGGATCCGGAAGGCTATCGACAGATCAACCGGTCGATCCGCATCGACGGTCACTCTACGAGTATCCAGCTTGAAGGAACGTTCTGGGCGCTGCTTGACGAAATTGCCGACAGCCAGGGCCTGACGACGCCGAAGTTCATCTCAAAACTCTATGACGAGGCGATCGAGATCAACGGCGCCATTCCCAACTTCGCGTCGATGCTGCGTACCACCTGCGCGCTCTATCTGCGCGGTCACCGGCCAGACATGGATGAGCTGACGCCGAAGCGCGAAGCGGCCTGAGGAAGCTAGCCTTCCGCCGCAACGTCGAGCCCGAGCCGCGCCATATCGGTGAACAGCGCCTGACGTTCGGAATAGGCAGTCTGTTCGCCGGTCACGATGTTGTCGACGACGGTCAGCAGCGACAGCGCGCGGGCGCCGAAATGCGCCGCGATTCGGTAGAGTGCGCTGGTTTCCATATCGACAGCGAGAGCGCCAAGCGCCTGCGCTTCGGCAAAGCGGTCGCGCCCTTCAGGGTGGTAGAAGACATCGCTGCAGATGGTCAGCCCGGCCTGGTGGTCGATGCCGAGCTGGGCGGCGCAGGCCAAAGCGTGGGCGAACAGGCCGGGATCGGGCCCGGCGGCAGCATCGTAGAGGCCGAAGACCTGGCCGCTTTGGTCGCTTTCGGCGCGCACCGACTGCGAGATCACCAAGGAGCGCAGCGGCACGCGGGGTGTCAGGCCGCCGCAGGTGCCTGTGCGGATCAGCGTTTTGACGCCGTGAACATCCAGGAGTTCATGCGCATAGACCAGGAAGGACGGGACACCGATGCCGGTGGCCTGGATGCTGATGGGACGGCCGCGATAGAGACCGGTGAAGCCGAGTACGCCCCGGCGGCGGTTGACGCAGCGCGGCGCCTCAAGAAATGTCTTTGCCATCCACTCGGCGCGTTGCGGATCGCCCGGCAACAGCACCGTTGCGGCATAGTCGCCCCTGGCAGCCTCGTTGTGCGGCGTCACGACATGCTCCCCAAAACCCGCCGCCCGTTTCGCCTGCAATCATGGCAGTGTCACGTCATTGCGCAAGCTTTGAATTAGGGCGCCCTAGGACTCCAACACATCCTTGACCACGGTGGCCAGCTGCTTGAGGGAGAACGGCTTCGGCAGGAAGCCGAATTGCGCGTCCGGCGGCAGGTTTCTGGCGAAAGCGTCTTCCGCATAGCCGGACACGAAGACGAACTTGATGTCGGGCTGGCGCTTGCGCAGTTCGCCGAGCAGCGTCGGTCCGTCCATTTCCGGCATCACCACGTCGGACACGACGATATCGACCTTGCCGCCGAGTGCTTCGAAGACTTCCAGAGCCTCGACGCCCGAGGAGGCCTCATGGACGGTATAGCCGCGCGAGGTCAGCGCCCGCGAGCCGCCCATGCGCACGGCGTCTTCGTCCTCGACGAGGAGCACAGTGGCCGAGCCCGACAGGTCCTTGGCGCTGTCGGCGGCTTTCACCGGCGCAGCCGGCGCCTCGCTGACGTCGCCGGGCTTCTTCGCCTCCACGATATGGCGCGGCAGGAAGATGCGGAAGGTCGAACCCTTGCCGACTTCGGAATCGCAGAAGATGAAACCGCCGGTCTGCTTGATGATGCCATAGACCATCGACAGGCCAAGGCCGGTGCCTTTGCCGACTTCCTTGGTGGTGAAGAACGGCTCAAAAATCTTCTTCAGCACGTCCGGGGCAATGCCCGAGCCGCTATCCTCGACCTCGACCACGACATAGTCGGCAGCCGTGAGCTCGCGGTAGGAGAGGCTCTTGCATTGTTCGGCGGTGACGTTGCGGGTGCGCACGGTGAGGTCGCCGCCGGCCGGCATGGCGTCGCGCGCGTTGACGGCCAGGTTGACCACCACCTGCTCGAACTGGCCGATATCGACCTTGACCGGCCACAAATCGCGGCCGTGGTCGACCTTCAGCTTGATCTCGTTGCCGACCAGGCGGGCAAGCAGCATCCGGAGATCGGCAAGCACGTCGGTCAGGTTCAGCACTTCCGGCCGCAATGTCTGCTTGCGCGAGAAGGCGAGCAACTGCCGCACCAGCGAGGCCGCCCGGTTGGCATTCTGCTTGATGTTCATGATGTCGGGGAAGGACGGGTCCGACGGCCGGTGATTGGTCAGCAAAAGATCCGACGCCATGATGATGGCGGTCAGCACATTGTTGAAGTCGTGGGCGATGCCGCCGGCGAGCTGTCCGACCGCCTGCATCTTCTGGCTCTGCGCCATCTGGCCCTCGAGCGCCTTCTGCTCGGTGGTCTCGACGGCATAGACGATGGCCGATTCCTCGGCGCCCTCGCCGGTGCCGTCGGCGACGGCGTTGACGTAGAAGCGGATGTGACGCTCCTCATTGCCGGGCAGCAGCGTGTCGATCGGCTCGATGTCGGCCTGCCTCAGCCGCGCCTTTTCGAACGCGGCGGCAAAGGCCGGCCGGTCGCGCTCGTGGATCACGGTGTCCAGCCGCACGCGGCGGTCGACCGCGTCGCCGTCGACGACGGAGGAAAACAGCGACAGGAACGGCGCGTTGGTGCGCAGGATGCGGCCGCCATTGTCGACGGCGGCAATGGCCATCGGCGTCGAATTGAAGAAACGGGTGAAGCGCACTTCCGAAGCACGAAGGTCGGCCGATGCGTCCTCGCCCTGGGTGCGGTTGAGCACGATGGTGCGGGTGGGACCGTTGGTCCCCTCGCGGCTGGCCGAGACCCGATGCATGAAGCGCACCGGCAGCGCCTCGCCGGTCGTCGTCGTAAGATCGAGATCGATGACGGCGTTGCGGGTGGTGCCGGGATCGGCCTTGACCGAGCGCACCAGCGCCATGCCGTCGCCGGCGACGATTTCCGGGAGTGTCACGGCGCCAGGGGTGAAGCTCGCCAGATCGATGCCCAGCCATTCGGCGAGCGTGGCGTTGATGTAGGTGACACGGCCTTCCTGGTCGGCTGAGAAGAAACCGGCCGGCGCATGGTCGAGATGGTCGATGGCCTTCTGCAAGTCGAGGAAGAAACGCTCCTGCTCGGCCCGTTCCTGCGAGATATCGGCAAGCTGCCAGGCAAGCATCGGCAGGCGCTGACCGGGAACGCTGAAGGTCCGGGCCCGCGCCCGGTACCAGCGCGCGCCGGGTTCGGCGCCCGGCCGGATCGACTGTGCCAGCCGGAACTCACCGTCGCCGGCCTGGCCATCGCGCAAGCCCGAGGCCAGCCGGTATATGGTCACCGAAGCTTCGGGGACATCGGAAAGCAGGCCTTCGACCGTCTTCAGATCGGCGGCCGACGCAGCACCGGTCATCTCGGCGTAGGCCCGGTTGGCATAGACGACGCGGCCCTTGGTGTCGGTGACGATCAGGCCCTGCGACATCGAATCGACGAAGGCCTTCGACAGTTCATCCCCGGTCGAACGCGGCGCGATCTGCACGAAGCCGATGGCCGTGGCGAACAGGAAGCCAACGCCGATCATGGCAAGCACGCCCAGCATGCCGAGCAGGAACGGATCGCCAAGACGCTCGCGGAAAATGCCGAAAACGATCGCGGCCCCGGTCAGGACGATGATGAACACGATGAGCCGGGTAACCGCGCCTGGCCGCGTGTTCTGATCGACAATCGGTACCGGATAGAAATCGCCGCGCGTTTCCCTGGCCATATGCCCCCTGCTCGTGAGTTGTCCGACACCGCCCCCGGCCGGTTGAATCACATTCTCCTAATCCGGAAAAGGCCTTGGCGGCAAATGTCGGGTAAAAATGACGCGTCGGTGTTTTCAAGCTGTTCACGAAGCGTGAAGGCAACTTGCGGTGGCTGGCCGCAACGGTCTAGTGTCCCTCCACTTCAAAAGCCGATTGGGGGCACCGATGCAGTGGCTGGATAATGTGGCGGGTCCCGGATATGCCGCAGCGCTGCTGTGGACGTTTGCTGCCCTTGTCCTGCTGGTCATCGTGCTCATCATCATCAGGCTGATCCGCAACCTGACCTTCGGCACCTTCGTTGCCGGCGGGAGGAACCGCAAGACACGGCTGGCGGTCATGGACGCCACGGCGGTCGACAGCCACCGCCGGCTGGTGCTCATCCGTCGCGACGACATCGAACACCTGCTTTTGATCGGCGGCCCAACCGACGTTGTCGTCGAGCGCGATATCAGGCTTGCAGCGCCACGCCGTCCGGCATTGACCGGCGATGGCGGTGTTGGCCAGCAGCAACAGGCGCCGCGTCCGCGCGCACCACAACCCGCTCCCGCCGCGCCCGCAAGGCAGGCGCCGCCGCCGCAACCGGTAAGGGCTGCTCCGGCCGCCGTTCCGCCGCGCCAGGCCGCGCCGGCGCCGAAACCGGCTCAAATCTACCAGGCGACCAATGTGACACCGCTGCCGGCCTATGGCTCCGCCGCCAATACTGCCCGGCAGGCCCCGCCCCCGAAGCATGAGTCCATCGACGATACCCTGATGCGGGAGCTCGAGGTCTCGCTCGACGATTCGCACCCCAAACCGGCAAGCAAGCCGGCTGCGAAGGCACCGCAGTCTCTCGACGACGAGATGACCAAGCTGCTCGGCGAACTCGCCAGCCAGAAACGATAAAGCCCGGCGAACCGTCACATCTTGCCGCTTCCCGATCGGAACGGCGCTTAAAGCGCGTCGTCCGTTTCAGCGCGACGCTTTAACTTCGTGCGATTAAACCCTTCGGCCAAAAACAGAAATGGCCGGGAAACCCGGCCATTTCTGATGAAACAGTCCTGCCTGACGGCAGCGGCTCAATCGTCGCGATAGACCTTCTCGCGGCGTTCGTGGCGCTCCTGCGCTTCGATCGACAAGGTCGCGATCGGACGCGCGTCGAGACGCTTCAGCGCGATCGGCTCGCCGGTTTCCTCGCAATAGCCGTAAGTGCCTTCATCGATGCGCTGCAGCGCCGAATCGATCTTTGAAATGAGCTTGCGCTGGCGGTCGCGGGCGCGAAGCTCGATGGCGCGGTCGGTTTCCGAGGAAGCGCGATCGGCGAGATCGGGATGGTTGGCGTTTTCCTGCTGCAGGATTTCGAGGGTTTCGCGCGCTTCGCGCAGTATGTCGGTCTTCCAGGTGACGAGCTTCAGGCGAAAGTAGGATTTCTGCCGTTCGTTCATGAACGGCTCGTCTTCGGAGGGTACGTAATTGGCTGTAACGATATCGTTCATTCGACTCACCCAACAACCCCAAATTTGGCGCCTATATATTCGCGCAGAGAAGGCTGCACAAGCGTAATCCGCGCGCGTTTCACGCAATTGTTAATGCCCGCGCGGGCGATCCGTAGCAAAGCCTTCCATAGCAAGGGCGCGGGCGAATTCGCACATGATTCGTTGCGCTTGGGCGGCGCGGCCCATTGTGCCTCAGGCCTTTCTCGTGGCTAATCCAGTTGTGTCATTGGTGGGCAGCACACCATTGGGGGTCCGGTGAGCAGACTGTATCTGTTGAGGCATGCGAAGGCTGGCTGGGCCCTGCCCGGCGTGCGCGACTTCGATCGCCCGCTCGACGCATCCGGCATTGCCGATGCCGAAATGATGGGGACGGCGATGCGTGCCCGCAACTACATCCCCGATATCACGCTATGCTCCAACGCCAAGCGGGCGCGCCAGACGCTGGAAGGCATCGCCGCCCACACCGATACCGGCCGGGTGCTGTTCTTCGACACGCTCTACACCGAGGATGCCGCCGGCTACCTCGCCATCATCCGCAGCAATGGCGGGCCGGGCTCGCTGCTCGTCATCGGCCACAATCCGATGACGGAAGACCTTGCCATGGCGGTCTCGGGCGACGGCGACGAGGCTGCTCGGGCCATCATGAACCATGGTTTCCCGACCTCCGGCCTTGCGGTCGTGCGCTTCAGCGGCAACCTTGCGGAAGCCTCGCAAGGCGCCGGCTACCTCGAAGCCTTCCTGACGCCCGTCGATCTCTGAGCCGAGCCGGCCGAGACCGGGCGCCATTTCAAACTTGAACCGCAAAGCCTATATCGGGCGCAGGAGCACGCCTGAGAGAACAGATTTTGGCATCATCGCTGACCACTTTCACCGACGAAGCGAGAATTGCCCTGGATACGCTGTCGGGGCGTGCGAGCGGGCTTTTTTCGCCGTCGCTTCGGCTGGGCGTCACCGGCCTGTCCCGGGCCGGCAAGACGGTGTTCATCTCGGCTCTCGTCCACAATCTCATCCATGGCGGGCGCCTGCCGCTGTTCGAGGCGCAGAAGTCGGGACGGATCGCTCGCGCCTTCCTCGAGGAACAGCCGGACGATGCCGTGCCGCGTTTTCAGTACGAGGACCATATCTCCGCCCTGGTCAACGACCGCATCTGGCCGGACTCGACGCGCGCCATTTCGGAACTCAGGCTCACCATCGAATATGAGTCTGCCTCCGGTTGGAACCGGATGTTTTCCAGCGGCCGATTGTCGGTCGACATCGTCGACTACCCCGGCGAATGGCTGCTCGACCTGCCGCTGCTCGGCAAATCCTTCGCCGATTTTTCGCGCGAGGCGTTCGAGATGGCGATGCTGCCGGTGCGGGCCGACGTGTCGCAGGACTGGCGGACGCTGTCGGCGACCATCGACCCCAATGCCGATGCCGACGAGATGACGGCGCGACGCCTCGCCGAGAGCTTTGCCGCCTACCTCAAGGCCTGCAAGCTCGACCAGCGGGCGCTTTCGACCTTGCCGCCCGGCCGTTTCCTGATGCCTGGCGACCTCGAGGGATCGCCGGCGCTGACCTTCGCGCCCTTGCTGCTCAAGGGTGAGAAACGGCCGCGCTCCGGCTCGCTGCAAGCGATGATGGAGCGCCGCTACGAGGCCTACAAGACGCATGTGGTGAAACCGTTCTTCCGCGAACACATCACCCGCCTCGACCGCCAGATCGTGGTGATCGACGCCATGCAGGCGCTGAACGCCGGCCCTGGCGCGATGGCCGACCTGGAACGCGCGGTGACCGAAATCCTCTCCTGTTTCCGTCCTGGCCGAGGCAATTTCCTCACCGACCTGTTTTCACGCCGCATCGACCGCATCCTGGTTGCCGCGACCAAGGCCGACCATTTGCATCACGAAAGCCATGACCGGCTGCAGGCAATCGTGCGGCGGCTTGCCGACCGCGCCGTGGCGCGGGCAAATTTCACCGGTGCCGATGTCGACGTGGTCGCCATGGCGGCGGTGCGCGCGACGCGCGAAGGCACGGTCAAGCAAGGCCGCGACACCCTGCCGGTGATCATCGGCACGCCGCTGAAAGGCGAGAAGATCAACGACGAAACCTTCGATGGCAAAACCGAAACCGCGATATTTCCGGGGGACTTGCCGGAAAAAATTGATGAGGTTTTCGACGTTTCCGAATCTGACCATCGGCAGAGCAGCGACGATCCGGCGATCCGTTTCGTGCGCTTTCGCCCGCCAAAGCTCGAACGCACCGCCGAAGGCGTCACGCTGTCGCTGCCGCATATCAGGCTCGACCGCGCCTTGCAGTTCCTGATCGGAGACCATCTGGCATGACCGCGCCCCGCAGACCGGCAGCTTTCCGCATCGAGCCGGAGGCCGGACCGAAGCAGGAAACGCGCCGCCCCCATGCCGAGCCGCCGCGCAAGCCGCGCGCCGTCGTCGTGCCGGCCGAGATCGATGTCTTCGACGAACCCGACATTGTCGCCGCCGAACCGCCGCCGGCGACCGCACCGCGCAGGCGCTCGCTGTTTTCCAGCCTGTTTTTCGGCGCGGCCGGCGTGCTGGTTTCGCTCGCCGTCGGCCTGTGGACCGACCAGCTCATCCGCGACCTGTTCGAGCGCGCAGAGTGGCTGGGTTGGCTGGCAGCGGCAATGGCCGCAATTGTCGTGTTGGCGCTCGCGGTCGTGCTGGTGCAGGAATTCCTGGCTATTGCCCGGCTGGCCGAGGTCGAAAAACTGCAAAAGCGGGCGCTCGATGCCGTGGCGCGCGACGATCCGAAGGCTGCAAGGGCCGTCGTCGAAGAGCTTTCGGCCTTTGTCGCTGCGAAACCCGAAACCGCGGCCGGCAGGCGCTCCCTGGCCGAATTGCGCGGCGAGATCATCGACGGCGGCAATCTGGTGCGACTGGCCGAGGCCGAGATTCTCGGGCCGCTCGATGCGAGAGCCAAGGTGATGATCCTCGAAGCAGCCAAACGCGTGTCGCTGGTCACCGCCGTCAGCCCCCGCGCACTCGTAGACGTTGCCTATGTCGTGTTCGAGGCCGGGCGCCTGATCCGCCGCTTGTCCGAACTCTACGGCGGCAGGCCGGGCACGCTGGGCTTTTTCCGGCTGGCGCGCAGCGTTCTTGCCCATCTGGCGGTGACCGGCTCGATCGCCGTCGGCGACAGCTTCGTCCAGCAGATCGTCGGCCATGGGCTTGCCGCCCGACTGTCGGCGAAACTCGGCGAAGGCGTGGTAAACGGCATGATGACGGCGCGTATCGGCATCGCTGCCATGGAGACGGCGCGGCCCCTGCCCTTCATTGCCGGCAGGCGGCCGGGTATGGGCGATTTCCTGTCGGCGCTGACCTCGTTTGCGGCCAAAAAAGAGAATGAAGCACCCGCCTCGAGCAAGTAAACGCCCTCTCGCGGTCACCAAGCATTAACCAATCTTGTTCATGGTCGTCCAACAACAGCCTCCTTGTTGCCGGGTGTCGTCTATGAAAAGCGTAATCTTGTCCTGCGTCCTGCCCCTGGTCGCGCTTGCAGCACCTCTGGGCCCGACCGGGAAAGCCTTTGCAGCGGAGCCCGACAAGCAGTTCTTCCGCACCGTTGAAGGCAAATGGGTCGGCCCAGGCGAAATCATCGCCGGCAAATACAAGGGCACGAAGTTCACCTGCAGCTTCGACGGCTCGACGCCGGACAACAGGACCGGCATGACGCTCGATGGCGACTGCCGCGTCGGTGTCTTCACCCAGAAAATGTCGGCGACCGTCGAGCGCAAGGGCCGCGACTACAAGGGCAGTTTCATGGGCGGCGCCGCGGGGTCGGGCCTGGACATCATCGGCGGCAACGTGGTCGATGCCCGCAAAGTCGTCTTCACCATCAACCGCAACCAGCTGCGCGGCGTGATGCAGGCCCGCATTCCCGACGACAATTCGATGACGGTGACCATCGCCGTGCGCGTCGACCAGCAGCTGGTGCCGGTCATCGGTATGAGCCTCAAGCGCGTCGATGCCGTCGAAGTTGGCTCCATCGCCAAAAACTGACTCTCAAGCGGTTCCCCCAAAAAGCGCGGAACGGGGTTGCACTGCGCGATAGCTGAGCGATTCCGCTCAGCTCGATGTCGGGAAATGACAGGCCACCTTGCGGCCGGGTTGGCGCTCCTCAAGCACGGGCCGCTCGGTGCGGCACCTTTCTGCCGCGATCGGACATGTGGCGCGCAACCGACGATGTCAGCGTCTCCGACGGCCCAAGCCACAGCAAGGCCAACGTGTCAGGGTCCTGTGCGTGCCGGCGGTCCTCCGTGTCAGCGCGATGCGCTTTAAGAACACCAGCAAAAAGGCGGCGGCTACTCGAGCCACCGCCTTCCTCAATTTCCGAACGAAGAATCAGCCCTTGATGGCGGCCGTCAGCTCGTCATAGGCCTTGCAGGCGTCGGCCGGCGTGGTGGCGCCCTGATATTTTGTCGTCACCGCCTGCACCTTAGCGGTCAGGTCGGCGGCCTTCGTCGGATCCTTGGTGATCGCTTCCTGCAGCGCGGCGGTCATTTCCTGCGCCTTCTTGGCCGCGATTTCCTGCGTGCATTCAGGCGCCTTCGAACAGGCCGATGCGGCAAGCATGGCGACACCCACGCCGACGAGCAAAAACTTCTTCATGTCAGTCATTCTCCTCACGAAGGCAGAACTTGATCGTCGCTGCCTTCCAACGGCCGAAGCCTGGCGTCCCATAGCCGCCGATTGCGGCAAAACGCAACGTGTGCGGCGCATGAACTTGTGCAGCGCTGCTGCAACGGCGCGGACGGCCTGATTGAGGCCGCCCGTGTCAGACGAAGCAAGGTTTCAGCCACGAGGCTGCAGCAGCGCCAGTGCGGCCGTCGCCGCGGCAAGGACGGCGGTTAGGGTCAAAGGCCCAGTAGCGCCATAGGTGTCCACGACATAACCGCCGACAACCGCGCCGACGGTGATGGCAACCTGGAAGGAAGTGACCATCAGGCTGCCTGCTGCTTCCAGCGCATCAGGCGCCGCGCGGGACATATTGGTCGGCAGCACCACCGGCGCCATGCCGAAGGCGAAGCCCCACAGCGTAACAAAGCCGAAGGCAACGCCGGTTTGCGCGCCCCAAAGCACCAAAGCGAGTGCCGCAAACGCCATCAACGCGGCGGTAACTGCGAGGGCCATGTGGATGTTGGTGTCGGCCAGGCGGCCACCGGCAATATTGCCGATCACAGCGGCGATGCCGAACCCGAGCAGCGCCAGGGCAATCGGCCCGGTTGTGAGGAGCGTCACCTGTTCGAGGAACGGGCGCACATAGACCGAGCCGGCAAAATGCCCGGTCATCAGCAGAACAATGGCAAGCATGCCGAGTTGGATGCCACGCCGCCGTGTCAGCCGAAAGACGTCTGCAAGGCTGTTGCTTGCCGCCGCAGGCAAGGTCGGCAGGCTGAGAAGCTGCAGCAGCATGGCAAGCGCGGCCAGCCCCGCCGTCATGGCCATGGCGCTGCGCCATCCCAGCCAGTCACTGATCAACGCACCCATCGACGGCGCGGCAATGGTGGCGAGCGAGACGCCGAGGGTCACGATCGCCATGCCGCGACCTGTCGCATTGGCGCCAACCAGCCGCGCCACGACGGCAACGGAAAGTGCCCAGAAAGCGCTAAGAGCGATCCCCAACCCGGCCCGGCCCAGCAACAGCAGCCAGAAATTGGGCGCCAGCGCCGCAAGAATATTGGAACCGACCGCCAGGGCCATGAGGCCAACCAGCACCGCCTTGCGGTTCAATCGACCGATGAGAACATTGCTCAACATGGCCGTCACGGCGCCAACGGAAGCGGTGGCGGTGACGACCTGTCCGGCCGTTCCCTCGCTGATGCCGAGATCGCGCGCCATCGGCGTCAACAGACCTGCCGGCAAGAATTCGGCAGACACCAGGGCAAAGCTGGTGGCCGCCAATGAAAGGACCGCGAACCAGGTGGCCGCGCTCCACGCGGCTGGTGCATCGGCATCAAGGCCAATGGCGGCGTCTTCAAGCTGTAATGTTGTGTCAGTCACGGGAAGATCTCCACAGTTTGGAGATCTTAGATAGGCGAGTCCGCCCGGATGTTATGTACCTTAAAATCCGAAATTCATATCCATTCGTCCGGGAATTGTGCGGCGCACAACGCCTGGCGAGACATTGGTGATGCGCTTGAACGCGCGGGCGAAGGACGCCTCGGAATCATAGCCCAAACGGGTAGCGACTTCGGCAACAGACAAGCCGTTTTGGCCCAGCAATTCGCGGGCAAGCTGCATGCGCAGGCGGGCGAGATAATGTGCGGCGCCCTCCCCCAATACCGCGCTGAAGCGCTCGGCGAAAATCGAACGCGATTGGCCTGCCACGCCGGCCAGGCTTCCCAGCGTCCAGCTGTGGCCGGGGTCGCGATGCATGGCCGCCAGAGCGCGCCCTATATGGGGGTCGCGGATGGCTGCAAGCCAACCGATGGTCGAGGCGCCGTTGCAATTGACCCAGCAGCGTATGAGCCTGGCTGTCAGCAAATCCGCCATACGCGACAGGATGGTGGCGCTGCCCATCTGCGGTTGCGCGGCCTCCACCGTCATGGCCGCCAGCAAAGGGCCGACCATCGGGTCATTGCCGGCCACGTCGCAACCCTTGATGAGAGGCGGCATCAACGTGATCAACGGATTGAGCGCATAGGAGCCGAGAGACATGGAGCCGCAGAAAAGGGTGCTTGTCGCGCCCGTTCCCTGCCGTATCACTTCGCAAACGTTGCCGCCCAACTTGATCACCTGGCAGCCCTCGAGCGAATCGCCCACCACGTCCGGCGCACTCGCCAGCCGATGGGCGATGCCTTGCGGCAGCAGCACCAGATCGCCATCGCGCAACTCCTGCCAGCCTTGCGCTTCGGTGTGAATCCAGCATGGACCCTGGCCGACAAAGTGAAAACGAAGCAGTTGTTGTTGCGGAAAGTCTATGCTCCATGGGTGCCGGAGTTCGCAGCGGCCATAGTTGACGCCACTCAAGCGAAAGTCTTGCAGAACTTCGCTGAGCGCATCCATCGGGATATGTGGCAGCGGCGACGGCCGGGACGAATAATCAGGCATTTGCCAGATATAGATACCGGCCGTCCGACAGGCAAGCGCAGACTGTTCTTCCACGGGGGAATCGCTGCCACGGCACCCTACCCATTCTGGCAGGCTTCCCGCCCTTGCCTCCCGCTCCCAGTGCATGCAAGGAGTGCTGTCGGACACAGGGACATGAGGCATGGCAGCGGAAGCATCGGGCAGCGATCTCATTCAGGTGGTGGCGCTGCTTGCCGCAGGCGTCGTCGCCGTTCCGATCTTCAAACGCATGGGGCTGGGCTCGATCCTCGGCTATCTCGCCGCGGGCGTGGTCATCGGCCCGTTCGGTATTGGCATTTTTTCCGAATCGGAAGCCATCCTGCATGTCGCCGAACTCGGCGTGGTCATGTTCCTGTTCATCATCGGGCTGGAGATGCAGCCGTCGCGGCTATGGGGCCTGCGCCGCGAGATTTTCGGCCTCGGCGCGCTGCAGGTCGGCGTCTGCGCATTGCTGCTTACCGGTGTTGGTCTCGCCGGCGGCTTTCCGATCGCGCAATCCTTCGTTGCCGGCGCCGGCTTCGTCCTGACCTCGACGGCGATCGTCATGCAGCTTCTCGAAGAGCGTGGCGAGATGGCCAGCCCCAAGGGCCAGCGCATCGTGTCCATCCTGCTGCTCGAGGATCTGGCAATCGTGCCGCTTCTGGCGCTGGTCGCCTTCCTGGCGCCGGGCGGCGCCGAGATGACCCTGCAGCAGAGGCTGGCCGAAATCGGCATCGGTCTTGGCGCCATCGTCGGGCTGGTGGTGGCCGGCCGCTATCTGCTCAACCCGTTCTTCCGCATCCTGGCCGACGCCAAGGCGCGCGAAGTCATGACGGCGGCAGCACTTCTGGTCGTGCTGGGGTCGGCGCTGGTTATGCAGCTTTCCGGCCTCTCGATGGCGATGGGCGCCTTCCTGGCCGGCGTGCTGTTGTCGGAATCGACCTTCCGCCACCAGCTGGAGGCCGACGTCGAGCCATTCCGCGGCATCCTGCTTGGCCTGTTCTTCCTCGCCGTCGGCATGTCGCTCGACCTGCATGTGGTGGCCGACAACTGGCGGCTGATCGCCGTCTATGTCGTCGCCTACATGGCGATGAATGCGCTCGGCATCTATCTCGTCGCCCGCATGCTGAAGAGCGGTCATCGTGAAGCGCTGGAACGCGCCGTGATCATGGCGCAAGGCGGCGAATTCGCCTTCGTCCTCTATTCGGCCGCGGCGGCGGTTGGCATCATCGACAGCCGGGCCAACGCAACGCTGACCGCTATCATCATCATCTCCATGGTGCTGACGCCGCTGGCCATCATTGCGCTCAAATATTTGACGCCGCGCGACGAGCAGTCGCTTGAAGGCGTCGACATCGCCGACGGCCTTACCGGCAGCGTGCTGGTCATCGGCTTCGGCCGTTTCGGCCAGATCGCGAGCCAGCCGCTTTTGTTGCGCGGCATCGATGTGTCGATCATCGACAATGATGTCGAAATGATACAGGCGGCCGCCGATTTCGGCTTCAAGGTCTACTATGGCGACGGCACGCGGCTCGACATTCTGCGCGCCGCAGGTGCAGGCCGCGCGCGCGCCGTGCTGATCTGCGTCGACAAGCCGGACGCCACGGTGCGCATGGCGGAACTGATCAAGGCGGAGTTCCCGTTGCTGACTGTCCTGGCGCGTGCCTTCGATCGCGGCACCGCCCTGTCGCTCATCCGCGCCGGGGTCGACTTCCAGCTGCGCGAGACCTTCGAATCGGCCCTCGTCTTCGGCGGTTCCGCGCTCGAGGTTTTGGGCGTCGAGCCGGAAGATGTCGCCGATGTCATCGAGGATGTGCGACGGCGCGACAATGCCCGACTGGAGACGCAGCTGGCCGAAGGCGTCCGCGCCGGGCAACGTTTCCTCAGGGGCAATACCGGCACGCCGATCCCGACGCCGCTGACGCAACCGCGCCGGCCCGGCCAGGCGCTGAACGAAGAGACGGCCGGCGTGCTGCACAAGCCCGAGCCCGCCGATCAGGGGGAAAGCTGATGACCGCATCGGATGAGCGCGCGCTCGCCGTCACCAAATTCTGGCGCGAGGCCGGCGAAGACGCGTGGTTCGAGAAGAACGACGTCTTCGACGCGGATTTCCGCAGCAGGTTTCTCGACCTGCACTTTGCCGCCGCGCGGCGCGAGTGCGACGCATGGTCGGAGCATGCCGAGGGTTCGCTGGCGCTGATGATCCTGCTCGACCAGTTTCCGCGCAACTGCTTTCGCGGCTCAGGCCATATGTACGCCACCGATCCGCTGGCAAGGCATTTTGCCGCCAAGGCAATCGCCGCCGGCCATGACCTTTCGCTGGAAGAAAACCTGCGCGTCTTCCTGTACCTGCCCTACGAACATTCGGAACTGCCCGCCGACCAGGACAGATCGGTCGAGCTCACCACCGCCAGGGCGCCGGAGTATGTGAAATACGCCATCGAGCATCGCGACATCGTCGAGCGTTTCGGCCGCTTTCCGCACAGGAACAAGATGCTTGGCCGCGAGACGTCGGCGGACGAACAGGCATTTCTCGATGGCGGCGGCTTCTCCGGTTAACCCAGCCACCAATCGCGGCCGGAAGCCAGCCGCTCTATGCCTGACGTATCGACGGCGCTGAGCCGCTCGTTGACGCTCCTGCCGCCCACCGCCAGATCCGGCGCGATCTCTGCCAAGGGCGCCAGAACGAAGGCGCGCTCCAGCATCCGGGGATGCGGCACCTCCAGCCCGGTTTCGTGGATGATGCGGTCGCCGAACACCAATATGTCGATGTCGATCAGGCGCGGCCCCCAGCGCTCCTCGCGCACCCGCTTCAGCTTGCGCTCGGCCTCGAGGCAGAGGTCGAGCAGCGCCCTTGGCGCCAGCGCGGTCGAGATTTCGGCAGCGGCGTTGAGGAAATCCGGCTGGTCGAGCTTGCCCCAGGGCGGCGTGCGATAGAGCGAGGAGACGGCGATTACACGCGTGTTCTCGTCGGCGTCCAGCAGGCGCAGCGCCGTGGCCATCGAGGCCGAGGGATCGCCGAGATTACCGCCAAGGCTGAGATAGACCGTGTTATTGCTACTCTGGCCAGACAACGGTCACCTCGACGTAATCGAGCACGCCGGGCACCGGTGCGTTGGGCTTGCGCACGGTGATCTCGGCCTTCCTGATCTGCGGAAACCGTGAAGTCAGCGCCTTCGCTACTTCGAGCGCCAGCGCCTCGATCAGGAAACGGCGATGTCCAGTGACGATCTTTTCAATCACCGTGAAGGCGATGCCGTAATTGACGGTGTCCTCGATGGAATCATCCTCCAGTGGGCGGCTGGGCTCGACCGTCAACTCGGCATCGACATAAAAACGCTGGCCAAGCGCCTCTTCCTCATCCAGCACGCCGTGCCGGGCAAAGAAGGCGCAGTTCTTC
Source organism: Mesorhizobium sp. M0615 (assembly GCF_040320805.1). Lineage (NCBI taxonomy): Bacteria > Pseudomonadati > Pseudomonadota > Alphaproteobacteria > Hyphomicrobiales > Phyllobacteriaceae > Mesorhizobium > Mesorhizobium sp. M0615. The sequence goes on along the minus strand of NZ_JAMYQI010000014.1, from coordinate 55,923 downwards.
ATGCGGATGACGTACATTTCTTAGTGTCCTGGCATTTCTAGTGTCCTGGCATTTCTTGGTGTCCTGGGCTCAGCGTCCTGGCTTTTCACGCGCCAGCATAGCATCGGCGACCGCCAGTGCGTCCACGTTGATTGCGACATCGTGGACGCGAAACAGATCGGCGCCCTTCAGCCTCAGAATGACACTGGTGGCTGCCGTCCCGGCGGCGCGCGCGCCGGCTTCGCGGCCGGTGACGGTGCCGATGAAGCGTTTTCTGGAGGTGCCGGCCATCAAGGGAAAACCGAGCGCCTTAAGCTCGGAAAACCGCGCCATCAGGTCGAGGTTTTCCTCAGCCGTCTCCTTGGCGAAGCCGAAGCCGGCATCGAGTACGATATGATCGTCCGCAACGCCGCTGCGCCTGGCGACTTCCAGCGAAGCCTTGAGGAACAAAAACTGGTCGGCGATGACGTCGGGCAGTTTTTGCCGCTCGCGCCCGGTATGCATGATGACCAGTCCGGCGCCGGTTTCAGCGGCGACGCGGGCGATGCCGGGTTCACGCTGCAAGCCCCAGACATCGTTGACGATATGCGCACCGGCGGCGACGGCGAGGCGCGCGGTTTCCTCGCGATAGGTGTCGACCGACATCAGGGCTTCGCCTGAACCGGCAAGTGCTGCGATCACCGGCAGGATGCGGGCCTGCTCTTCTTCAGGCGCTACGGGAGAGGCGCCGGGGCGTGTCGATTCCCCGCCGATATCGATGACGGCGGCCCCCTCTTCGACCATGCGGTGCGCCTGAACCACCGCCCGATCATGTGTGATGAACAGCCCGCCGTCGGAAAAACTGTCCGGCGTGACGTTGAGAATGCCGACCACAATAGCTTGCTCGCCAAGGTCGAGATGGCGCCCATGCGCCAGTTGCCATCGCCTTGTCGTCATTGTCCTTCAACCATGTGTCTCATTGGCATGTGGCTCATTGGCATGTGGCTCATCGAGCGCTTGCAATCCATCAACGATGCGTGATCGGTGGAAGATCAATTCCGTTGCGCCGGCAACGGCCGTAAAGCAAGGTGAGTGAAGAGGCAACATGATGAAACGACCCCTGCTCTGCGCCATGATGCTGGCTTTGACCGCTCTGCCGGCGAATGCTGCCAATCTGGTGAAGACTTACAGCTATTTTGCCATCGGCGGCAGCACGCTCGATGACATCGAGACGCAATTGTCGAAGCATGGACCCGAGGTGAAAAGCACCGGGATGCGGCATCCAGGCGCCACCCAGATGGCGTTCACCACCCGCATCAGCTACGCGCAAACCGCAGACACCTGCCGCATCGCCAAGGCCGCCGTTACCGTCAAGGTCAAGGTCATCCTTCCGGAGTGGCGCAGGCCGCGCAAGGCCGATCCCGATGTCAGGCTGTTCTGGGACACGCTGTCGGCCGACATCAAGCGCCATGAGGAGCGTCATGTCGAGATCGCCAAGAACCACGGCCGTCTGCTCGAAGACGCGCTGAACGCGAGCTTTGCGCAAAAGACCTGCGCCGGGGCAAAGGCGAAGGCGGCGCAGATCACCGCGGCCGAACTCGCCAGGCATGACCAGGACCAATTGCGCTTCGACCGCGTGGAAGGCGTGAATTTCGAAAGCCGCATCCTGCGGCTGCTGCGCTACCGCATGCAGCGCGTCGAGAACGGCCAGCTTCCGCCCGGCTGAAATACGGACTGATACCAAGCCAATTCTGCCGAAACATGAGGCCAGCCCCAGAAAATTTTCGGGCATAGGTCGAAATCGGCCTATACGGGACGACATATGTCAGGCTCGCAAGATATGTCAGGCTGGCAAGGCGCGACCTTCGAAACACCAGATCAAGACCAATTGAGGCGGCGCGTAGCGGAGCGGCCATTTGGCGCCGCGCAATCGCTCTCAAACTTTATGGATGAACTGACATGGACCAAGCTGTCGACAAGCCGGCTAGGCTGCCTCCCGCCGCGCCGCTGACGGAAAGCGAGAAGAACGTCATCATCGCCGGCATCCTTTTGTCGATGCTGCTGGCGGCGCTCGACCAGACAATCGTCGCGCCGGCCATGCCGACCATCGGCCGTTCGCTCGGCCATGCCGACTACCTGCCGTGGATCGTGACCGGCTATCTCCTGACGGCGACCGCCATGGCGCCGCTCTACGGCAAGATTTCCGACGTCTATGGCCGCCGGCCGACCGTCTATGCGGCGATCCTGATCTTCCTTCTGGGATCGCTGGTCAGCGCCATGGCCCCCAACATGTTCGTGCTGGTCATCGGCCGGGCGATCCAGGGTGCGGGCGGCGGCGGCCTGTTCGCCCTGGCGCAGATCGTCATCGGCGACCTGGTGCCGCCGCGCGAACGCGCGCGTTATGCCGCCTGGATTTCGGGCACCTGGGCGGTCGCCAGCATCGCCGGGCCTTTGCTCGGCGGCGGATTTGCCGAACATCTGCATTGGTCGCTGATCTTCTGGATCAATATCCCGCTCGGCATCTTGGCCATGGCCATCATCAACAAGCCGCTGCGCAAACTGCCGGTCGCCGCAAAGCGGCATCGCATCGACGCGCCGGGCGCGCTGCTTCTGGTGGTGGCGACGGCATTGCTGCTTTTGGCCCTCAACTGGGGCGGCAGCGCCTATCCATGGGCCTCGCGCGAGATCGTCGGCCTGCTCGCCTGTTCGGCGGTCTTCTGGGGTGCGTTCGCGCTCAGGCTGATGCGTGCGGCCGAGCCGCTGATTTCGCTTGAAGTGCTGAGCAATCCGATCGTGCTTGCCGGCACGGCGTCGATGTTCCTGCTGCAGGCCGCCAATATCGGCCTGTCGGTGTACCTGCCGGTCTATCTGCAGTCGATCATCGGCCTGTCGGTCAGCCAGTCGGGCCTTGCCATGCTCGGCCTGCTGCTCGGAACGGTCGCCGGCGCGACCTTCAGCGGCCGCACGATACCGCGCTTCTTCCACTACAAGCGTATAGCCATGGTCGGCGTTCTCTTCGCCATTATCTGCCTTGGCGTGCTCAGCCTGGTCGCCGGCCGCGCCTCGCTGCTGGTGGTCGAGCTCTTGACCATCTGCATCGGCCTTGGAAGCGGCACCACCTTCCCGGTCGCCACCGTATCGGTGCAGAACGCCGTCGACCGCGCGCATCTCGGTGTTGCCACCGGCGTGCTGACCTTCCTGCGTTCGCTGGGCAGTGCGCTCGGCGTCGCCATGCTCGGCGCCGTCGCGCTCGGCTATGGCCTGCCGCTTGCCGGCGAAGGCGCGCCGGCTGCCGGACAGATCGTCTCGGCGACGCCCTTCATGATGATCTTCCTTGCCGCGGCGGTCACGCTCGTGCTGGCGCTGATCACGTTGGCTCTGATGCCGGAGAAGTCACTGCGCGGCCGCGACGACGCCGAGGCGCCGGTCGTTCTGGTGGAGTGATCCGGAAAGCCCTGTAGGACCTACTCCACGACGCCGAGCTTCTTCTGCAGGCTGGTCGACGACGTCGTGTACTGGAAGACGATGCGCTCACCGGGGCTGATGATGCGCTTGGCGGCCTGCGCCATCAGCGCCACCTCGTGAAAACCCGACAGGATCAGCTTCAGCTTGCCTGGGTACCAGTTGATATCGCCGACGGCAAAGATGCCTGGCACCGAGGTCTGGAATTTCTCGGTATCGACCGGAATGAGGTTCTCATGAAGGTTGAGCCCCCATTCGGCGATTGGTCCCAGCTTCATGGTCAGGCCGAAGAATGGCAGCATGCGCGTGCACGGCACCTCGATGTCGCCGTCAGGCCCGCCCTTGATGGTAGCAGAGGCCAGCTCGCCGTCGGCGCCGGTCAGGCCGCTCACCTGGCCGACCCGGAACTCCAGCTGCTTCATCTCCTGCATGGCATACATCTTGTTGACGCTGTCGGGCGCCGCCCTGAATTCCGCGCGCCGGTGGACCAGTGTCACGCTTTTTGCCACCGGCTGCAGGTTCAGCGTCCAGTCGAGTGCGGAATCGCCGCCGCCGACGATGACGAGGTCGTGGCCGCGGAATTCCTCCATACGGCGCACCGAATAGAAGACGCTCCTGCCCTCATAGGCCTCGATGCCGGGAATGGGCGGCCGTTTGGGCTGGAACGAGCCGCCACCGGCGGCGATCACCACCACCTTGGCTTCGAACACCTCGTTCTCGTCGGTGGTGACCCGAAAAGAGCCGTCGTCCAGCTTTTCCAGGCTGGAGACCATGCGGTTGAAGGTAAAATCCGGCTTGAACGGGTGAATCTGCTCCAGCAGTCTGTCGACCAGCCCTTGCGCCGAGATCGAGGGCCAGCCTGGAATGTCGTAGATCGGCTTTTCCGGATAGAGTTCGGCGCATTGGCCGCCCGGCCGGTCGAGGATGTCGATCAGATGGCACTTCATGTCGAAGAGGCCGAGTTCGAACACCGCGAACAGGCCGACCGGCCCCGCCCCGACGATGAGTGCGTCCGTCTTGATTACATCGGTCATGCCAGGCGAGCCTCATTGTCAGACTGGGGCGAAACTGGCGCGAGACTGCATGAGCATTGGCCCGCTGCCAAGCGGCGGCGGGAAAAATCAGATGGTACGGGAGATCAACCCTGGCGAGCCGGCACGCGCACGACCAGGCCGTCAAGCGCGTCGCGCACCTTGATCTGGCAGGACAGCCGCGAGTTCGGCTGGACGTCATAGGCGAAGTCCAGCATGTCCTCTTCCATCGCCTCCGGCTCGCCGACCTCGGCCGTCCAGGCTTCGTCGACATAGACATGGCAGGTCGCGCAGGCGCAGGCGCCGCCGCATTCTGCCTCGATGCCCGGCACCGCGTTGCGGATCGCATTCTCCATGACGGTCGAGCCGTTTTCGGCCTCGACATCGAAAGGAGTGCCGTCATGGGCAATGAAGGTCAGCTTGGTCATTTGTCACCTGAAGGGAGTCCCAGCCGAGATAATCACTCCGCCGGACAAGTCAACTGCCGCGCGAAAGCGCCGCTTTGTGACGTTTTTTCGGAAAGCTGGCCAAAGCACGCCCTGGCCCCGTCGATTCATCCCGGTGGCCGCTGCCGAGCGGCAGCCATTACCGGCTGATGGCGGCGATGAAATCGCGCACTTCCTCGATCAGGGCGCCGAGGCGCTTGAGGATGCGCGCATCTTCCGGCTGCTGTTCGATCGAGGTGGCGCAGTCGGCGATGGCAAAGGCGCCGACCCCGCGCGCCGAACCTTTCAGCCCATGCGCCAGAAGCAGTCGCTCCCTGACGTCGGCATCCACTATTCTGTCGCGGACGGAAAGCGCCTGCTGTACGAACAGTGCCAATACCTCCTGTTCGAGGGCGCGATCGCCCATTGTCTGACGGGCCAGGTGGGCCAGATCCACTGGGCGCGAACGGGCCGGTCCCGACGCATCGCCGCCCGGCATTGAGAAGGCAATGCCGCTTTCACCGCGTACCAATTTGAAACTCCTTGTGCCGATCGCCGAAAAAACTAGGCGATTTCCGTCGCCAACGCGTTAATGAATGGGCTGGAAAATTGTTGCCGCTGAGGCGGTTAGATCACGTTGTCGTTAACCTTATATTTAAAGTTTTACGTATCTCGCGGAATGCATGTTTTCTTTACCCCTGTGTGTCATTACGATACGAAGGTCCATTTTCAGCCTCCTGCGTGGGATAAGACGAGCCAGAATCAGGCAAAAATAAGAAGTCCCTCGGCAGCTAGTACAGGGTAGCGAAGGCATGGCGAAGAAACCAACGACGACCAGAACTCTCGACAGCGACGTAGCCAGGGAACTCGAAAAGGCACTAGACCTCGATCTCAGCGGAGACGGCAGCGGCGATCTCGATATCGCGGCGTCGATGGAAGATCTGGAAGCGCAGATATCGCAGGCCGCGGACGAACTGGCGCGCGAAGGCCGCCCCCAGAAGCCCGCCCCCGCTCAAAACGCGCCCATCCAACAAAACCAGAGTGCGAAGCCGGCAGCCAAGCCCGCCGAGCTGCGCCCGGTCGAATCGCGCAACAGCGCTCAGCCAGCCGGCTTCAAGCCGGCAAACGATGACCGCCAAAAAGATTACAAGACGCTGCTGCACAGCCTCAACCGGCGCGCGTCTAGCACGATCTATTGGGTCGTGGCGTTCGTGTCGCTGGCCTGGATCGCCGGCGCCGGCGGCCTTGCCAATTTGCTGTTTGGCCCCAGCATCTGGAAAATTCGTACATTCGATCAAATCCTGGCCCGCCCTGAACTGATCGGCCTGGCGATCGCGGCAATCATACCGGTCGTCCTGTTTTGGGCCTTCGCGGCGATGATCCGGCGCGCGCAGGAAATGCGCATTGCCGCGCAGTCGATGACGGAAGTGGCTTTCCGTCTGGCGGAGCCGGAAAACCTCGCCCAGGATCGCGTGATGATGATCGGCCAGGCCGTTCGCCGTGAAGTGGCGGCGATGGGCGAAGGCATCGAGCGCACGCTGGCGCGCGCCGTCGAACTCGAAACGCTGGTCCACAGCGAGGTCAACCAGATCGAACGCTCCTATTCGGAGAATGAATCGCGCATCCGGTCGTTGGTCGACGGGCTGGGCAGCGAGCGCGAAGCCGTCGTCACTCATGCCGAGCGCGTGCGCGCCTCGATCACCGGCGCGCATGAAACGCTGAAGGACGAGATCGGCGCGGCCTCCGACATTATTCGCGACTCTATCCTCAACGCGTCGACCAAGCTGTCGATGACGATCACGAATTCCGGCGACACGCTGATCGACCGCATCAATGAAAGCTCGATGTCGATCTTCGATTCCGTCGAAACCCGGCTGGATTCAATCACCGACAGGCTGTCGACATCGGGCGAAGCCTTTGCTTCGCTGCTCGACACCCGCATCGCCAAGCTGACGGACACCACAGACGGCCTGACCCGGTCGCTGACCGACCTGCTCGACGACCGCACCACCGGTATGGTGTCGCTGCTCGGCGGCGCCGCCCGCACCCTGAGCTCGGAATTCGAGTCCAGCCTGAACGGCATCGAGCGGACGCTGGCCGAGCGCGGCCAGGCGCTGATCAGCGAATTTCAGACCCGCGCCGAAGCACTCGATACCGGCACGCAGAAGCTCAACGCCGCGCTCGAGGCGCGCGCCCGCCAGATCAACGAAACGCTGGTCGAGCGCGCCCGCGAGATCGCCCACACCTTTGCCGAGAGCAAGGATCATTTGTCGGCCATGATCGATCAGGGCAAGACCCAGATCGGCGCCGACATGGCCGACATCGTCTCGTCGACCTCGTCGATGCTCGAAGCCCGCGCCAGCGATTTCGCCGGCCGGATGGAAGCCGCCCGCCATGTCGTGTCGCGCTCATTCGACACCGACATCCAGCGTCTTGCCGATGCCCGTGTCGGCATCGAGGACGCCGTCGAAAACCACAGCCGCAAGCTGTCCGAAAGCCGCGAACGCATGGCGGCTGCCATGCAGGCGGACCTGGCGAAGTTCGCCGAGGGCCGCGCCGGCATCGATGCGGCCGTAACCAACCAGGTGCAGAAGCTGGCCGAAGGCCGCAACCTAATCTCGCGCGCCCTGGAAGAGGATCTACGCAAGGTCAACGAGTCGCGCGCCGCCATCGACGCGTCGCTGGGCAGCCATCTCGAGCGGCTTGAAGAAGGCCGCAACCGGCTCAACCAGGCATTGCATGAAGACTCCGGAAAACTGGTGCAAGCCCGTACGATCATTGACGAAATGGTCGCCGGACATGTCGGTAAACTGGCCGAAGGCCGCAACATTCTGTCGCGCGCCCTGGAAGCCGATCTCGGCAAGCTCGCCGACAGCCGCGCCTCCATTGACGGGCTGGTCGCCGGCCAGGTTGAAAAGATCGCCGAAGGCCGCGCCATCCTGACCAAGGCGCTCGAAAACGACATTATCGGCATCAAGGGCGTGATCGAGAACCACTCGGCGAAACTGGCCGAGGATCGCACCGAACTCAGCAAGGCGCTGGAGAACGACCTGTCCGGCATCAGAGTCCTGCTCTCCGACCATTCGAGCCGGCTTGCCGACGATCGTGGCCTGTTGTCACAGACGCTCGAGGCCGACCTCGCCAAGCTCGCCGAGAGCCGGTCGAGCATCGACGGGCTGGTCGCCGGCCAGGTCGAGAAGCTGGCCGAGGGGCGCGATATCCTCAAGCGCGCGCTCGAAGCCGACCTCAACACCATCAAGGGTGCCATCGCGGGTCATTCCGACAAGGTGGCGGAAGAGCGCGGTCAGCTTTCCAGGGCATTGGAGGCCGACCTGCAAAATGTGAACAGCCTGATCGCCGACCACTCGAACCGGCTTGTCCAGGATCGTTCGACGCTATCCCAGGCGCTTAAGGATGACCTTCAGAATGTTAACAGCCTGATCACCGACCACTCGAGCCGGCTTGTCCAGGATCGTTCGACGCTATCCCAGGCGCTTCAGGACGATCTGCACAATGTCAGCGGCATCATGGCCGATCATCAAAACAGGCTCGTCCAGGACCGTTCGGCGCTCTCAAAGGCACTGGAAGACGACATCGCCAAACTGGCGGAGAGCCGCTCCAGCATCGATGGGCTGGTCGCCGGACAGGTCGAGAAGCTCGCCGAGGGCCGCGACATCCTCACACGGGCGCTCGAAGCCGATCTCAATGCGATCAGGAGCGCCATTGCCGACCAGTCGCAGAAGCTGAGCGAAAACCGTGGCGAGTTCGCACGGGTGCTGGAAGCGGATTTGGAAAATGTCAACAGCCTGATCGAGGGTCACAGCGACAAGCTCGTCCGGGATCGCGCGACGCTGTCGAAGGCTCTCGAGGACGACCTCGCCAAGCTGGCCGAGAGCCGGTCGAGCATCGACGGACTGGTCGCAGGCCAGGTCGAGAAGCTGGCCGAGGGGCGAGACATCCTGAAACGTGCGCTGGAAGCCGACCTGCAGAAGCTGTCGGCAAGCCGCGGTGAGGTTGACGACATCATCGCCGGCCATGTCGGCAAGCTGGCCGAAGGCCGCAACATGTTGACCCAGGCGCTGGAAGACGATCTGGCAAAGCTCGCCGACATTCGTAAGGATGTCGACCGCTCGCTGTCGGGCCATATCGACCAGATTGCCGGCAGAAGCACCGATATCTCGGCGGCAATCGCTGCCGATGTCGAGAAGATCGAGCAGGCCTTCAGCAAGCAGACCGGCATCATCGAAGAGCGCGCCGGAACCATGGAGCGCGCGTTGTCGGTGGGTGTCGACAATGTCCGCAGCGTGCTTGAAAAGAGCGCCGTCTTCGTTGCCGGCGCGCTCCGTGAGAAGGTGATGGAAGTCACCAGCGCGCTGCACGAACAGGCCGGTGCTGCCTTCAGTGATGCCGACCGCAAGATCGCCGAGCGTGCCGAGCAGACCTCGGCCGCCCTTTTGGCCCGGGCCGAGGACATCGCCCGGACCTTCGAGGACGCGGATCGCCGTCTGCACGCCCGTGCCGAGGACACATCGAGCGCCCTGCTTGCTCGCGCCGAGGATACGACGAATGCCTTGCTTGCTCGCGCCGAAGACACGACGAGCGTGCTGCTTGCCCGGCATGACGAGACGTCGAACTCGCTGCTCGCCCGCGCCGAAGAAACGGCCGGACGGCTGGCTGCCCGCGCCGGCGAGATCGCCGGCACGTTCGACGCCGCCGACCAGAAGCTGGTCGCCCGCGCGGTCGAGACGGCGCAGTCGCTGGCCGACCGCGCCGGCGACATCCTGCGTAACTTCGAGGGTGCCGACCAGCGGCTGAGCATGCGCATCGGCGAATCCGCCGAAGCGCTGGCCGCCCGCGCCTCGGACCTTGGCCGCATCTTCGACGCCGCCGACCAACAGCTGATCTCGCGCATCGCCGAGGGTTCGGACGCGCTGTCAGCCCGCGCCACCGAGATCAGCCGCATCTTCGACGAGGCCGATCACCGCCTGGTGTCGCGCATCGCCGACTCCACTTCGACGATCGGCGAGCATGCCGACAACATCGTCGGCGCCTTCGCCAGCACCGAGCAGCGTGTTGCCGAACGTGCACGCCAGACCGGCCAGGAACTTGCCGTCCACGCCCGCGAGATGGAGCAGGCTCTTGCCGGCGCCGATGAGCGGCTGGCCGCGAGCGTTGCGTCCGCAGCTTCGCGCGTCGAGGAACAGGTCGCCAACGTCGAGAACCGCCTTCTTTATACGACGGAGACGATGGGCCAGAAGCTCAACGAGCAGGTTTCCAGCGCAGAAGCTCAGCTGATCTCGCGCGCCAACACGATTGCGGAGACTTTTACCGCGGTCGGCCAGCACATCGGCCAAAGCACCAACGACGCTGCCAAGACAATCGGCACCAATACCCGCGAGCTCAACACGATGCTGGCGGCGCGTTCGGCCGAGATGGCGAAGATCCTGGACGAAACCGCGCGGCCGCTGGTCGAGCGCTTCGCCCAGGGCGGCTCGGAACTGCAAAAGAGCATGGAAGAGGTCACCGAACGCGCGACCGAGAAGCTGCGCAGCGAAAATGCCGCCCTCGTCAACGCGCTCGCCAGCCGCACCGCCGAAACGCTGTCGGCCGTCGAAGGCGCGCGCTCGTCGCTCGCCGATAGCGTCGCCGACCTCATCGGCCGCATGAGCGTCTCCAGCTCGCAGCTTGGTGAGCTGATCGAACAGGCGGCGATCAACCTCGGCCAGGTTGACGAACGTCTGAGCGGCAGCACGCAAAGCTTCGCGGCAACCACCGAAAAGGCCGCGCAGACCTTCGCCAGCTCGGCACGCCTGGTCGATTCGAACACGACGCGGCTTACCGAACTGTCGTCGTCGACCCTGCGCGAAGTGGCCTCGATCGCCACCAAGTTCGACGAGCACAGCCGCTTGCTGTCCTCGGCTTCGGATCTGTTGAGCTCGGCGCAGAGCAATCTGGAGCACACGCTTGAGCGGCAATCGTCGCTCGAAGATCTCGCCGTCGGCCTGGTCAAGAAGTCGGAAGACCTCGAGAAGGTGATGCGTTCGTTCGAAAACCTTGTCGGCCAGACGATGCAGAATGCCGAAGGCAAGACGCTGGCATCAGCCGACAAGATCCGCATCGCCATAACGGAAGTGGTCGATTCGGCAACCAGCCGGTTCGCCGATGCGACCGAGGAGATGCGGCGCACCGCAAGCTCGATCAAGAGCGAGCTCGACCTCACCCGCGCCGAGCTCAAGAAGGGCGTCATCGAGATGCCGGAAGAGGCCAAGGAATCGACCTCGGCGATCCGCCGTGCCGTTGCCGAGCAGATCAACGCGCTCAAGGAACTTTCGGACATCGTTGCGAAATCGGGACGCGGCGGCGACAATGCCGAACCGCGCGCCCTGCGCCCGGCGCCGCAGGCGCCAGTGCAGCGCCCGGCCGAGCCGGTACGCCGCCCGCCGCCGGCGCCACAGCCGGAGCGCCCTGCTCCGCAGGCGCCGCTCGGCGGCCTGCGTGGCACGCTCGATATCGAACGCCCTGCCGAAGCACCGCGCCAGCGCGACGCCAACGCCCGCACGCCGCAAGGCGGGTGGGTGCGCGATCTCCTGACCGGGGCATCGCGCGAGGAGGAAGTCGCCAGGCCGGCAGCGCCCGCGGAAGCACCGCGCGCAACTCCCGCCCAGCGCTCGCCGCTGCATGTCATGGAGTCGCTCAACTCGCTCTCGGTCGATATCGCCCGGGCGATCGACCACGACGCCTCGATCGAGCTGTGGAACCGCTACCGGCGCGGCGAGCGTGACGTGTTCACGCGCCGCCTCTACACGCTCAAGGGCCAGCAGACCTTTGACGAAATCCGCCGCAAATATCAGGCAGAGGCGGAGTTCCGCGCCGCTGTCGACCGCTACTGCGACGATTTCGAGAAGCTGCTCAAGGACGTCTCGCGCAACGACCGCGACAACATCATGGCGCAGACCTACCTGACGTCGGACACCGGCAAGGTCTACACCATGCTGGCCCATGCGAGCGGCCGTTTGCACTGATTGAGGCGACACCACAGACACAGAAAAGGCGGGAAGTTCCCGCCTTTTCTGTGTGCAAAATGTCGGTCTGCGCTGCCCTTTATCCGCCTGCGGCACCTTCTCCCGTATAGCGACGGGGTGAAGGGAGATGGCATCAGCCTCGCCGCCCATACTGCGACGGTGACAATTGGCGAAATCATTGGCGATGGCGTTCTTTCTCTTCGTCACTATACGGGGAGAAATGCCCGGCAGCGCAATGAGGGTCAGCGCGAACCTGCGATATTTGGTCGAGTGATGGCTTAACGCGACGAACGATCGTTCGAAGCCTCGACCGGCTCAGATCACCGAATCCGTCCAGCCCACAATATCCTTCGCCGCCTCGCCGAAGGCGCTGTCGAGCGCGTTGACATAGGCCGGATTGCCGCTGCCGGAGACGGGAGCGGATGCGGTAAAGCTCTTCGAGGCGCGCACCTCGCCGTTGCGGTCGTTCAGGATGCGTACGAAGAGATTGACCTCGGCATGCTCGCCGCCATTGACGCGGACTTCGAAGGAGCGGATCTCGACGATCACCTGGTAGTCGATCGCCAGCCCCTCGCCCGGCTTGCCGACGCCGGCAAAGCTTCCGGAGCGCTGGAAGGTTTCGGCGAGCCTCGCCTGCACGATCAGCGGCAGCCGGTCGGCCCATTGCGCGCCCTTGAGATACTGGATCGAGCGATCTGACGGCTTGATGACGATGTTCTGGCTGTCCAGCGCCTTGAGCGCGGAGGGCTGGGCGATCAGGATCTGGCGGCGGCTGTGGCCATGGGCGTCGATCGACGGGGCGGACAGCTCGAACGTATCGAGCGGCGCCGGCTTGCCTCCCAATGCCGCGCAACCAGCCAGCGTCAAGCCAAGCAAAACGACTGCCGATCTATACCCACCCAACCCGAACGTCACGCGTGATCCCCACTGTCCCCGGATCGTATGATGAATCCGCATCCGCGGTCCATGTAATTGCTGCGGGCGGGCACGGAAGTCAACGCCGTGCCCTGCCATCGAACTGCCGGACCTCGCCGTCGCCGCCCGACAGGATGCGCTGCGGGTTGCGACTGAGATCGGTCACCGCCTCTTCGATGCGGCTGATCGAACGCCGGCTGTCCTGGACCAGCGCCTCGACATTCGACAGGCCCTGGCCCGAGAAGCGCGCAATATTGTCGGTGATCGTGCCAAGCCGGGCGTTCAGCGTGTCGGCGACCTGCTTGAACGACTTCAGCGTGTCCCTGGCATCGGCCATGACGCCGTCGGCCTGGCCCGAACCGAGCAGCGTATCGACCCTTTTCAGGATGCCGTCGACGCGCACCGAGGCATCGTTGAGGCGCGACGCAAGCTGTTTGGCGTCCTTGATCGTCTCGTCGATGTCGTCGGCCCGGTCGGCGAACTTGTCGGTCACCTTGGCGATGTCGGCGGCGGCCTTGTTGGCGTTTTCGCTGGCCTTCTGAATGTTGGCGAGCGCCACGCGCACTTGTGCCGGATCGATGCCGTCGAGCACATTGTCGACCTTTGCCAGCGTGCCTTGCGTGCGCTTGGCGAAATCGTTGACCGAGCCGACCGCGGTATCGACGTTCTTGATCACGCCGTCGAGCTGTCCGCTGGTCTCCTTCAGATTGGCGGTGACGGCGTCCACATTGGCGACGATGCTCTTGATCTTGTCCTTGTCGACGGCATTGAGCAGGCCTTCGGCAGCCTTCAGTGTGCCGTCGAGCTTGCCGGAAACACCCTTCAACTCGTCCGACAGCGCGCTGACGGCGGTCAGGAACTTGTCGATGCCGTCGGCATTCCTGGCCAGCGCATCGGAAAATGTCTGGGCGTTCTTGACGGTCTGGGTCAGCGGCCCGCGCACATCCCTGGTGAACCCTTCTAGGTCGGAAAGCACCTTGTCGGCGCGGGTGAAGATGTTCTGCGCCGTCTGCAGCAGGTTGGTGACCGCTGACGGATTGGCGATGATCTCGGCCGTCCTGCCTTCCTTTGCCGCCTCTTCCAGCAGGTTCGGTTCCTTGGGATCGGCGCCCTTCAATTCGATGTTGACCTGGCCGGCAAGGCTGGCGATGCCGATATCGGCCTGCGTCGATTTGGTGAGCGGCGTTGTCTGGTCGATCTCGGTCGTAGCAATGGCGGCATTGGGGTCATTGCGGTCGAAATAGACGCGCTTGACCACCCCGACCTTGACGCCGTTGAACAGCACCAGACTGCCGGGGCCGAGGCCGGAGGCCGAACCCTGAATGCGCACGCGCAGTTCCGCCGTCTCGCCGCGATCACCGATCTGGGCGGTCCAATAGACGAACCCGAACGCCGCCAGGATCGCAGCCAGGGTGAAAATGCCGACAATTACGTAGTTGGCTCTGGTTTCCATTGCCCCACTTATGTCTATGCGCGCGCGGCAAGATCAAGTTGCCGAGCGCGTTTTCCGCGGAAATAGGATTTGACCCACGGTTCTTCGCTTTTCAGCATGTCGTCGATCGTGCCTTCGACCAGGATTTTCTTGTTGCCGAGCACCGCCACGCGGTCGCAAGCGGTAAACAGCGTGTCGAGATCGTGCGTCACCATATAGACCGTCAGATCCATCGTATCGCGCAACTTCACCACCAATTCGTCGAATTCGGACGCGCTGATCGGGTCGAGGCCGGAAGTCGGCTCGTCGAGGAAGACGATATCGGGGTCGAGCGCCAGCGCCCGTGCCAGGGCGGCGCGCTTGATCATGCCGCCCGAAAGCTCCGAGGGAAATTTCTGCGCGGCGTCCGGCGGCAGGCCGACCAGTTCGATCTTGAGCAAGGCCAGCTCGTCCATCAGTTTCTTCGGCAGATCGAGATATTCGCGCATCGGCACCTGCACGTTTTCCTGCACGGTCAATGCCGAAAACAGGGCACCGTGCTGGAAAAGCACGCCAAGCCGCATGTCGATGCGCAACCGCTCGATGTCGCTGGCCTTTTCGAGGTCGAGACCAAACAGCTTGATCGTGCCGGACTGCTTGTGCAGCAGGCCGAGAATCGTGCGCAGCAGCACCGATTTGCCGGCGCCCGAGGCGCCGACGAAACCGAGGATTTCGCCGCGCTTGATGTCGAGCGCCAGTTTGTCGAGGATCAGCTTGTCGTCCAGGGCAACGGTGATGTCGCGCACCGACAGCACGATATCGCTTTCGCCCGTTCCCTGCATAGCCTTGGTCGCCTTTGAGTTTCTGCGCATCATGTCAGAACTCGATCGATGCGTAGAAGATGGCGAAAAGGCCATCGAGGATGATGACGACGAAGATCGACTTCACCACCGAGGCGGTGACGTGCAGACCCAGCGATTCGGCGCTGCCGCCGACCTTCATGCCTTCAACGGAAGCAATGGTGCCGATGATCATGGCCATGAACGGCGCCTTGATCAGCCCGGCGAAGATGGTGCTGATATCGATCGCGCCGCGCAGCCGGTCGATGAAGGCCGTCGGCGCAATACCGGAATAAAGCCAGGCGGCTAGGATGCCGCCGCCAAGAGCGGCAAAATTGGCGACGATGGTGAGACAGGGCAGCGCGATCACCAGCGCCACCAGGCGCGGAAACACCAGCACGCCGATCGGGTTGAGGCCGATGACCTTCAGCGCGTCGACCTCCTCGCGCATCTTCATCGAGCCGATCTCGGCGGTGATGGCGCTGCCGGAGCGGCCGGCGATCATGATGGCGGTCATCAGCACGCCGAGTTCGCGCAGGATCAGCACGCCGACCAGATCGACAACGAAAATGTTGGCGCCGAAATAATTGAGCTGGTAGGCGCCCTGCTGGGCGACGATGGCGCCGACGATCGCCGACATCAGCACCACCACGGGGATGGCGCCGACCCCCATGCGATCGATCTGGTTGAAGATCGCCGCCGGATTGATGGCATGGCCGCGCCCGAGCTTCATCTGGGCGCCGCCGATGGTGGCGCCGAGGATGTTCATCGAGGCGAGGAAATCGTCGCGCATCTCATAGATGCGGCGGCCGACCGCCTCCAGCCCGCGGAGGATGATGTTGGGGCGCCGGACGCCGCGCGATTCGGGCTCGCGCCGGACAGCTTCGCCAACGGCGCCGAGCAGGATCGAGGCGACATCGCTTTGCCCCTGCATCTTGATCTCGACACCCTTCTTTTCGAAGACACTGACCAGGCGATCGATCAGCCAGGCGCCGGCGGTGTCCATCTTCTCGATGTGGGAAAGATCCAAAGCGAGCGTCTGGAAGCCTTTGCGCTGCTCGATCTTGCGCATCTCGGCGTCGATCAGCGCCACTGTCGTCGTCGTCCAGATGCCGGAGAAAGCGCAGCCGAGGACGCCGCCCTCCTCGCCGACCGCAACGCGGGGCTGGTGGTCGGCCTCCTTGGCGGCGTTGCCGCTTGCGTCGCGTTTGCCGATGGTCAACATGGCGTCCTGTTTAGCCTGACGGGTCGTACCTGTCGATTTGCCGACGACGCGTTGTCGCATAGCCGGAGCAGAAAATTATGGCGCGTGTCATTTCGGTTGAGGCCGAGCGTTTTCCCATTGCCGGCACCTTCACCATCTCGCGCGGGTCGAAGACCGAAGCCGAAGTCATTACCTGCACGATCAGTGATGGGGACAATCGCGGATGGGGCGAATGCGTCCCCTACAAGCGCTATGGCGAGACTATGGAGGGGGTGCGCGACGCCATCGAGGCCATGCGCCGGCAGATAGAAGGCGGCATCAGCCACAAGGACCTGCTCGATGCGATGCCGGCGGGTGCTGCCCGCAACGCCATCGATTGCGCCTTGTGGGACCTGGAGGCCAAGATCAGCGGCGTTGCGGTCGCGGACGCCATCCACGTTGTGCCCTTGTCGGCGCTGGAGACGGCCTACACGCTGTCGCTGGGCGAGCCGGAGGCAATGGCGGCGCAAGCCCGCGCCAATGCCGGGCGGCCGCTGCTCAAGGTCAAGATTGGCGGCGACAACGACATGGCCCGCATCCGCGCCGTGACCGAAGCGGCGCCCGACAGCCGCATCATCCTCGACGCCAATGAAGGCTGGATCGATGCCAACATCATCGAGAATCTCGCTTTCGCCGCCGAACATGGCATAGCCCTGATCGAACAGCCGCTTCCCGCCGGCCATGATGCCATCCTGCGCCACATCGCGCATCCGGTGCCGATCTGCGCAGACGAAAGCGTCCACGAGGCGAAGGACCTCGAAACGCTTGTCGGCCTCTATGACGCCGTCAACATCAAGCTCGACAAATCCGGCGGCCTGACCGCCGCCCTTACCCTTCGCAACCGCGCCCGGGAGCTGGGATTCGGCGTGATGGTCGGCTGCATGGTCGGCACGTCGCTGGCGATGGCGCCGGCAGTGCTTTTGGCGCAAGGCGCCGACTTCGTCGACCTCGACGGTCCGCTGCTGCTTGCCCGCGACCGCCAGCCCGGCCTCGTGTACCAGGGGTCGCTGGTGTCACCGCCTGACAGGATGCTGTGGGGCTGAACGCGCGGCGAGCCCGATCAGCGCCAGGCCGACGATGGCGATCGGGATCATCGCCAGGAAGCCGTCGACGCCGTAGCGCTCGTAAAGCGGGCCGGACGCCAGCGTCACCGCCGCCATGAAGAAGCCGTTGAAGAAATAGGCAATGCCTTGCGCCGCACCCGTGCGTTCTTCCGAAACCGTTTCGCCGATCATCTTCTGCAGGCCGATCAACACCATCGCCACCGACACCGAATGCAGGGTCTGGACGCCGAAGAAACCGGCAACGCCAAGCCCGAGTGGCCAGATCAACGGAAAGGCGATCCAGCGCACGATGGAGCCGACGCCGGCGATCAGCATCACCTTGACGACTGAGACGGAGGCAAAAATACGGTTGAAAAACACGAACATGCAGACCTCGGCCACCACGCCCCAGGCCCACAGCAGGCCAACGACGGAATCGCTGATGCCGACCGATTTCCAGTAGATTGAGACAAAGCCGTAGAGGAAGGCATGGCTGGCGGTGATGATGCCGACGCCGAGGGTGAAATACAGGAAATACGGATTGAGAAGGCTCGGCGCCTGATGCTGGATGTCGGCGGCCGAAAGCGGCGAAGCCCGGCGCGGGCGGCCAAGCCGCGGCGCCAGCAATCCGGCGACGAGCGCGGCAGACAATGCCGCAAAGATGATTACCGGCACGGCCTGCGGGCTCGTCCAGGCCAGGATAAAGCCGCCTGCGACGTTGGCGCAGAGATAGGAGATCGAGCCCCATTTGCGCATCGCGGTGTAGTTCGAGCCGAAGCGGCGCACGCCCGACAGCGCGAGCGAATCGGCGATCGGCGAATGCGGCGTCCACACCACCGTCAGCGCCAGCGATACGGCAAGCACCGCCGCATAGGTGGGAGTGAGGAAATAGCCGGCGGAAAGCACCATCGTCGCGGCCACCAGCGCAATATAGACATCGGCCCTGTCCTTCGCCCGGTCCGCCAGCGCGGTCAGCAGCGGCGTCGTCACCACGCGCAGGAACATCGGCGCCGCCAGGATGATGGCGATCTGCTCGGCGTGGAAACCCTGGGCATGCAGCCACAGCGGGAAATAAGGCACATGCGTTCCCAGCGACACGAATAATGTCGCGAAGATCAGACTCATGCGCAGTTCGAAATGGCGCGGCTTGACGAGTTGTTCGGGCGAGAGCGGCGGCAGCGACATGAATCGATCCAATTACGCTGCACAAAGGGCTGCAACGCAGATCGATCCCTTAACATGCGCGAAAGCGGTCCGAAACTGCCTGGGCCAGTCGATTAACAGGAGGGTTATGCCGCTTCGACGACCCTGTCTTCGATCAGCAAGGGGATGAGCGGCTCGTCCGGTGCTTCGGGCAGCACCAGCGCCCAGTGGATGATCTCCATCTTGCCGTCGAAATGTTCGACCACCGCCGTGCAGCTCTCCACCCAGTCGCCAGTGTTGATGTACTGCACATCCTCATAAGTCTCGATCGCGGCGTGATGGATGTGGCCGCAGATGACGCCGTCGACATGCGAGCGGCGGGCCTCCTCGGTCAGCACCGTCTGGAACGAGCCGATGAAGTTCACCGCCTTCTTGACCTTGACCTTGGCCCAGGACGAGAACGACCAGTAGGGAAGGCCGAGCATATGGCGGAGCCTCGTCACCACGCGGTTGACCACCATCGCGGCGTCATAGGCGTAGTCGCCGAGGTAGGCCAGCCAGCGTGCATTGTGGACGACGGTATCGAACTGGTCGCCGTGGATGACCAGCAGGCGCCTGCCATCGGCGGTTTCGTGGATGGCGCGGTCGGCAACGACGATGCCGCCGAAATGCACGCCTTGGAACTGGCGCGCGAATTCGTCGTGATTGCCGGCGATATAGGTGATCGAGGTGCCCTTGCGCGCCTTGCGCAGCAGTTTCTGGACGACGTCATTGTGGCTCTGCGGCCAATGCCAGCTGCGCCGCAGACGCCAGCCGTCGACGATGTCTCCGACGAGATAGATGATATCGGCGTCGTGATACCGCAGGAAATCGATCAGGAACTCGGCCTTGGCCGCCTTCGATCCGAGATGCAGGTCGGATATGAACATGCTGCGGAAAGTGCGGGTTTCTGTACCGGACATCAGATCGTCACCGTTGCTTTCGCGCAGGCTATGCCCCGATTCATGCAACAACCGTATGACGGTTGCGATTGGGCCAGCCAAAGGGCTAGCGTGCCGCGCCATTCACAGGAGAAAATCGTCATGGATCTTGGCATCAAGGGCAAGAAGGCCATCGTCTGCGCATCGAGCAAAGGGCTTGGCCGCGGCTGCGCCACGGCGCTGGCCGAGGCCGGCTGCGATCTCGTTGTCAACGGCCGCAATGCCGAGCTGCTGGCAAAAACCGCAGCCGAACTGCGCGAACGCTACGGCGTGAAGGTGACCGAGATCGTCGGCGACGTCTCGACGCCCGAGGTGCAGAAGGCGATCCTAGCCGCCTGCCCCGACCCGGATATCCTGGTCAACAACAATGGCGGCCCGCCCTTGCGCGATTTCCGCGAACTCGACCGCGCAAAGATCCTCGAAGGCGTGACGCAGAACATGGTGACGCCGATCGAACTGGTGCAGGCCGTCATCGACGGCATGGCCATGCGCGGCTTCGGCCGCATCGTCAACATCACCTCGCTGTCGGTCTACGTCCCGATTCCCGGCCTCGATCTGTCGTCCGGCGCGCGAGCCGGGCTGACTTCGTTCCTGGCCGGCGTGGCGCGCACGGTGATCGACCGCAACGTCACCATCAACAGCCTGCTGCCGGGCAAGCTCGACACCGACCGGCTGCGCGGCCCGCATGAGGCCGGCACGATGGAAGACCCGGCAGCGGCCGCAGCGCGCAAGACCCGCATCAGCGCCGACGTTCCGGCCAAGCGGCTCGGCACGCCGGAAGAGTTCGGCCAGATCTGCGCCTTTCTGTGCTCGGTCCATGCCGGTTATCTCACCGGCCAGAACATCCCGGTCGATGGCGGCCTCTATGTCAGCGCGTTCTGAAGGGCTCAGTGCATCCTCAGCAGGATTTCCGCGCAACCGTTTGAAACAATTCGGTCTTTTCGGCCCCGGTTCTTTTAGCCGCCCTTGCGTCATTTGGCGTCGCGAAAAACCATTTTTGCGTGCTAAAAGGCTGCAAAGCAGGTTTGAGGGAGCGGCCGCATGGAAGGCGAGAACAAGAAAACGGCACGTTCGGACCTCGACGAAGCCGCCCTCTACTTCCATAAGCATCCAAGGCCGGGAAAGCTCGAGATCCAGGCGACCAAGCCACTCGGCAACCAGCGCGATCTGGCGCTGGCCTATTCGCCTGGTGTTGCCGCCCCCTGCCTCGAAATCCGCGACAATCCGGCGACCGCCGCCGACTACACGGCGCGCGCCAATCTGGTCGGCGTCGTCTCCAACGGCTCGGCCGTTCTCGGCCTCGGCAATATCGGCCCGCTCGCCTCCAAGCCGGTGATGGAAGGCAAGGCGGTGCTGTTCAAGAAATTCGCCGGCATCGACGTCTTCGACATCGAGATCGACGCGCCGGGCATAGAGCGCATGGTCGAGACGATCTCGGCGCTGGAACCGACATTCGGCGGCATCAATCTCGAGGACATCAAGGCGCCCGAATGCTTCGAGGTCGAGGCGCAGTTGAAGGCCCGCATGAGCATTCCCGTCTTCCATGACGACCAGCATGGCACCGCCATCATCGTCGCCGCCGCGGTGCTCAACGGGCTGGAATTCGCCGGCAAGACCATTTCCGACATCAAGATCGTCACCTCAGGCGCCGGTGCGGCAGCGCTCGCCTGCCTCAACCTGTTGGTCTCGCTTGGCGCCAAGGTAGAGAATATCTGGGTCACCGACCGCTTCGGCGTCGCCTACAAGGGCCGCACCGACGAGATGGATCGCTGGAAAGACCCCTATGTGAAGGACACCGAGGCGCGCACGCTGGCCGATGTGATCCCTGGCGCCGACGTTTTTCTCGGCCTGTCGGCCGCCGGCGTGCTGAAGCCGGAATTGCTTGATCATATGGCGCCTAAGCCGTTGATCCTGGCGCTGGCCAACCCCAATCCCGAGATCATGCCGGAGGTCGCGCGCGCCGCTCGTCCCGACGCGATGATCTGCACCGGCCGTTCCGATTTCCCCAATCAGGTCAACAACGTGCTTTGTTTTCCTTACATCTTCCGCGGTGCGCTGGATTGCGGCGCCAGCGCCATCAACGAGGAGATGAAGATGGCCGCGGTCCGGGCGATCGCCGCGCTTGCCCGCGAAGAACCATCCGACGTCGCCGCCCGCGCCTATTCCGGCGAGACGCCGATCTTCGGACCCGACTTCCTTATCCCCTCGCCCTTCGATCCCCGCCTGATCCTGCGCATCGCGCCGGCGGTGGCCAAGGCTGCCTGCGACACCGGCGTCGCGACCCGGCCGATCACCGACTTCGCCGCCTATATCGACCAGCTCAACCGCTTCGTCTTCCGCTCCGGCCTGGTGATGAAGCCGGTGTTTTCGTCGGCCAAGGCGTCGACCGCCAAGCGCGTCATCTATGCCGACGGCGAGGACGAGCGCGTGCTGCGCGCAGCCCAGGTGGTGCTGGAGGAAGGCATTGCCGAGCCGATCCTGATCGGCCGCCCGCATGTCATCGAGGTCAGGCTGAAGCGCTACGGCCTGCGTATCAAGCCGGGCGTTGATTTCGGCCTGATCAACCCGGAAGACGATCCGCGCTACCGCCATTATGTCGACCTGTTGATCGAGCTTGCCGGCCGGCGCGGCGTGACGACGGAGGCCGCGCGCACCATGGTGCGCACCGACAATACGGTGATTGCCGCGCTGGCGCTGAAGCGCGGCGATGCCGACGCCATGATCTGCGGCCTCGAGGGCCGTTTCGAGCGGCATCTGCGCAATGTGACGCTGGTCATCGGACCACGCGCAGGCGTCAAGGACCGCGACCTGTCGACGCTGTCGATGCTGATCTCGCAACGCGGCATCATCTTCCTCACCGACACCCATGTCTCGGTCGACCCGACGGCCGAGGAGATCGCCGAAATGACCATTCTGGCGGCGGAGGAAATCCAGCGGTTCGGCATCGAGCCGAAGGCAGCGCTGCTGTCGCATTCGGATTTCGGCTCGCGCGATTCCCCCAGCGCGCTGAAGATGCGGCAGGCGGCGGCGATCCTGGCGCGAGTTGCGCCCGACCTGCAATGCGACGGCGAGATGCATGCCGATTCAGCCCTGTCGGAGCATCTGCGCCAGCGCGTCTATCCGCATTCGCGGCTGAAGGGCGAAGCCAATCTCCTGGTGTTCCCCAACCTCGACTCCGCCAACATCACGCTGACCGCGCTGCGCACGATGATGGATGCGCTGCATGTCGGGCCGATCCTGCTTGGCACCGACAAGCCGGCGCATATTTTGACGCCGTCGGTGACCTCGCGCGGCGTCGTCAACATGACGGCGCTTGCGGTGGTCGAGGCGGCGCACAAGGCACAGGCGGTGGTTCATTTCAACTGACGCCGTCAGGCAGGCACGAAACGGTAATGCCCGGTCTGCGTGAAGGCAAACAGCGTGTCCTCCTCGCGGGCGCCCGCCCCGATATTGTGGATGACCAGCGCTCGTTCCGGCACGTCCGCCGAGCGTTCGGATGAGACGATGACGATGTGCGGCAGGTTGCCGGGCAGCATCTGGGTGACGATATCGCCCGGCTGAAAGTCGGGAGGATACTCGCTGGCGGGCAAGGAAACTCCGTTGCGTCCGAAAAAAGCGGCAAGATTGCCGACCCGTCGGTGGTCGATGTTGCGGTCGGTCGATTTCAGGCCCCAGGTCTTGGGATAGGCGGCGAAATTGGCGGCCATATCCTCATGCACCAGTTTCTGCAGGTCGAGATTGAAGGCGCGGCGATAGGCGCGCACGATGACATCCGTGCACACGCCCCTATCCGGCGCGACGTCGCCGCCGGGATAGCCGAGGCGGACATAGGCCGGGTCGTAGAAGGTGGTGACGCCGATCTGCTCACGCGCGGCTTCGACCAATTTGCTGCGCCAGTCCGGAGCGGCTGGATTTTCCTGCGCCAAGGGTGCGGGCGCCGCCAGGCACAACAGACCGAACTGCAGCGCGGTTCGACGGGTAAGCGTGGTCATGCCCGGTCCCCGGGTTTTGCTGGATCGAGGGATAATTCCGGGGCGATTGCGCCTTTTTCATGCAGCGGTGAGATCGCACAGTTGCCGCTCTATCCAAACGCCTCCTTCAACGCGTCTATGGGCTAAGACCATCTTTGGTTGTAGATTGAGGGAACGATTAACCGCGAATCCGGTAGCATCGCGACAGGCAGGCAAGCGGGGTTTCGGGCAATGACGGGCGGACGATGGAGGCTGAAGCATCTGGCTGCGCTGCTCGGCGCGCTTGTGCTTTCGGCCGTCGCCACCACTGAACCGCAGGCCGCCTCCCGCGTTTGCCGTCAACTGGAAGCCGAGCTTGCTTCTTCATCGAATGGCGGCGGCAATTCCAGCATGGTGCGGAAGTATGACAAGGCCATCTCCCGCCAGTTCGAACAGCTATCAAAGGTGCGCGGTCGTGCGAGCGATGCGAATTGCGGGTTTTCGCTGTTTTCGCGCAATGTCAGCCAATGCGCTGCGCTGAACAGCAGCATCGATCGCATGAACGCCAATCTCGACGCGCTGCAAGCCAAGCGCGCCCAGCTTGCCGGCGGCGGCTCGCGGCGCGACCACGGCCGCATCCTGGCCGCGCTCGACGCCAATGGCTGCCGCGACGAGCCCGCGCCGCGCCTGCGGGAGCCGCTGCAAGAAGCCAGCCGCGAACCGGATGACGGCAATTTGTTCGACCAGCTTTTCGGCGGCAGCCGGCAGATTGACACGCTCGACCAGCCCGACGATCCCGGCGAGGAGCGCAATGTGCGCCGGGTGCTCAATCAGCCCGGCGTGCCGGATTTCCCGACGGTCGGCGGCGAGTTCCATACGAGCTGCGTGCGCACCTGCGACGGCTATTTCTTCCCGATGTCGAACTCGGCTTCGCTCGGCGATTTCGAGCGCGACCAGAAGAATTGCGAATCGAGCTGCCCCGGCACCGAAATGCAGGTGTTCTATTCGCGCGGCATGGAAGACGATTCGGCCAACATGACGTCGTCGGTGACCGGCAGGCCCTACAGCGAGTTGCCGACCGCCTATCTCTACAAACAGCCCAACATGTCGCGGCCGCTGGCTTGTGGCTGCAATGCGCAGGCCGGAAATTTCGAGATCATCGGCGGCAACCCGCCACCGCCCGACCAATCGCAGCCTGATACCGAGACAACGCCATTCATTCCGGTGCCGGCGGCCAAACCCGATCCGGGCGCGGATCCGGAGACGCTGGCCAATATGCAGGGCGGGCTCGACCGCGCTGCCATCAAGCGCCTTGCCGTCAAGCCGGTGGTGTCGCCGGTGTCGCTGATCCCGCCGGACCAGCGCAAGGTCAGGGTCGTCGGGCCAGCGTTCCTTCCCGACCCAGCAGCGGCAATAGATCTGCAAGCTCCGGCCCGGAAGCAAGTCCGGTAAGCGCCAGTCTCAGCGGCATGAACAGCGCCTTGCCCTTGCGGCCGCTGGCTTCCCTGATCCTGGCCGTCCAGTCCTTCCACACCGTTCCGGTCCACGGCTCTTCCGGCAACAGGTCGAAGGCCTGCTGCAGGAAGTCGCGATCCTCGTCGGAAAATTCCGGCGCGGGCTGCGGGCCGTCGGCAAGGATGCGCCACCAGCCGACCGCGTCGCTCAGCCGGTCGAGATTGCCGCGCACCGCCAGCCAGAACGGCTCGGCCTTGTCGCCGGAGATGCCGAGCACGATCAGCCGATCCCGCGCCTCGGAAAACGGCATGTGGTGCATGAGCGCACGATTGAGCACGAACAGCTCGTCCGGGTCGAATTTGGCCGCCGATTTCGACGTGGCGGCGGGATCGAAGCGCGCGGCCAGTGCCGGCATGTCATGCACCGCTGCGACATTTTCCGAGGTGCCGACAAGGACGGCCAGCGAAGCCACAGCCATCGGTTCGATGCCCTCCTCGCGCAGGCTTTCGATCGACAGCGCACCGCTGCGCTTCGACAGGCCCTCGCCCGAGGCCGTGGTCAAGAGATTGTGGTGGCCGAAGACAGGCGGCTCGGCGCCCAATGCCTTGAACAGCGCGATCTGCACGCCGGTGTTGGTGACGTGGTCGTCGCCGCGGATGACATGACTGACCCCCATCTCGATGTCGTCGACGACCGAAGGCAGCGTGTAGAGATAAGTGCCGTCCTCGCGCCGCAGCACCGGATCGGACAGTGAGGCCAGATCGACGGTTTCCTCGCCGCGCACCAGATCGTTCCAGTGCACTTCGGTGCGTTCGGGCTGCAGCGGATCGCTGGTGAAATTCGGCAGCAGAAAGCGCCAGTGCGGCCGGCGGCCATCGGAGCGGTATTCGGCGATCTGCTGCTGCGAAAGCGCCAGCGCCTCGCGGCCATAGACCGGCGGCAGGCCGCGCGTGCGGCGCACCTTGCGGCGCAGGTCGAGTTCTTCGGGGGTCTCGTAGCAGGGATAGACAACGCCGGCTCTCTGCAGCCGCTCCACCGCCGCGTCGTAAGTTTCGAAGCGCCGCGACTGGTATTCGGTGGCGTCGGGAAAAATCCCCAGCCAGTGCAGGTCGTAGAGGATGGCGTCGGAAAATTCCTGCCTCGAGCGGGCAATGTCTGTGTCGTCGAAGCGCTGAATGAAACGGCCCTTGTTGTTCATGGCAAACAGCCAGTTGAACAAGGCGGTGCGGGCATTGCCGATATGAATGCGGCCGGTTGGTGAGGGGGCAAAACGGACGGTAACTGTCATGGGCGGGGCGTAACGGATGCTCTTGGAATTGACAAGACGCGCCCCCGCGCGACGCCAAAGACATAATGCACGCCAGCTAAAATGAAAAGGCTGTGAGCCAGAATCCGGCCGGGCCTGTCTCGGGTGAACCGCTCACCAGCGGTCCACGCCGGCAGAATCGGGCTTTCCTCAGCGGCTTTTTGTCCCCGTTATCCACATATGTGACACACAAGATGTTGGGGTCACAAAAGCTACGCAAACGAATCCTTGACGACGCAAACCGAGTCGCCTTTTATGTGCCATGTGCTCTTGTTGAGGGCGCGACCGGAGAGTTTCGAGCCCGGTCATTTTCCCGGATTTTGTGCGTTTTGGCCATGATTTCCGCCTGTTTACGAGGCTGGCGGAAGCGTTGGATCGTGGGGGCTTCGGGAGCGAAAAGGGAGATTTGTCGGACTGGAATAAATTGTCTGTTAACACTATATTTAGTGTTTGCAGGCAGGTTCGACGCTAGATAGTGTGAATTTCCCTCGGTCGAGGGAATCGAGGAAAAATTCAGTTTTGAGGGACCCGCAGGGTTCGGCGCAGAGTTGGAACAGCGGCTTCGTAAGAAGCTCGACCAGCAAGGCGACGAAGACTGCCACAAGGAGAGCCGGTGTTTTCGAACGCCGGCAGACGGCGGACATGCGCGTTTCGCATTGGGGGCAGAAATCCCCGGGGAAAAGCGCTATATATAGACAAAAGGGACCGGACCAATGCGCATCGAGCGTCGTTTCACCAAGCCAGGCCAATCAGCTTACGCGGAGATCGAATTCCGCAAGGCGCTTTCGGAGATCAAGAATCCGGACGGCTCGGTGGTGTTCCGCTTGGACAATATCGATGTGCCGGCGCAGTTCTCGCAGGTTGCCGCCGACATCCTGGCGCAGAAGTATTTCCGCAAGGCCGGCGTGCCCGCGCGCCTGAAGAAGGTCGAGGAGAACGACGTCCCCTCCTTCCTGTGGCGCTCCGTCGCCGACGAGGCCGAGCTTGCCAAGCTGCCGGAAGCCGAGCGCTACGGTTCCGAAATCGACGCCCGCCAGGTCTTCGACCGGCTGGCCGGCACCTGGACCTATTGGGGCTACAAGGGCGGCTACTTCAAGTCGGAAGAAGACGCGAGCGCCTTCCGCGACGAACTCGCCTATATGCTCGCCACCCAGCGCGTTGCGCCGAACTCGCCGCAATGGTTCAACACCGGTCTGCACTGGGCCTACGGCATCGATGGTCCGAGCCAGGGCCACTATTATGTCGACCCGTTTACCGGCAAGCTGACCAAGTCGAAGTCCTCCTACGAGCATCCGCAGCCGCATGCCTGTTTCATCCAGGGCGTGCAGGACGATCTCGTCAACGAAGGCGGCATCATGGACCTGTGGGTGCGCGAAGCGCGCCTGTTCAAATACGGCTCGGGCACCGGCTCCAATTTCTCCATGCTGCGCGGCGAAGGCGAAAAGCTGTCGGGCGGCGGCCGTTCGTCCGGCCTGATGAGCTTCCTCAAGATCGGCGACCGCGCGGCGGGCGCAATCAAGTCGGGCGGCACCACGCGTCGTGCGGCCAAGATGGTCATTGTCGACGCCGACCATCCCGATATCGAGGAATTCATCGACTGGAAGGTCAATGAAGAGCAGAAGGTGGCGTCGCTGGTCACCGGCTCCAAGATCGTGAAAAAACATCTCGAAGCGATCATGAAGGCCTGCATCAATTGCGAAGGCCATGATGACGATTGCTTCGACCCGTCGATCAACACCGCGCTGAAGCGCGAGATCAAGGCGGCCAAGAAGTCGGCCGTGCCGGAGAACTACATCTACCGCGTCATCCAGTTCGCCAAGCAGGGCTACACCGCGATGTCGTTCAAGACCTACGACACCGACTGGGATTCCGACGCCTACCTCACCGTTTCCGGCCAGAACTCCAACAATTCGGTGTCGCTGAAGGACAACTTCCTGCGCGCCGTCGAGGAGGATGCCGACTGGCATCTGACCGCCCGCAAGGACGGCAAGGTGCTGAAGACGCTGAAGGCACGCGACCTCTGGGAAAAGATCGGCTACGCCGCCTGGGCTTCGGCCGATCCGGGCCTGCATTTCAACACGACGATGAACGACTGGCACACCTGCGCTTCGGCCGGTGCGATCCGGGCGTCGAACCCGTGCTCGGAATACATGTTCCTCGACGACACGGCCTGCAACCTGGCCTCGATCAACCTGCTGCCCTACCGCAATGCCGACGGCACGATCGACATCGCCGCCTACGAGCACACGGTGCGGCTGTGGACCGTCGTCCTCGAAATCTCGGTGATGATGGCGCAGTTCCCGTCGAAGGAGATCGCCAAGCAGTCCTACGAATACCGCACGCTCGGCCTCGGCTATGCCAACATTGGCGGCCTGCTGATGACGTCCGGCATTCCCTATGACTCCGACGAGGGCCGCGCCATCTGCGCAGCGCTCACCGCCATCATGACCGGCACTGCCTATGCCACCTCGGCCGAGATGGCTGGCGAGCTCGGCGCCTTCGCCGACTACGACCGCAATGCGCAGAACATGCTGCGCGTGATGCGCAACCATCGCCGCGCTGCCTATGGCGAAAAGGGCGGCTATGAGAAGCTCGCCGTCAATCCGGTGCCGCTGGTCGCGTCCGACCTGAAGCAGCAGGAATTGGCCACGCACGCCAAGGCTGCCTGGGACCGCGCCATCGAACTCGGCGAAGAGCATGGCTACCGCAACGCGCAGGCGACCGTGATTGCGCCGACCGGCACGATCGGCCTGGTCATGGATTGCGATACCACCGGCATCGAGCCCGACTTCGCGCTGGTGAAGTTCAAGAAGCTCGCTGGCGGCGGCTACTTCAAGATCATCAACCGCGCCGTGCCGGAAGCGCTGCGCACGCTGGGCTATTCCGAGAGCCAGCTCGCCGAGATCGAGGCTTACGCTGTCGGCCACGGCAACATGAACCAGGCGCCGGCGGTCAACCCCGGCTCGCTCAAGGCGAAGGGTTTTACTGACGACAAGATCGCGGCGCTCAATGCGGCGCTGAAGTCGGCCTTCGACATCAAGTTCGTCTTCAACCAGTGGACGCTGGGCGCCGACTGGGTGAAGGAGACGTTCGGCTTCACCGACGAGCAGCTCAACGACTTCTCGTTCGAGATGCTGCCGGCGCTCGGGTTCTCCAGGAAGGACATCGAAGCCGCCAACATCCATGTCTGCGGTGCGATGACGCTGGAAGGCGCGCCCTTCCTCAAGGCCGAGCATCTCGCGGTGTTCGACTGCGCCAGCCCGTGCGGCAAGATCGGCAAGCGCTCGCTGTCCATCAACAGCCACATCCAGATGATGGCGGCGGCACAGCCCTTCATCTCCGGCGCCATCTCCAAGACCATCAACATGCCCAACGATGCGACGGTGGAAGACGCCAAGGGCGCCTACATGCTGTCGTGGAAGCTGGCGCTGAAGGCCAACGCGCTCTATCGCGACGGCTCGAAGCTGTCGCAGCCGCTCAATTCGTCGCTGCTCGCCGACAGCGAGGACGACGAGGACGACGCGGTCGAGCAGTTGATCGCGGCGCCCGCTTCACAGCGTGCCGTGCAGGTCACCGAGAAGATCGTCGAGCGCGTCATCGAACGCCTCTACCGCGATCGTGAAAAACTGCCGAATCGCCGCAAGGGCTACACCCAGAAGGCAGTCGTCGGCGGCCACAAGGTCTACCTGCGCACGGGCGAATTCGACGACGGCCGCATCGGCGAGATCTTCATCGACATGCACAAGGAAGGCGCCGCTTTCCGAGCGATGATGAACAACTTCGCCATCGCCATCTCGCTTGGCTTGCAATATGGCGTGCCGCTCGAGGAATTTGTCGAGGCCTTCACCTTCACCAAATTCGAGCCGGCCGGCATGGTGCAGGGCAACGACGCGATCAAGAATGCGACGTCGATCCTCGACTACGTGTTCCGCGAACTCGCCGTGTCCTACCTCGGCCGCCACGACCTCGCCCATGTCGACCAGTCGGATTTCGACAAGACGGCGCTCGGACGCGGCATCAACGAAGGCAAGGCGACGCCGTTCTCGAAGGGCCTTACCCGCGGCGCCTCGCCGGTCAAGTTGGTGTCTGGCTTAGGTGGCGAACCCAAGGGTTTTGCCGGATCACCTGCCGGAGCCCCTGCCCGGGTCACTCCAACTGCGTTCTCAGGCTCCAACGTGCTGGCGCTTAAACCAGCAAGCGACGAAGCCATCGCCTACAAGCGCGACTATGAGGAGCGAGCCAAGGAACTGGTCGAAGATATTGTTTCCGAGGAGGCAGCCGATCCCACCGGGTTGTTCACCGACGAAGCAGCGAAAGAAGCGGCCGAGGCAAAGGCGCTTGCCTCTACGCGGCGTCAGCAATCCTTGATGCAAGGCTACACCGGCAACGAATGCTCGGAATGCCACAACTTCACCATGGTGCGGAACGGCACCTGCGAGAAGTGCGATACTTGTGGTTCGACGAGCGGGTGCAGTTGACACGAACGAACCTCTCTGCCGCCAACGCGGCAGAGAGGTTTTTTTTGAGGGAGAGTTTCACCTACAGGTGAAAAAGATAGGGAAACATAAAGATGGTCGAAAAAACTCTGACGGCATTTGGGTCCGCATGCCGGGAAATCAGAATGGCACGAAGGTTGCGGATGATTGATCAAGCAAAGGAGTTCAAGTGTTCGCCGTCATTTATCTCCGCTGTCGAGACTGGGGGAAAACAAGTTCCAGAGGGGTACGTAGAAAACTTTGGAAACTGGTTGAAATTGGACATCGTTACGAGAAAGCACCTACAGGCCCTCGCAGATGCCCGCATTAATGTTATTCGCTTTACGCCAATAAACAAAGAACGCGCAGCTCTTGCTAGAAGGTTATTTAGGAAGATCAACAAGATGTCCCCAGACGAGATACGAAAACTGGACGCAGAACTCCCAGGAGATGACAGATGAGTCATGACTATTGCGTATCCGCCAAGAGTCGCGCTGAGATCGAGATATTAGCAGCGGCATGGCGCCAAGCACTTCGCATAGGCACTACTTGCCAAGCACCTGATATGGTTAGTGTCCTTGAAAATGAAATGCCCCGGCTTTTTGGCGATTTCGCACTAGTTGTCAAAGATGACCACCTGATGGACGGAGCGGAAGGGTATACCGAATTTGATCCGCCTTGCGTTGTCTTGTCAGGCACAACGTATCAATCCGCCGCGAACTTTGAAGGCCGCGGCAGGTGGACTGTGGCCCATGAGCTAGGGCATTTGGTTCTTCACAAATCGGCCGTTCCCCTTGATCGAGCCCCTAGGCGATATTCTCAGATGAAAGAGTTACCTGCGTACGCGAGCGCAGAATGGCAAGCTAACGCGTTTGCCGCCGGTTTTCTTATGCCGGAGACTCTAATTCGTGACTTCACCGACGTTTTGGAAATCATGCCGTTCTTTGCTGTGAGTAGGACAGCCGCCGAGAAACGCCTCCAAAATCTTGGCATCTCAGAGCCACATATAATTCCGCATCAGGTCAAGACGGCAATTACAGGAATGCAAAGCAAAGCCGCAGAAATACCAAAGCCGGCTCGTTAGAGCCGGCTTTGGATACCGCGAACAGGCCGGAGCCTACGCGGGGCGACGAGATCGAAATCCCATCTCCTCTAGCAAGGTTATCATATGGGGAGTCGGTTCTCGGAGTCGAGGTAGCTCTGGCAACACAGAGGAAAGATACCCAAATGGCCACCAATGAACGTAAGACTTTCGACATTGGACGAAGCTCAAAGAGCGGCCAATTCATTTCTGTGAAAGAAGCCGAGCGCCGCCCGAACACGACCACAGTCGAGCGTGTCCCCAAGCCCGGCTACGGGGACACCAAGAACGAACCGCCGCGCAAGAAGTAACATTGATAGGCGAAGTTTGCCGGGCGCGTCACCGCGGCCGGCAAGCCGTTTGAGGAAATTGCGCCAGGCGCCTCAAGCAGTCCGGTTTGAAGGAGTGACTATATGCGTTACGCGGTGGTGATTGAAAAAGCAGGCAACAATTTCTCTGCCTATGTGCCGGACCTACCCGGCTGCATCGCAACTGGTGCTACCGTGCCAGAAGTAGAAATCGAAATTCGCGACGCTATACGCTTTCACATCGAGGGCTTGCGCGCCGATGGGCTGGAGGTGCCCAAAGGAATCAGTCTCGCTGAATATGTAGAGGCATAAGCGGTAACCTTCAGGACAACCTCCTACCGCGCCCTTAGCGTCTGCTCGTCGAACAACGGCTCGTCCTGCCCCGCCCGAACGAACAGCACCCTCCGCCCCTCGCCCGCCGGCACCTCGAAGTACTGGATGCCGTCGGGCATTTCGCCCCAGTCGCCGCAGGGTGGTTCGGGAACGTCATCACTCACCACCGCTTTCAGCTCTTTGGCATAGGCAGCATCAGGGCTGAATGTGTAGCGTTTGACGCCGGTGGGCACGGCGCCCTCGGTGTAGGGCGTCAGCACGCAGCGGGCGCTGACTGATTTGTCGGTCTTTTCCAGCAACAGTCGCAGCACTGCGGCCTCTGCGGTTTCGCCGGATTGAATGTCGAACACCTCGACCAGCGGATCGGGCGTGCCGCCATCGCTGTATTTGATGGCGAGCGCATTGCCGGCGAACTCGAAATGGATCTGGCGGAAGCCGAAATCGCAGCGCTGCGCCCAAGCGGCCAGCCCAACCGTCTTGTCGGCCATTTTTTCCCAGACGCATTTGTCGATCGGCGGGCGCGACGGCGACGGCTCGTCCGCATATGCAGCGGCTGATATCGCCGCGGCGGCAAACAGCACGCAAATCCAGACAATCGATCTCATGGCGCTATTCATCGCTGCATCCTGTCAATGTGAAGGCATCCCAGGCCGAGCCGTCCGGATTGGCATTGGCGAAATCGGCAAATTCGGTGAAGCCCGCGCCGAAATCGGGCAGCAACAGCCCTTTCGGCGCCGGTGTCGCTTCGCGTGAATTCAGCTGCTCGGCTCCGCCTCCGGTCAAGGCATAGACCTGGCCCATCCATATCCGGCACATCCCGCTGCCGTCCTCCAGCCCCACTTCGCGGTCGTCGTCGGTGCAGGCATGGCGGATGGTGCCGAGCGGAAACGAATTTTTGCCATCGGTCCAGGTGATGTCGGCCGGCAAGCGCGTGTCGGTGTTGGGCACGGTCACCGAAAACGCTTCGGCCGTCAGTGCCGCCGGCTCATTGTTCAGCGGCCGGAATTGCATCACCGCGCCCGAACGCGGCTCGCGGTAGGTGGCATGGCTGAGCAGACATTCCTTTGCGCTCGCTGCCTGCACGGCGTCGAGCAGAGCCAGGCAAACGACGGCCAGCCTGCGGACGATCATTGGATGTCTCGTCATGAAAGTGGCGCCTCAGATAAAACCGACCAGCCAAGCCGCGCCGCCCAAAAACGCGGCCGAACAGACCCACAGCAGCCAAAGCCCGCGCACCCTGCATTCGAGCACTGCCGAGGCGGGGTTGGCTGGGTCGTAATGCACGTCGACCTTGCCGCCCTCGGCATAGCTGCGCGCCTGGCCGCTGACGAGGCCGGGCATTGAAGCGGTGACCGTGGCGCCGAAGGTGACGCGGTCTGAGGTGTAGTGCTGGCCTGCGACGCCGTAGCTGTACACGATGCGGGATTTGAAGACGGTGCTCCAGCGTCGATGGCTGCTGTAGTTTCGCAGCGTCTGCAGGCCCGAGGAGTCAATGCGGCCGGGGGCGACCAGCCATTTTGCCGCCTGCTCGGCAAGCGACTTCTGGACGAAGGCCATGCGCAGGATCATCAGCCCCATGAACAGCAGCAGCGCTCCGGCGCCGAGGTTCTGCGGCTTGGGCAGGTGCGGCCGGATCGCCTCCAGCACGCCACCGAGCGAAAACACCAGCACCACCGTGCCGATCACCAGCCCGGCCGAGAGCTTGACCATGAACTTGAAGGCGCCGTCCGGCAGGGTGCGTTCGATCACGGCCTTGCCCGGATCGGCCGGATTGTAGAAGACGGTCACTTCAGCGCCGGTGGGAAACTGCGCCAGGGTTTCGGTGACTTCGAAATTCCCCAGATTCTCCTTCACGCTGTAGCGCGAGCTTTGAAATTTCTTTTTACCGACCTTGTATTCGAAGGTGACCGCCGGAAAATTGCGCATCTCGGTGGTGTCGCTGCTGTCCGAGCCGACGCCCGACCTTCTGACTTCACGCGCCTCGACGCGCGACGAGATGATCTTGCCCGGCGCCGGCAGCCAGTGGCTCATCGCCTGCACCTCGCGCCATTTGACGAAGGTGATGAACGACAGACCGCCCGCGATCGCGCAGGCAAATCCGACAATCAGAAATTTGAGCTCTACGTCCACCGCGTCCCCCAGGAGTGCCGGAAGCTGCAAATAGATAGCACGGCGAAGGCAATGTCTTGATTATTCGCAAAGGACGAACCGCCCTTCCTCGGGTATCGAAGCCCCGCCAACTTTGTTAAGAGTCGCCCAAACTGTTAGGAGCCATGAGACCAGGATGACAGCACTGCGCGTTCTCTCGGATGCCTTCATTCCGGAACTCCCGAACCACTACAAAGGCAAGGTCCGCGAGAATTACGATCTGCCGGATGGCCGCCGCATCATCATCGCCACCGACCGGCTGAGCGCCTTCGATGTGATCCTGACCGCTGTCCCGCTCAAGGGCGAACTGCTGACCCAGACGGCGCGCTACTGGTTCGAGGAAACGGCGGACATCTGCCCCAACCATGTGCTCGATTATCCCGACCCCAATGTCGTCGTCGGCACCAGGCTCGACATTCTGCCGGTGGAAATCGTTGTTCGCGACTACCTCGCCGGCACCACCAGCACTTCGGTGCTGACGAAATACAAGAACGGCGAACGCGATATGTACGGCATCCGCCTGCCGGACGGACTGCGCGACAATGAGAAGCTGCCGCAGGCCATCATCACGCCGACCAGCAAGGCGCTCGATGGCGGCCATGACGAGCCCTTGACGCGTGACGAGATCCTGACGCGCGGCCTGTTGTCGGAAGAGCAATGGGACACCGTCTCGCGCTATGCGCTGGCGCTGTTTGCGCGCGGCAAGGCGTTGGCCGCCAAGCGCGGCCTGATCCTGGTCGACACCAAATACGAGTTCGGCACGGACAAGGATGGCGCCATCGTCCTTGCCGATGAAATCCATACGCCCGATAGCAGCCGCTACTGGCTTGCGGCAAGCTATGAGGAGCGCTTCAAGGCAGGCGAGCGGCCGCAAAGCTTCGACAAGGACTTTATTCGCGCCTGGGTAACCGCGCGCTGCGATCCCTACAAGGACCGTATTCCGAAAATCCCCGCCGAACTCATCGAGCAGACGTCGCGTGTCTATACGCAGGCCTTTGAGACCATCACCGGCAAGACCTTCACCGCTGATAGATCGGGAAAGACGGTGCTGGACCGCATTCGCGAGAACCTGCGACCTTATTTCTGACGGCGGCTGGCGGCCGCCGGTCAACTTGCCGAGGTCGCGGACACGGACGGTTCTGGCGGAGCGCGCCACGTGCCGAGATATGATCCGCACAGGATGAGCGCGAAGGCCGCGACAATGCCGATATCGAGCGGCTCCGAAAGGACGAGCACGCCGGCTGCCACGGAGACGGCGGGCGCCACATAAGTGATGACGACCGCCCGTTCGGGGCCGATCTCCCGCACCAGCAGGAAATAGGTGGCGAAGGCAATCGCCGTGCAAAACACGCCAAGACCGAGGATTGCGCCAACCACCGTTGTCGACGGCATGGCCGCCGGCCAGGCCAACGCCGCCGGCACGGCGTAGATCAGCGCGGCCCCTGCCAGACAGACTGCCGTCAGCGAGGTTGCCGGCACATCGTTCAGCCAGCGCGACGCGATGATCGAACCCGAGGCATAGCAGGCTGCGGCCATGAGAATCTCGACGACCGCGAGAAATCCGCCACCCAAGGTCGGCAGCGCCAGCACAAAGACACCGGCAAAACCGAGGAAAAGGCCGGTCCAGCGGCGTATCCCCGGCCGCTCATCCGAACCCATCAGCTTGGAGAGCGCGACGGTTACGGCCGGCGTCATGGCAATCAGCAGCCCGGCGGTGGAACTGTCGATGCTGACTTCGCCATGGGTGATCAGCCCCCATGGCAGGATCATCTCGACCAGACAGAATGCGGCGACCGCCCGCCAATGTGTCTTCAGCCATCCGAAACTGCGCTGGACAAGGACGAAGGGCAGCAGCGCCAGGGCGCCGACGGCTGTTCGGGCAAAGACCAGGAAGGGCACCGACACCTCGGCACCTGCCAGCTTGATCAACAAATAGGGAATGCCCCACAGGAGGCTGAGCAGCACGAACAAAAACAGTCCGCGGCGCGTCATGACGGCCTCACAGCCAGAAAGGTGGTCCACTCTTCGCGATCGCGGCCGACGTTGAATTCGTCTCCGACAAGGACCAGCCCGGCGTTTTCGAGGCGGGCCGCGAAGTCGTCCCTGCGCCAGTAGACCGTATGATATTCGCCGCTCTTCTCGCCATCGCCAATGCGCATCGAGACGAGGAAGGCGCCGCCCGGCCGCAGCGACCCGGCAATCTTGGCAAGCACCTGGTCGGCCTGCTCGCGCGGCACGTGGATCAGGACGCACAATGCGAGCACCGCGTCGTAGGGGCCGCCGAGATCGTCGGTGATGAGATCGAGAAACTCACCATGCTTGCCGCGTGCGGCCTGCAACTCGAGAAACCGCTTCGTTGCGTCTGTGCGCCGAACCTGGACACCGAGCCCTTCGACGAAGTCCGCATCGTATCCGGGTCCCGAACCGACTTCCAGAATCCGGCCACCTTTGCCGGCGATCTTCACCAGGCGCTTCAGCCATTTCTGTTCTCTTTGGTTCGGAACGTGCCGCACCAGAGCGTCGTAGCGTTCGGCATAGTCCTCATAGGCGTTGATCGTTTGTCGGCTCTTCGCCAGATCCTCGGATAACACAGTCATCTTTCCCTCCCCTGGTCAAAGAGCTTGCTTAGCCAATGGTGCCGGGAGGCACGCGTCCGTCAAGCATACCGATATCCCTGAGGAAATGATCCGACAGCGAGCGGCGGTCGAGCAGGCCGCGCTTGCGAGGCCTGAACGGCGCGGTGAAGAGGTCGAGCACCGGGCGGCGAAGCGTGTTGTAGAGAGCGATGGTGGTGGTCATTGCCGTATCCTCCAGGGTTTGATCCGATGAATGCAGCATGCCGTTTTCCGGGCTTGGTTTCCAATCGAACGTCGCGTAGTATGCATCAGCGGGATTGATGCGTCATGAGCTGGGAACTACCACCATTAGGAGCCATCAGGGTCTTTGAAGCCGCGGCCCGGCTGGGCAGTTTCACCAAGGCAGCCGAAGAACTCGGCATGACCCAATCAGCTGCCAGCTATCAGATAAAGGTGCTGGAAGAACGTGCCGGAACGCCGCTTTTCATAAGAAAAACAAGGCAGATCGCGCTGACCGAGGCCGGACAGCAGCTGGCGCCGCACGCAACAGGCGCGTTCTCGACCCTGGCCGACGCATGGGTCGCCACCAAGGGTGGAGCGACCGGCGTGCTGTCGGTGACGACCATGGAAACCTTCGCATCGAACTGGCTGGCCGTATGGCTTGGAACATTCCAGCTGATGCATCCCGACCTTGCCGTGAAGGTGAACACATCGCACGGGCTGGTCGATTTCACGCGCGGCGACATGGATGTCGGCATTCGCACCGGCAGTGGAAATTGGCCGGGCCTGACGGCTCACTATCTGTTCAAGGCGGACTATACGCCGATGCTCAGCCCGAGACTCGCCGAAAGCGTCGGCGGCATCCACCGCCCTGAGGATCTCTACCAACTGCCGCTATGCTGTGCCGACGATCCCTGGTGGGAAATCTGGTTCAAGGCTGCCGGCGTGCCGTTCGAGCCCGATCGCGTCATCGCTGGCCCGAAACTGGGTACGCAGGCCTATGATGCGATGGCGGCGCTGACCGACAAGGGCGCCGCGATCCTGACCAAAAACCTTTACAGCGCCCTGTTGGAAAAGGGCCAGTTGATACAGCCATTCGGCGTGCTTGGATCGGACGGCGACGGCTATTGGCTGGTGCATCTGGAGAGCCGCCGCAACGCGCCCAAAATCAAGGTGTTTCGCGACTGGGTGCTGGCGCAGACGGCAGAGATACGCGAACGCGAAAAGCGCGACAGCCCTCTAGGCACCGCGATAAAACTCGCCCCCGCCTCAACCCTCAGTCCTTGAAGGTCAACCCGTATCTTGCAACCTGTTCCTTCGGCATATCCGCAAGCGCCTGGCGCGTGGTGTAGCCACCATAGATCACCTTGCCGTTCTTGATCATCCAGTCCTCGACGTCGGCCTCGGTCACCGTCATCCTGTCGCCCATCTTGTACTTGTTGCCATTGACCGGGACGTCGGCGAGCAGGCCGATATAGGAGCCGTCGCTGTAGCCGACCAGCTGCAGCCAGATATGCTCGGTGGCGCCGTTCTGGGTCAGCGGGAATTTTACCGTGTAGGTGCCGGGTGTGCCGGCGTCCATCAGTTCGTGGAAGCGCTTGAGGGTCGAGCGGCCGCTGTCCTTGGCGGCCTGCATCGCATTGTCCTCGGTGGAATAGGACACGACGTTCTGCTTCGACTCGGCCAGCGAAGTGCCACTTCCGCCCGGCATGTGGCCGAGCGAGCTGAAAAACCCGTAGCCGACAGCGGCGGCAAGAGCGACAGCCACAACTGGATTGCGCATGGACCCCTCCGAAACCCGATCACGGGCACGTTACCGGAAGGCTGTTGCGATACCGCTAAAGGACACAGTGAGCGGATCGTTAGCGAGACGCTGAAAATTCAACCCAAGGCGCAGCGGCAGGCAGCGCAGGCGCACCGGCACCGGCCTGACGTTCAGTCGGCGTCGGCGACGGTCGTCTGCCCGCCTGCCCATGCCCGCCAGGCGCGCTCGTCGCCATGGAAGACGTTGAGGTCGATGCGGCCGGTCACGCCGTGCGACAGGCCGGAGCCGGAGTACTGCCAGAACAGCCATTTGCGGCCGGGATAGACTTTTGAGGGATGCCGCGCCACGGCGCGCAGCCAGAACGGATAATCGAGAAACGCACCCTTGAGATTGTCGCGATAGAAATCCGGTGCGGTGTAGATGATGGGCCGCTGGCCGTAATGGCGCTCCAGCTTGTCCATGAACACCTTCATCTTTTCCAGCACGGTGGCCCGCGACGGCCGCCGCTTGCAGGAAGATTCGCCGTTCCACTCGACATCGATTACCGGTGGCAGCGCGCCTTCGACCCTCGGCACATTGCGGATGAACCAGTCGGCCTGCTCGCCCGCGGTGCGGCACCAGTAGAAGAAATGATAGGCGCCGCGCTTCAGCCCGGCGGCGTCGGCATTGCGCCAGTTCTTCATGAACATCGGGTCGAGATGGTCGCCGCCATCGGTCGCCTTGATATAGGCGAAGTTGGCGCCCTGGGCGCGCAGCTTGCCCCAGTTGACATTGCCCTGCCAGCGCGAGACGTCGACGCCGTGGACGGCAAGGTAGCGTGGCGAAGCCTTGCCGAAATTGATCGGCTTGGCGTCGCGAAAACCGTAGCGGGTGACCGGCGAGGCCAGCATGGCCGGCGCAGCGCGCGTCAACCGCTTCGGCGCAGACATCAGAGCGGCGGGCTCGAGCTGTGGTCTGGTGCTCCCCTGCGGCGTGCCCGCGACGATGGCCTCTTCTTCCTCGACCATGGAAAAGGGCGGCGCATTGTCGGCCACAGCGTTGTCGGCCACCATGTCGGACCGCATCGGCGCGAGGTCGGCGGTCTCCGCCGGAGCCGCTGTGACCGGCGCGCTCGGACGCACTACCGAACTGGTCGTCTCGTTCGACGGCTGCAACCCATCGACGCCCGCTGTGGACGAACAGCCGGCAAGCCACAGCGATGCCAACACGAAACTGACGACGCCTGAAATCCGCATCTGGACCTGTACGCAAAACACAACAGACCGAAGGCAAACAGACGCCGCCGGACAAACCGGCCTCGATTACTAACGAGAAATTACCAACAAAGTTTGAATCAAGTTGTTAGGAATTGGCCCTCTTGTCTTCTCCCCCTGTGGGAGAAGGGGAAGCCCTTACCTTCCCAGCCATTGCTGCATGCAGCTTTTGGCCACCACATGCGCCGGTGGCACGGCGTCGGCGGCCGGGCGGCGGGCACGTTCGAGCAGCAGGCGAACCTGTTCGGGGCGCACGCGGTCACGCTCCATCACGAGGAGGACCATCGGATCGCTCAAAAGCTCGTCCAGAGTGCTGATTCTGTCGCTCATCGGTCGTCTCCTCGATACCGGCCCGCAGACGACAGATAGGCAGGCAATCATGGCCCGCCAATGACGCTTTGCCGGCTATGTCGTGGTTTCGGGATTAATTTCCGGTAAGGCCGGCGTCAGTTCGGAGGCGGCGCGCCTTCATGGTGCGGCAGGCCGTCATCGAGCTGCAGCCAGGGCTGCTTCGAGGCGGTCCACATATGCATTTCCGGCTTGAACAGCGAGGGATCGTCGAGCGAGCCGGTGGTGATGCCGACGATGCCGGCGGAGTCGCGTCGGGAAAACAGCGTGGTGCCGCAAGCGGCGCAAAAGCCGCGCTTGAGGTCCGGAGAGGTGTTGACCGTCGCCACCTCTCCCTCGACCGTGACATCGTCGATGCGAAACAAAAGGCGGGCGTTGAACGCCGCGCCTATGACCTTCTGGCAGCGCCGGCAGTGGCAGACGCGCTGGTTAAGCGGCGCCGCCTCGGAGCCGTAGCGCACTGCCCCGCAATGGCATCCGCCCTGGTATTTCGTCATCATTCGAACCCATCGCACTGAAGGTCTCTTGATGATATCGACAGGTACCTTCCGGTCAATTGAAAAGCCCTGATGGCGCCATCGATTGCGCCGATAGGACCAATGGCTGCGCCAAGGCTCCGTAGCTTCGCAGGCACAAAAAAGCCGACCGCCTCTTCGAGACGGCCGGCATGTATTTTCAGGCAAGCTATTTCGTTTCGCTGAGGACTTCGTCCCAGGTCTTCACCTTGGTTTCGCCATTGAGGAAGGGCAGTGCCGCGGCCGTCAGTTCCGGTGCGAAGAAGACGTCGTAGTGAGTGCGGTTGGGAATGATGGCCAGCCGGTTCTGCGACAGGTTCTCACGCATCCAGCCGGCATCCTTCAGCCCGCCGCCGAGCATCTGGTAGAACTTGATCTCGTGCTCGGGCTTGTACATGTCGCTGTCGCCATAGGCCAGCATGACTGGCATCTTCAGCTTCGCCACATCGGCGGAATAGTCGTAATCCTCGCGCATGAAATTGCCCAGCGCATCGAGCAGTTTGGGGAAATCGTCGGGACGTGGGGCGACGGCGACGTAGGATTTGTACATCGGCGTGTCCTTCATGAAATCGGCGGCGGCCGCGCTCACCTGCGCCTGCTGGCCGCGCATCTCGTCATAGAAGCCATTGGCGGCGAAGCCGGTCGAGACCAGGACCAGACGTCTCACCGTCTCGGGATGCTGAACGGCCATGCGGAAGGCGACGCCGCCGCCCAGCGAATAGCCAAGCACGTCGACCTTGTCATAGCCGAGCGCCTTGACGATACCAGCCATGTCGTCGCCCATCCCCTCCAGGCTGAAGGGTCGCTCGCCGAGCGCGGTGCGGCCATGGCCCTGCAGGTCGACGGCAATGATGGTGCGGTTTTCCGCCAGTCTAGGCAGCAACGGCGCGAACATGTCGGACGTGCCAAGGCCGCCATGCAGCAGAAGCAGCGGTTCGCCCTTGCCGTAGACGGCATAGTAGTAATTCAGGCCGTCGATCGGCAGCAGGCCGGACTTTTCCGGCTTCGGCATGGCTGTTGCTTCGGTGGTCATGGCGGGCTTGGTCTCCTCTGCATTGGCTGGGCCGGGCGCTGCAAACAAGGCAGCGACCGAGGCAAGAATGGCGAAATAGATTCGTCTGGACATGTCGGTCTCCTCAGGTTCCCCCCAAGGACGAGCGAGCACGCCGCGTGCCGACATGCCCTGCGAAAAAATCCGCGGAAGAATGATCGGTTTGGCTGTTGTCGATCGGTCGCGCGCCTCAGTGGCGCTTGGCTTGCACCAGATAGGCGTCGATCTCGGTCTCGCCGAGCCATTTGGCGGCTTCCAGCCGGTGCAGGCCCTCGACCAGGATGTGGCGCTTGCCGTCATGGCGAACCTGGATCGGCGTCTTCATGCCGTTTTCCAGTATGTCTTCGGCCAGGTGCCGGACCGTTTCGGGATGAAGCGTCTTCTTGCGCGCCGTCGGCACGTAGATGTCATCGACCTTGACCTTCTGCACTCTCAGCATACCGGCTCCCGAGGCGGAAAATGCCGCCTCGCCTGAGATAGTCGGTTTGCCAGGTGCGGCCAAGAGCGGCCAAGCAATTGTGTCGTATGCAATTGCTGGCCCGATCGTTTCCATTTGACGCTTGGCCGGCAGATGGCCGAAATGGCGGCCTGTCACTTTTCCGGTGTTCATGACCCAACTGCCGACCGAATTTCCCGATTTCGGACTGACGCCCGACCAGCGCCGCGAGGCAGTGCGCGGCCATTACTATGAATGGCCGGGAATGGACGGCGAGCGCGGCGAGATCTGGTGTTATTCCAACCGCTTTTCCTACCGCGCCGGCGAGACCGTGACGCTGCATGTCAGTTCGACAGTGCCGCGCTTCAGCATTGTCATTGTCCGCGACGGCGGCAGCGAGACAAAAGTCTTCGAGCAAACGGGGCTTTCGGCGCGCTGGCAGGATACGCCCGACCAGTGCTCGGTCGAAGGCTGCGGCTGGGAGGCGTCTTTCGAATTTCGCATCGGCAACGATTGGCCATCCGGCGCCTATCGGCTGACGCTGACGGCGGACGGGCGCGAGCCCATCCATTGCCATCACCTCATCATCGTCGCGCCCCTGCCCGGCAAAAAGCCCGGTCGCGTGCTGCAGGTGTCGGCGACGGGCACCTGGCTGTCCTACAACACCTGGGGCGGCTCCAACGCCTATCAGGGCATCACCGGCCCGGGCCGCGACCAATATGCGCGCATGGTGTCGACCCAGCGGCCCTGGTGCCGCGGCTTCGTGGTGCTGCCCAAGGATGCGCCGCGCGTGCCGCTGGAGGTTGCGGTGCCGCCGAAAACAGTGCCGCGCTATCCGCACATGGAATGGGCGTACGCCACCGGACATTCGAAGAAATACACCTCCTCCGGCTGGGCGAGCTATGACAGCCACTTCTTCCGCTTTGCCGAGCGCGCCGGCTATGGCGTCGATCTCGCCAGCCAGCACGATTTGCACTTCTCGCCCGAAATCCTCGATGGTTATGACTGTGTGGTCTTCGTCGGCCATGACGAGTACTGGACCTGGGAGATGCGGGACGCCGTCGACAGCTACGTCGAGCGCGGCGGCCATGCGGCGCGCTTTGCCGGCAATTTCATGTGGCAGACAAGGCTCGAGGACGAAGGCCGCCGGCAGGTCTGTTACAAATACCGCGCGCGGGCCGAAGACCCGGCCTATGGCGGCGACGTCACCCGCGCCACCAACTCCTGGGAAGCGCCGGAGATCGGCCGTCCCGGCGCTCTGACCTTCGGCCTTAACGCAACGAGGGGCGTCTATGCCGGCTGGGGCGGATGCGCACCGCGCGGCGTGCGCGGCTTTCCGGTCTATCGGCCCGAGCACTGGGCCTTTGCCGGCACCGGCATGTACTATGGCGACCTGCTCGGCGCCGACAGCCATGTCTATGGCTATGAGGTCGACGGGCTCGATTTCGAGATCCGCGGCGGCCTGCCCTATCCGACACCGGACAGCGGTGCGCCTGACGGGCTGCAGGTGCTGGCCGTCGGCATGGCGAGCCAGGTCGAGGAAAGCGCCGACATCCCGATCGAGGACCAGTTTCTCACCGACGAGGATGGCCGCTTTACGGCCGAAACGCTGTTTGGCGAGGCGACCGACGCCAATCTGGAAAAGGTCAAACGCGGCAACGGCATGATCGTCAATTTCCCGCGCGGCAAGGGCGAGGTTTTCCACGCCGGAAGCTGCGAATGGGTGGCCGGCCTGCTCAGGCAGGATCCGATGGTCGAGCGCGTGACCAGGAATGTAATCGATCGCTACCTCGGAAAGTCCTGACATGCAGAAGCCCTCATCAACTGGTTCAGAAACGCGCGCGCCATCGCACCTGTTCTACCTCTCCAGCCTGCGCCGGCCGCTGATCGACCGCGCCGAAGGCATCTATATGTGGACGCAGGACGGCCGCCGCTTCATCGACGGATCGAGCGGGCCGATGGTCGCCAATATCGGCCATTCCAACCGCAACGTGCTCGACGCCATGAAGCGGCAGATGGACCGCGCCACCTTCGCCTACCGGCTGCATTTCGAGAACGAACCGGCGGAAGAACTGGCGCGGGAACTCGCCGGCAAACTGCCGGAGGGCATGGACCGAATCTTCTTCGTCTCCGGCGGTTCGGAGGCGACGGAATCCTGCATCAAGCTGGCGCGGCAATGGGCGGTCGCGACCGGCCAGCCGAAGCGCTGGAAGGTTATCACGCGTTTTCCCTCCTATCATGGCGGCACGCTGGGTTCGCTTTCGATAACCGGCGACGATGCGCTGGCCGAAACGTTCACACCGATGATGCGGGTGATGCCGACCGTGCCGGCGCCGACGGCATGGCGCGACCGCGACAATCTTTCGATGGAGCAGCGCGGCGTCCGCTATGCCGACATGCTGGAGGAGAAGATCCAGGCCGAGGGTCCGGACAGCGTGCTCGCCTTCATCATGGAGCCGATCGGCGGTGC
Source organism: Mesorhizobium sp. M0615 (assembly GCF_040320805.1). Classification (NCBI taxonomy): domain Bacteria; kingdom Pseudomonadati; phylum Pseudomonadota; class Alphaproteobacteria; order Hyphomicrobiales; family Phyllobacteriaceae; genus Mesorhizobium; species Mesorhizobium sp. M0615. The sequence continues at coordinate 10,981 of NZ_JAMYQI010000014.1, read as the reverse complement.
GGCGACTTCGGCCCTCGTCGCACCGGACAGCTATTATCCGCGTATAGGCGAGATCTGCGACCGCTACGGCATCCTGCTCATCCATGATGAAGTGATGAGCGGCGCCGGCCGCACCGGAAAATTCCTTGGCGGCGACCATTGGAACTGCAAGCCCGACATCGTCGCGCTGTCGAAGGGGCTTGGCTCCGGCTATGCGCCGCTCGGCGCGCTGGCCGCCCCGATGCGGCTGGTCGAGCCGCTGCTGGCGTCGGGCGGCTTCCAGCATGGCCACACCTATGCTGGCAATCCGCTCGCCTGCGCGGCCGGGCTCGCCGTGCTCGGCGAGATGGACCGCCTCGACCTGATCGCCAATGCCGCCGCGATGGGCGACGTGCTGATGGACGGGCTGAAAGGGCTGGCGAAGCGTTTTCCGTTCATCGCCGATGTCCGAGGCAAAGGCCTGCTCACCGGCGCCGAGATGGTTGCCGATCCCGAAACTCTACGGCCGATCGAACAGGGCAAGAAAGCCACGCAGCGCCTGCTCGACCTCGCCTACGAGCGCGGGCTGATCATCTACGGCCGCAGGGTCAAGGGCGGTGTCGACGGCGACAATTTCATGGTGGCGCCGCCGATGATCGTCACGGCTGAAGAGGTCGGCGAGATCATTTCCATCATCGGCGATTCGCTGGAAGTTCTGGCCGCCGAACTCGACCTGCCGGTCGAAGGCTGAGGGCTAAAGAATGGCGCCGAGGAAAGTCATCATCACCTGCGCGGTCACTGGCTCGGTGCACACCCCGTCCATGTCGCCCTATCTGCCGGTTACGCCGGACCAGATCGCGACCGACGCCATCGCGGCGGCCGAGGCTGGCGCCTCAATCCTGCATCTCCACGCCCGCGATCCCAAAGACGGCCGGCCGACCGCCGATCCTGAGGTGTTCATGCAGTTCCTGCCGCGCATCAAGCAAGCGACCGATGCGGTGATCAACATCACCACCGGCGGTTCGTCGCTGATGACGCTCGACCAGCGGCTGGCGGCACCACTGCGGGCCGAGCCGGAAATGTGCTCGCTCAACATGGGCTCGATGAATTTCGCGCTGTTCCCGATGCTCGACAAGCCAAGGGAGTGGCAGCACGAGTGGGAACCAAAGCTGCTCGAAGCCACGCGCGACACCATCTTCAAGAACACCTTTGCCGATATGGAAGGCGTGCTCGAAAAGCTCGGCAAGGGCTGCGGCACGCGCTTTGAGTTCGAATGCTACGATGTCGGCCATCTCTATTCGCTGGCGCATTTTCGCGACCGCGGGCTGGTGTCGGGGCCGCTGTTCATCCAGTTCGTGATCGGCATTCTCGGCGGCATCGGCGCCGATCCCGACAATCTCATCCATATGAAGCGCATCGCCGACAAGCTGTTCGGCGACAGCTACCAGTTCTCGGTCCTGGCAGCAGGCCGCAACCAGATGCCATTGATCTCGATCGCGGCGGCGATGGGCGGCAATGTCCGCGTCGGGCTGGAGGACAGTCTCTATGATGGCCGCCAGCTGGCGAAATCCAATGCCGATCAGGTGCGCAGGATACGTGGCATTCTCGATGGCCTGTCGCTGGAGGTGGCCACACCGGCGGAGGCGCGGGAGATGCTGGCGCTGAAGGGTGGGGACCGGGTGGCGTTTTGAGATGATTGAGATGGCGGCGCCCAGTCGCACCCCCCTCTGTCCTGCCGGACATCTCCCCCTCAAGGGGGGAGATTGGATGTCGCCACGGCCTTCGCAAACTTCCAAAGTTGCAGGATGGACGGCAGCGCAGAAACTGCTGATCTCCCCCCTTGAGGGGGAGATGGCCGGCAGGCCGGAGGGGGGTGCCTTGGCATCATACCTCCAGTGACTGCCTCGCCTAAAGTCACCCTCCGCTCCGGCACCATCGACGACGTCGACACCATCCACGCCGCGTTGCTCAAGCTTGGCACCCAAATCGGCGCGCATCAGGAGATCACGTCCACCGCAGGCGATCTCCGCCGCTACGGCTTTGGCGACAAACCCGCCTTCTCCACCCTGATCGCCGAGATCGGCGGCGATTTTGCGGGGCTCTGCCTGCATTTCCCGATCTTCTCGACATGGATGGGGCGGCCCGGCGTCTATATCCAGGACCTCTATGTCGAGGACCGGTTTCGCGGCCGCAAGATCGGCGAAAGACTGCTGCGCCGGGTCGCGCGCGACTGCCGCCGGGATGGCGGCGCCTATCTCAGGCTGTCCGTCGACACCGACAATGACGGCGCCAAGGCTTTTTATGAGCGGCTGGGCATCGCCTGGTCGAGCTACGAGCAGACGCAGAAGATTGTTGGCGATGCCTTTTTCGCCTTTGCCGATGCAGCGCAGGATGGGGACGCGGAATGAAAGCCTTCTTTGCCGAGGAGCAGAAACGCCACGACCCGAAGGCCTTTCTGTCCAGCGGTGCGCCGCAGCCCAATCCCGAACAGCCGGAGCGGGTAGAGCGATTGTTAGCCGGCGCAAAATCCGCCGGATTGATGATCGAGCGGCCCAGGGAACATGGCCTAGGCCCGGTGGCGGCCGTGCATACGCCGGAGTATCTCGCCTTCCTCGAACACATTTTTGCGCGCTGGCAGCGCATCGAGGGCGCATCCGCGGAAGTCATGCCCAACATCCATCCACTGGCCCGCACAGGGTCCTATCCGGCCTCGGCGGTCGGCCAGGCCGGCTACCACATGGCCGACACCGCTTGCCCGATCTCCGCCGAAACCTGGCAAAGCGCGCTGTGGAGCGCCTGGAGTGCAGTCGAGGCAGCCGAAGCGGTGATATCGGGCGCGCCTGCCGCTTATGCGCTCTGCCGGCCGCCCGGCCACCACGCCTTTGCCGATGTCGCCGGTGGCTTCTGCTTCATCAACAATTCGGCGGTCGCAGCCCAGGTGTTGCGCAAGCAGGCGGCGCGGGTGGCGATCCTCGATGTCGACCTGCATCACGGCAACGGCACGCAAGGCATCTTTTATACGCGTTCCGACGTCCTGACGGTGTCGCTGCACGCCGATCCGGTGCGCTTCTATCCGTTCTTCTGGGGCCATGCCGATGAGCGCGGCGAAGGTCCGGGCCTCGGCTATAATTTCAACCTGCCATTGCCGCGCAAATCAGCCGACGCGGCGTTTCTGGAGGCCCTCGAAGTGGCGTTCCAGCGTATCCGCGCCTTTTCGCCGGACGCGCTGGTCGTGGCGCTCGGTCTCGATCCGTTCGAGGGCGATCCGTTCGGCGGGCTTTCGGTGACCACGCCCGGTTTCTCGCGGATCGGCGAGGCAATTGCCAAGCTCGGCCTGCCGACGGTTATCGTCCAGGAAGGCGGCTATCTTTGCGACGCGCTCGGCGACAATCTCACGGCGTTCCTCACCGGTTTCGGCGGCAAACAGCGATAGCTGACTAGCGCTGCTGCATCAGCATGGCGATCACCCGGTGCACGCTTTCCAACGTCTCGTCGATCTCTGCCGCCGTGTTGTAGTGCGCAATACCGATGCGCACGACGCCCTGCTCGGCCGGAATGCCGAGATGGTGGACGATCTCCCAGGCGTAGTTGTGACCCGACCATAGAAAAATGTTCTCGGCATTCATCTGCCGCACGATCGTCTCTGGCACGATGCCGTCGACGGTGAAGGACACGGTCGGCACGCGCTCAATGACACGCTTCTGATCGGTGATGCCGCGGATGGTCAGGCCCTCAATGGCGGACAGCCCATCGATCAGCCTCAGCGCCAGCGGGTTTTCGTAGGCGATCGACACTTCGTATGCCTTTGCGATCTTTTGCCTTCGCGAACCGCCCTCGCCGGCCGCAGCACCGAGTTCGGCGAAGTAATCGACCGCTGCGGTAAGCCCGGCCATCAGTTCGATCTGCGGCGTGCCGAGTTCGAAGCGCTCCGGCAGGCCATTGGAAGAGCAACGGCATTTGTAGGGTTGCAGCGCATCGATGATGTCGCGGCGTCCCCACAATATGCCCATATGCGGGCCGAAAAATTTGTAGGCCGAGCAGATCAGGAAGTCGCAGCCGAGATCCTGCACGTCGACCAGCCCGTGCGGCGCGAACTGGACGGCATCGACATAGACCAGCGCCCCGGCCTGTTTGGCAATTCGCGTCAGCGCCTTGACCCGGTTGATCGAGCCGGTGAGGTTCGAGGCATAGTTCAGCGCCACGAGCCGAGTCTTGTCGGTGAGCAGAGCGCTGAGCGCCGCCTCCTCGACCTGCCAGCTCTTTTCGTCGAAGGGCAGGAAGCGCACGACGAGGCCAAGATCTTCGGCCAGCTGCAGCCAGGGCGAGACGTTGCCCTCATGATCCATGCGGGTGACGATGATCTCGTCGCCCGGCTTGAAGCCGCGGCCGAGCGTGCGCGACATGTGATAGGTCAGCGTCGTCATGTTGGCGCCGATGATTATTTCCTCCGCGCTCGCTGCACCCAGGAAATCGGCCATCGCCGCATGGGCGTCGTCGAACACCTTTTGCGCGGCAAGCGTGGTTTCGAAATAGCCGCCGAGATTGGCGTTGGTGGTGAGGAGGCAGCGCGCCACCGCGTCGGCAACCGCTTGCGGCACCTGCGTGCCGGCCGGATTGTCGAGATAGATGCGCCGGCGGCCCTTGTCGGTCAGGTCCAGCGCCGGAAATTTTCCCCTGACGGTCTCGATCGGAAAATCCATGGCTGTCCCTTCCCCTTGTCTTTGCTCGGCAATTCCGGCCAAATGGTCTGCTTATGGGCACGGATTGCCGACGCGCTGGTGGATCGCATCCACGCCCTTCTGCATCTCGTCGGTCCAGGTCACGTCGGCTGACGACAGCGCCATCTCAAGCTGGGCAATCGTCGTCGCGCCGATGATGCTGGAAGTGACGAAAGGCCGGCTGGCGATATAGGCGTTGGCAAACAGCGCCGGTTCAAGGCCGAAGGAGCGCGCCAGTTTAGTGTATGCGAGCTGCGCCTCCGCCGCATTTGGCGTCTCGTAGCGCTGGCCGCGGTTGAACAGCTGCGAGCGCGAACCCTGCGGCCGTGCGCCATGGTCGTATTTGCCGGTGAGATAGCCCTGCGCCAGCGGCGAATAGGCGAGAAAGCCGACATCCTCGCGTTCGCAGGCCTCGGCGAGGTTCACCTCGAACGTGCGGTTGACCAGATTGTAGGCGTTCTGCAGCGAAACGACGCGCGGGCCGACGCCCTTGTCGGCCTCGGCGATGAAGCGCATGACGCCCCAGGAGCTTTCGTTCGACAGGCCGAGATGGCGGATCTTTCCCGCCTTCACGAGTTCCTCGAAGACGGCGAGTGTCTCGGCGATCGGCGTCTCGCCGGCCGGCGCGCCAACGGCGTCGGCACGGCGCGGCACAGCACCCACGCGGGTCGGATTGGCGCCCCAGGGAATGTCACGTTCCGGCCAATGGATCTGATAGAGATCAAGATAGTCGGTGCCGAGCTTGGCCAGCGATTTGTCGATGGCGTCAAAGATGTCGGCGCGCACCAGCTTCGACGGACGGCCGCCGCGGAACCAGCTGTTGGCGGTGCGGCCGACCACTTTCGAGGCCAGGATGACCTTGTCGCGGTTGCCGTTGGCCTTCATCCAGCTGCCGATGAACTTCTCCGTCCGTCCTTGAGTCTCCTCTTTGGGCGGGATCGGGTAGAGCTCGGCGGTGTCGATGAAATTCACACCGCGCTCAAAGGCCAGATCCATCTGCGCATGGCCTTCGGCCTCGGTGTTCTGCTCGCCCCAGGTCATCGACCCCAGGCAGATCTGGGTAACAAGAAGATCGGTCCGACCGAGACGGCGTTTGTGCATGGGGTTTCTCCGCCGGGAGGTTTGCGCGGACAGCGCGGGAAGGAAGCCGCATGTATAGGGAAAGCGGCGCCGCTCTCCAACCCTCAGGGAACCCGACTTTTGCGTGAACCCTGGAAAAGTCAGCGCCGGACGCCGGCCAGCGCGCGCCGCTTGGCCTCATCGATCAGCATATTGGCCACCTGCATGCGGATCATGGCGCGCTGGCGCAGATGCGGCGCGACGCGGTCGGGGTGGTTGGCGAAGGCGAAGCTGCGGCGCATGCGGCCGAGATCGGCGTTCTTGACGGGATGATCGAGGCCGAGCTCGACGGCGATCGCGTCAGGGTCGATCGGCGGCAGCTTTTCCTCGGGCTTTGCCTCCTCGCCGGCCAGCGCCAGCTTGGCCTGGTCGAGAAGGGCTGCGAATTCGGCGGCAAGATCGGACCCCGCTTCGCGATACTCGGCCGTGAAGGTTTCGCCGGAGACCTTGATGCGGCCGGAATGAAGCTCGTCGGCCACGGAGAGATAGTCGAACGGGATCGACGGCCGCGCGCCTGTCTCCCCGCCAGCCTCGTCCTTGTCGGAGGCGACGAACAGATCGTCGAGCAAGGAAGCGAAATCCCGCTTGGCGCCGATGTCAGCCTCCCCCTCGTTTTGCGCATGCGAACAGAGCCGGTCGCACCATAGAACCGGCTCGTTAAAAATGAATGCCGATGATCTTAACCAGTTTAGGCGTTCGCCGGGCTTGCGCGACCGGTTGATGGTGCAGCTCAACAAAAAGCCGGACTGCATTTGCATGCAGTCCGGAAATTCGCCAGGAGTGGCGAGGAAAAGCCGGCCATGTGCCAGCGTCTATGCATACGGTGGGGATGCGCCACAAGTTTCAGCGCACGCGGCAATTGTGCCGAAAAAAATTCGCTTGGAATGGCTGCCATGCAAATGCTGCACTGCACAATCTTCACAATTTTCCTATACTCGGCGCCGTGGAGGATCAACAAGGGGCCGAATCATGGGGTTCTTCACTGAAATGTTTGCCCGTCCGCGTCCGCAGGAGCATCTGCGTTATCGTTCCGCACTGGCGTTGCTGCATTCGATGAGCAATGCCGACCGCGCCGACATCGGCATCAAGCCGGCCGACTTCCCGCGCATAGCCCGCGAAATGTCCGTGCGCTGAACCAGCGCGAGACGAGGTTTCCCGGCAGCGACCGGGAAACCTCGGAATGCCGAATTCGTCAACGATTCCCGAGATAGGCACCCTTGGTCAGCGGCACGCCATTGTGGCGCAGGATGTCGTAAGCCGTGGTCACGTGGAAATAGAAGTTGGGCATGGCGACATGCAGCAAATACTGCATGCCGGGCATCGAAGCCTCGCGCTGGCCAAATTTCAGTTCGACCACCCTGTCATCCGAGCCATCGAATTCGGCGGCCGAGAACGACGCCAAAAGCTCGAGCGTCTTGGCAAGGCGCGCCTGAAGCTCGGCGAAGGTCGCTTCATTGTCTTCGTATTTCGGCACCTCGCGACGGGCCAGCCGTGATGGCGCGCCCTTGGCGTGGTCGGTGGCGACCTGCACCTGCCTGACCAGCGCGTACATGTCGGGCGCCAACCTCGCGGTCAAAAACACCTGCGGGTCGATCTTGCGCTCGGTTGCATTCTGTTCGGCCGCCGACAGCACGCCGGACAGCGCCTTCAGCCTGGCCGAAAACACTGGCACCGAGGCTTCATACATCGATAGTGTCACGTTCAAATCTCCATTGCGGCTGAAGCGCCGACGGCGGGACGTAGCGCCTTCCTGGAGGATTTTTCAAGCGTCACCACGTCGCCGCAATCGATGTGATAGAATCCTGTCGTGGTGGAGATCCCCGATGAGACTTGTCTTTCTGGCAGCGACCGCTTTTTTCTCCCTTGCTGTATCCAGCCAAGCTTTGTTGGCCGATGATGACCCGGCGACCGATGACCAGGCACCTTATGTCGACGACAGGTCGGATGCCGCAGCCGTCATTCGCTCGCTCTACAGCGCCATCAACCGGCACGAATTCGCCCGCGCCTGGGCTTACTACGGCGATACCAAGCCGGCAAAGGATTTTGATACCTTCGTCAAGGGCTATGACGGCACCTACAAGGTCGACGTCGAAACCGGCGCCATTTCCGATGAAGGTGCGGCCGGCAGCATCTATTACAGCGTTCCTGTCGCCATCCGCGCCACCGACAAGGACGGCAATGAAGCGGTCTTCGCCGGCTGCTACACGCTGCGCCAGGTCAGCGCTCAGATCCAGGCCCCGCCGTTCCGACCGATCTTTATCGACAAGGGCGCGCTGAAGCCGTCCAAGGCCGATTTCGAGGAGGCGCTGCCGCCAAGCTGTGGTGACGGGCCGCCGCCGCCGAAGAAGGACACCGCACTCGAGCACGTGAAGAAACTGTTCGCCGCCGATTATGGCGATCAGTGTGACAAGCAGTTTCTCGGCGAGGAGCCGAACATCTTTTCGATCAAATACAAGGCAAAGGACGCGGCTGCCAGCGATCCCGACAAGGAAACGCGGCTTTTCGAGTTCTACTGCCAAGCGGCAGCCTATAACGCAAGTTCGGTCTACTACATGACCGACGAAGTATCGGGCGTGCGGCAGTTGCAGTTCACCGAGCCCGAAATGGATATCCGTTACGAGAACAATGACAGCGACGGCAAACTGCTGGGCATGGATATCATCGGCTTCCGCACATCCGGCTGGGCGGCCAATTCCGAATATGACGAAGACGCCAAGACGCTGACCACGTTCAACAAATGGCGCGGCATCGGCGACGCCTCGGACAAGGGGATATACCTGTTCCGTAACGGCGATTTTTCCCTCGTCCAATATGATGTGGACGCGTCTTACGATGGCGAGGAGAACCCGCAGACGGTGGTCGACTACAACACCGCGCCGTAGGGGTCTTAGCAGGAACCGCCGCGCTCAAGCAGTCCTTCACATTCGCCTTCTCGTTTCAGGCCGCGAACGCATCGGCCGGAAGAAGGCGCGAATGTCCTCGACCAGAAGACTCGGTTCCTCCAGCGCAGCGAAATGGCCGCCTCGCGGCATCGATGTCCATCGCTGAACGTCAAAGACCCGCGCCACCCAGGATCGAGGCGGCATCGGCAACTCGCGAGGGAAAAGCGCTACCCCAAATGGCGGCGAAACGCGTTCCAGCGTCTCGAACGCAAGAGGGAACAGTCGATTCTCCTTGTAGAGCCGCAAGGACGAGGTGAGCGCGTTGCTGAACCAATAGAGAGAAACATCCGCAAGGAGCGTGTCCATGCCGAAGGTGCGCTCCACGTCACCGTCGCAATCGCTCCAGCTATGGAACTTCTCGATCATCCAGGCTGCGAGACCGATCGGCGAGTCTGTCAGCGCATAAGCAAGCGTCTGAGGCTTCGTGCCCTGCAGATGGGCATAGGCGCCCTCCGTTGCCGTCCAGGCCGCGGCCTTGTCCAGAAAGGCCTGCTCCTCAACGGTGACTGGTGGCAGACCTGCACCCAAGGGTGGCCGATAGCTCCCGGGAATGTAATTGACGTGGACGCCAAGCACGCTTTCGGAATGGAGCCGTGCCATCCAGGCGGAAACGCCCGCGCCGATGTCGCCTCCTTGGGAAGCGAAGCGGTCGTAGCCGAGCCCGCGCATCAACTGTACCCATAATTCTGCGATGCGGCCGGAATGGAAGCCTGTTTCCGTCGGCGCCTGGGAAAAGCCGTATCCGGGCAAAGAGGGAACTACCACGTGGAAAGCGTCGGCCGGGTCACCACCATGGGCAGCTGGGTCTGCCAGCAATGGAATGACGTGTTCCATTTCGATGAACGAGCCGGGCCAGCCATGCGTTATGATCAGCGGCAGCGGCGCCGGTCCGTTGCCTGGCTGGTGGACAAAGTGGACATCTAGGTTGTTCAGCCTCGTCAGATATTGCGGCAGCCGGTTCAGCCGCGCCTCTTGCACTCTCCAGTCGAAGCGGTCTCGCCAGTAATCCGCAAGACGCTTGATGAACGGCAGGTCGGCCCCATCGCTCCAGCCCGCTTCGCTTAGCGGAATTGGCCATCGTGTTGCGCTAAGCCGGCGCTGGAGATCTTCAAGTTGTTCGTTCGGAATTTGGATCTTGAAGGGGTGAGCGTCCATCGCTGTGCTTCCGATCTGTTGGATCATATCAGCCTACACCAGTAAGGATATCGGCCGAACCATGATCGCCAAAACCAACGGGCACCTCTGGGCGATATGCCTCAGGGCGCTTTCGACAGCATCCAGTTCAGCGTTTGGCGCCAGTCGACCATGCGGATCGGCGTGCCATGGGTGCCGGTCTCGAACCGGACGAACCGGGTCGGATAGGCTTTCGAGTTCGCAATGATGGAGCGGAAGAAGGCTTCCTGCTTCTCCACGGGAAAGACCGGGTCCTTGCTGCCCTGGCCGAAGAACACCGGCACATGGCGCCTGTAGGCGGGGCTCGACAGGAAACTGTCATCCCATAGCGAGCCGAGCAGCAGCAGCCCGTTTATGCGCCGTCCCGTATCGTTGCGGCCGGCCAGCTTCCAGCACAGCATGCCGCCCATCGAGCCGCAGGCGACGAAGATTTTCGCGTCCGGCGAAGCCTCGGCATAGTGGCCGATCAGCGCCGCGACCTGGGCCGCGCCCTTGTCGCCGAAATCGGTGAAATCCGGTGAGAGGTAGAGGCCGCCATTGCCGGCCATCAGGTTCTTGATGCGGTTGAAATTGCCGCCGAAGGTGAAGTCATCGACGCCTTGCTTGCGGCTGCCGCCCTGCCCGTGCAGGTAAAGCACGATGATGCCCGCGCCCTCGGTCTTGCCGACAGCGACGTGCCTGACATCGCCGGCATCGGTTTTCAGCATCAAATCCCGCTGCACCTTGCGCACGCCGGTGTCGGTATACTTAGCCTGCACGCGCTTTTCCGGCACTTCGTCGCGGTCGTTGATGTCGCGCATCTCGCGATAGTCGATGACGGTGTAGGCGCCTTTGTCAGACGAAGAGAGCGTCGCCGGATAGGCGAAGAGGTCATCCTTGTAGGGCTTTAGTTCGAGGGCGTCGGCGTGGGCGGTGGAGAACAGGAAAAAGAGCGAAATCAGAAGGCTATGGAGCGCGGCCGCCCCCCCCCGGGGGGGGGGGCCGGGCGGCGGGGCCGGAGGGGGGGGGAAGCGCGGGGGGAGGTAAAAAAAAGCCAAGAAGAAAGCGAGAGAGTTTTTGGGTGGGGTTTTT